>DBFRXD010000073.1:0-102910 GCA_048502435.1 Collinsella aerofaciens
GAAGGTGAGGGGGATCCAGCCCGAGGGGATGTAGGAATGCGATAGGAAAGTCATAGATGCGGGCGTGTTGGCTAAAATGGGTCGGCCGGGATTGGTCAATCTCGGCCGACTATATTTGGCTAAATTATTCCGGCGCTAACACTGGCCAGCATGCGGAATCAACGCCTGCTTGTGTATCGAATCACAAACGCTTCTTAACTGTATATCATGTATGGAATGCAATTATTCATAGTAAGGGAATCGAGGGTTGACCCTCGATTCCCTTATCTATTAGTCGCATTTTAATAAGGCTAAAATTAGAAAGCGCAGAATTAAGCTAACACTTTATAAATGATAGTAGCGATTTCCGGGTTCTCCCACGCTGAAATTTGGGTTAATGTACGGATCGCCTTCGACATAGTATTTTGCCCAGCGATAATTCATGTATGCGACCTCTTTGTGGAAGCGAATCTGCTTCTCCGTATTGTTTTCAACGCCTCTAGAAATCGACTCGTAGTGATAGAGCTCGACTTCGGGTGTGTATACGATCAGGTCGTTGATCTCGCGTAGCTTTAAACAAAAGTCAACGTCATTAAATGCAACTTGAAGCTCTTCCGTGAAACCTCCGACTTTCTCATATTCGCTACGCTTGGTCATTATGCAAGCTGCAGTGACGGCGCTGAAGTCTTGTTGTGCATCGTTGAGTGCAAAGTAGCCCCAGTTATCCTTTGGCATGCTTTGGCAAAGATGCCCCGCCACGCCACCAGTGACGCATAAGCCCGCATGCTGAATGGTGTTGTCGGGATAGTAGAGTTTTGCACCAACTGCGCCTACATCCTCACGTGCGCAGATGCCAAGCATGGTTTCTATCCAATTGGGCGAAATTACCTCTGTATCGTTATTTAACAGTAAGAGATAGTTTCCTTTGGCGTGAGCCACGCCAAAGTTCATGAGCTTGGAGAAATTGAATTCGTGTTCCCAAGTTACAAGATGAACGATGTCAGGATATTTTGCTTGCAACTTATCGTAATAATCGAACGTCGCCTTTTCTGTGCTGTTGTTTTCGATTATGACAAGCTCGTAATTGTCGTACGTTGATTTTTCAACAATTGACGTAATGCAGTTGTCCAGAATGTCGGCGTGGTCTTTAGTCGGAATGATAATCGACACGAGTGGATGGGAATCTGGCACAGCGTAGGTTACTTTATATGTAAAGGGACGACGCGCTTGTTCGACCTTCGCATTGAGCCCAAGCCTGTCCAAATGACTCTGGACCGCTTTGATACCTGCGATAGTGGCATACGGCTTGCTATCGGCATTTGCTGCGGTGGAGGTCTCGCTTAGGCGCCAGTGATATAGAACCTTTGCAACATGATGAACTTTCCTTGCCTTTTCCACGGCGCGGAGAGTCAGATTATGATCCTGTGCTCCATCGAACTCTTTCGTGTTCGGTTCTAGAGTGTCAAGCAGAGACTTACGGATGGTAAGCATATGGCAGATATAGTTATTGTTTCTGAGCAGATCGATATTGAAATTCGGCTTAAAGAACGGCTGCGCTAGCTTTCCATCGGGCATGAGTTTATCTTCATCACAATAGAGAAGATCGACGTCATCATCGTTTTCAATTGCCTCGGCATATGAGAACAACAAGTCCGGTTCAAGAATATCGTCATGGTCAAAGAAGCTAACGAAATCACCCGAAGCGATGGCAACGCCGGCGTTTGTGTTTTCAGAAATGCCCTTATTCTCGGTAAGGTTAATTGATTTAATTCTGTTGTCGTGGGCCTTCTCCTGCTCAACGCGAGCCTTTAGTTCCTGATTGTCAGGACTCGCATTAACTAGGATGAGCTCCCAGTTTGCATAAGACTGGGTTTTTACGGATTCGGCCATATCGTTAAAGAACGAAATGGGCGTGTTGTAAAGAGGGACAATAACGCTGAACTTCGGAGCGCTGTTGAAGACGATTTTTCTCTGCTTCTCCAGAGCGCCGATAGTTGCCTTATGATCCGTGAACCATTCGGGGTATTCAGGGTCAAACTGCGCATGGGTAAAGAGAAAGTTGGTCTCCTCAAGAAGCAAGCCTAGCTTATCGGGTGTTAAGCAGTCGAATGCACTGAATGATGGGTGATTTTGATCGTCAATAATAAAGTAGTAACGATCGAACGCCTTTGGCATTCGAATTGAGAGCTGCGTTTCAAGCTGCTTTTTCTCAGACGTAAATCCAACGCTTGTTACATTCGAGCCGAAATTGACGATGCTCAAATTAACTTCATTAAGGGTTCGACCGAAACAACGAAGTTTGATTTGCGAGTCGCTACGATAAGGAGTTCTCACCGTGCACCTAAGGATATAGTCGCTTGAATCTTCGATACACTGCCAGAAATCAATCGTTGCCATGTCAAACTCTGAAACGTCATCGTAGTTTCGGAGTTTGCTGCACATGTCAGGTTTAATTTTGTAGTTAAGGCGCGACTCCCATTTGATGTTCTTGCAATTGAGCGAAAGGGAGTCGCTGCTCAGGGTGCGACCGTCTTGGCCGATTTCGCTAAACTCAATTTTGATGGTGCGAGCATCGGGATCGGGGACTACAAGGACGTATGAGTTCGAGTCACAACTATTGTCCCGGAATTTTAGGAGGGATAAAGGTGAGCGGCGGTTATCGTCTGTAGCCGCCTGGGCTGTTACGCTGGAGCCTTTATGGATGCCTTCAATCTTAAGCTGCTGGTAGATTTTCCAGTTTCCTCTGCATACTCCGGTTGTTTCGACTCGCATTGTTTGCCTTTCGTTTGTTGGACACTGCTCATTGTACTTTTTCATTTGTTGCCTCGCTAGAAATGCAGAAAGAGTTGCGTGTTTCTGCTGTCCGATTTAAATAAGAAGACGGGGAGGTTGCTGCCGGTGCGTATAATTTAATTAACTATGCATCTGTAATCAGCGGCTTTTGCTCAACGATTGTCAATCGAGAGGATTTTTATGAAAGGCATCATCCTCGCCGGCGGGTCCGGCACCCGCCTATACCCGCTCACGCTCGTGACCTCCAAGCAGCTGCTGCCGGTCTACGACAAGCCCATGATCTATTACCCGCTGTCCACCCTCATGCTGGCGGGCATCCGGGACATCCTGGTCATCTCCACGCCGACCGACCTGCCCAACTTCGAGCGCCTGCTCTGTGACGGCTCGCGCTACGGCGTCAACCTCTCCTACGCCGAGCAGCCGAGCCCCGACGGCCTGGCCCAGGCCTTCACCATCGGCGAGGAGTTCATCGCCGGCGAGCCTTGCGCGCTGGTGCTCGGCGACAACATCTTCTACGGCAACGGCCTGTCGCGCCACCTGACGCGCGCCGTCCAGAACGCCGAGTCCGGTAGGGCCACGGTCTTCGGCTACCACGTGGACGACCCCGAGCGCTTCGGCGTCGTGGAGTTCGATGCGCAGGGCAGGGCCGTCTCCATCGAGGAGAAGCCCGCCGCGCCCAAGAGCTCCTACGCCGTCACCGGCCTGTACTTCTACCCGGGCGACGTCGCCGCCAAGGCGCATGAGGTTAAGCCGTCGGCCCGCGGCGAGCTGGAGATCACCACGCTCAACCAGATGTACCTGGAGGAGGGGACGCTGTCCGTGGTCACCCTCGGCCGCGGCTACGCGTGGCTGGACACCGGCACCATGGAGAGCCTGCACGAGGCCGCGGAGTTCGTCCGCGCCGTGGAGCACTCCCAGGACCTGCCGGTCTCGGTCCCCGAGGAGATTGCCTGGGAGAACGGCTGGATCACGACCGCCGAGCTGGAGGAGGCCGCCAAGGCCTACGGCAAGTCGGTCTACGGGCAGCACCTGAAGAAGGTCGCCGCCGGCGAGATCGTCAATAGCCCACGCGAGTACTAGCGCAAGCTTGTTTTCTTTTAGGGGTCACCGTTTATCTGGTGGCCCCTTTCGTTATGATTACGTTGACCATAAAGACAATATGATTGGGAGTGGATGTGTTAAGCGTCTACTTTGGCGATATGCCAGAAGCGATTTACAACACAGCGACATATTTCAAAAACTCTTACCGGTCTTCTTGGATTACGGATCCCTATGCAGTCTCGATAATTAAAGATGTCGATCGATCGGTTGTTGTCTCCGAAAACGTCATCGAAAGCCCTGTGCTTGGATCCATCTCCCCACTCCAGCTTTCTGGTGGCGTGAAAACGCTGCTGCTTATGAGATTTGATCGTAAGCATATTTTTAACGCTTCTACCTGTGGTGACAACTGTGCCAAGTGGATTCTTGACATGGCGAAAGACCGCAAGCTCGTTGTGAATCTCTATCATGTGATGGACTTTGGTCGCGAGGATTTTAAAATCAAAGTCGTGAATAGCGGCCGAATCGTTCACAACATGGCCGAATTGATTCACGAGTCGATTCCGTATCTGTAGGTGCTGCTTATGAACGGTTCGCATCTCGTTAAGATTTCCCGCCGCAGGGGAACTAAGTACACATTTACCATCAAGCGGAACATCACTATTGTGCGTGGCGATAGCGGCACGGGTAAGACGACACTGTTTGACATGGTCGCAGACTACATGCGAACGGGCGAGCAGTCGGGTGTCTCCTTGCAATGCGATTGTCCCTGTGTCGCCCTGACCGATTATGATTGGCGAAACCAGCTTTCGTCCGTTCATGACTCGATTGTATTTGTCGATGAGGGCTTAAAAGAGATCCATTCTGATGAGTTTGCCCATCATGTGCTGTATTCCTCGAATTATTTCGTGCTGATCTCAAGGGCTGATTTCCCCAATCTTCCGTATAGCGTGGATGAGATTTACAAGATTAAGACGAGCGGAAAATACCATTCTTTCGTCCCTGTTTATCAAGATCGCGGAAATCATCGTTATGCTATTTCCCGATCGGCGCCAAAACAGGACTTTTCTATCCTTCTATGCGAGGACAGTAAGTCTGGTTTCCAGTTCTTTGAACGGCATTTCGCTGATAGTGAGCTTACCTGTGCTTCGGCCATGACGAACAGCGCGATTTTGGGCTGGTTGGATCAGCATTTCGACGATCGCGTGTTTGTTGTCGCGGACGGAGCGGCATTTGGGTGCTATGCGGACCGCGTCCTTAAGCTGCAAGACATTCATCGCGATACTGTTACGGTTTGTCTTCCCGAGTCATTCGAGTGGCTTCTGCTGAGCTCTGGCGTAATTTCAGGGTTAGATGTTAAGGCGGTTTTGGAAACCCCAGAAGCCTTTGTAAACAGTGAGAAGTTTAAAAGCTGGGAAGACTTCTTCTATAAGTACTTACGCGATAAAACTGGGAATTCGGTCTTCCGGTACGACAAAGACTGCATTCCGGAGGCGTTTTGTAGGGGAAGTAATTCTGCGAAGGTCATGGCTCTTATCGCATGCCGAAATGTCCGATAGTTTTGTTGAATAGTGCCGCGGCGTCACTTCCTGCGGCATACTAAAGAAGCTGTACTTGCTCCAGATTGGATTTTCATGTCTGAGATTTTTGAACCTAAGAACATCATCGTCACGGGCGGCTGCGGCTTCATCGGCAGCAACTTCGTGCACTATGTCGTGAACAACCACCCCGACGTCCACGTCACCGTCCTGGACAAGCTGACCTACGCCGGCAACCCCGAGAACATCGCCGGGCTGCCGTCGGACCGCGTGGAGCTCGTCGTGGGCGACATCTGCGACGCGGAGCTGCTGGACAGGATCGTCCCGGGCCACGACGCCATCGTGCACTACGCCGCAGAGAGCCACAACGACAACTCCATCGCCGACCCCGAGCCGTTCATGCGCACCAACGTGGAGGGCACCTTCCGCCTGCTGGAGGCCGTCCGCAAGTACGGCATCCGCTACCACCACGTCTCCACCGACGAGGTCTACGGCGACCTGGCGCTCGACGACCCGGCGAAGTTCACCGAGGAGACGCCGTATCACCCGAGCAGCCCGTACTCGAGCACCAAGGCGTCCTCCGACATGCTGGTCCGCGCCTGGACCCGCACCTACGGCCTGCGCACCACGATCTCCAACTGCTCCAACAACTACGGCCCCTACCAGCACGTGGAGAAGTTCATCCCCAGGCAGATCACGAACATCATCGACGGCGTCCGCCCCAAGCTCTACGGGAAGGGCGAGAACGTCCGTGACTGGATCCACACCGAGGACCACTCCTCGGCCGTCTGGGACATCCTCACGAAGGGCCGCATGGGGGAGACCTACCTCATCGGCGCCGACGGCGAGAAGAACAACATCACGGTCCTGCGCATGATCCTGGAGGCGATGGGACGCGACCCCGAGGACTTCGACTGGGTCGCCGACCGCCCCGGCCACGACCGCCGCTACGCCATCGACTCCACCAAGCTCCAGCGCGAGCTCGGCTGGAGGCCGGCGCACACCGACTTCGCCGGGGGCCTGAAGCAGACGATCGACTGGTACGTCGCCAACGAGTCCTGGTGGCGCCCGGCCAAGGAGGCCACCGAGGCCAGGTATAAGGCGCAGGGCCAGTAGGCCGCATCCCGGCGAACCGCACCGCGGGGCGCCCGCGCGGGGCCGCAGGGCATGGGGATGATCCTGCGTCCCCATGCCCTGCGGCCCCGGTTATCCAACCTCTTCGATAGGAGCTTTTCCCACATGGCAGACATCGCATTCGAGAAGGACCTCTCCGTCGCCGAGACCGGCATCGGGGGCCTCAAGGTCGTCGACCTGGCCGTCCACGGCGACTCGCGCGGCTGGTTCAAGGAGAACTGGCAGCGCGCCAAGATGTGCGCCCTGGGCATCCCGGACCTCAGGGTCGTCCAGAACAACATCTCCTACAACGACAGCCGCGGCGTCACCCGCGGCATCCACGCCGAGCCCTGGGACAAGTTCATCTCCGTGGCCCGCGGCAGCGTCTTCGGCGCATGGGTCGACCTGCGCGAGGGCAGCGAGACCTTCGGCAAGGTGTTCACGACCGTTTTGGATCCCAGCAAGGCCATCTACGTCCCGCGCGGCGTGGGCAACTCCTTCCAGGCCCTGGAGGACGGCACCGCCTACACCTACCTGGTGGACGCCCACTGGTCCCTCGAGCTGAAGAGGACGTACACCTTCGTGAACCTCGCCGACCCCGAGCTCGCCATCGAGTGGCCGATCCCTCTCGACGAGGCCACCGTCTCCGAAGCCGACCTCAACCACCCGTACCTTAAGGACGTCGTCCCCATGGCGCCGAAGCGCACCCTCGTCACCGGCTGCAACGGCCAGCTGGGCCATGCGGTCCGCGCGCTGGCGGAGGAGCGCGGCGTCGCCAAGGACTTCGACTTCTGCGACATCGACACCTTCGACATGTCAGACCCGGCGGCCTACGGCAAGTACGACTGGTCGCTCTACGGCACGGTCATCAACTGCGGCGCCTACACCGCGGTGGACAGGGCGGAGACCCCCGAGGGCCGCGCGACCGCATGGAAGGCCAACGCCACCGGCCCGGCGCTCCTCGCCCGCACCTGCGCCGAGCACGGTATCACCCTGGTCCACGTGTCAAGCGACTACGTCTTCGACGGCACCGTGGAGGTCCATACCGAGGAGGAACCCCTCAGCCCGCTGTCCGTCTACGGCCAGACCAAGGCCGCCGGCGACATCGCCGTGGCGGGCTGCCCGCGCCACTACATCATGCGCTCCAGCTGGGTCATCGGCGAGGGCCACAACTTCGTGAAGACCATGAAGGGCCTGTCCGACCGCGTAGCCGACCCCGAGGACGGGCTCACGCAGGTCACCGTGGTCGACGACCAGCTGGGCCGCCTGACCTTCACGCGCGACATGGCCGAGGCCATCTTCCACGTGCTGGGCTCGCACGCCCCCTACGGCACCTACGACTGCACGGGCTCCGGCGCGGTGAAGAGCTGGGCGGACATCGCTCGCGCCGTCTTCGAGGCCGCCAACGGCAACGGGGACAGGGTCGTGCCGGTATCGACCGCCGACTACTACGCGAGCGCCGAGGGCCCCGTCGCCCCGCGCCCGGTCCACTCCGCGCTCGACCTGTCCAAGCTCGAGGCTGCCGGCTTCCACATGCCCGACTGGGAGGAAGAGCTGGGGGAGTACATCAAGACGCTCTAGCCGCTATTAACTTTTCGAGAGTAAAAGCCGCCGTTCTTTAACGGCGGCTTTTCTTGTTGGTGGCTATCTGCGCAGTGGTGCCAATAGTATTTTGCGGAAGATCTACCTCTCGCTTGGCATGGAAGTAGGGTGGCCGGGCTGGTCGTCGTAGGCGTACTTGCTGTACACGTTAACCTCCCACTGCTTTTTTTCGACCTTTGCTACAGAATCCAGGATGAATCCGGTCGCAAGGCTCAGGCCGCATAGGAACATAAACGAGGCGGCGAGCATGGCGGTGGGGAAGCGCGGAACGAGGCCGGTCTGGAAATACTCGACAACGATGGGCATGCCCAGGGCGAGACCAATCACCGCAAACAGAAGCGCGACGAGGCTGAAGAACTTCAGCGGGCGGTAGTCCTTGAACAGCATGCCGATCATCGCAACGACTTTAATGCCGTCGCTCACGGTATTGAGCTTGGACTCGGAACCTTCCGGACGGTCGCGGTACTCAATGGGCACATCTTTGATGCGCCAGCGGTGGTCGACGGCGTGGATCGAGAGCTCAGTTTCGATCTGGAAGCCCTCGGAAAGCACGGGGAAGGTTTTAACGAACGGGCGGCTCATGGCACGGTAGCCGGTCATGACGTCATCGAAGCTGTAACCATAGATCCACTTGATCATGGCGCGGACCAGATTGTTGCCAAAGCCGTGGAAGGCACGCTTGTTTTCCTCGGCGTAGGTGCCGTTGGAAAGGCGATCGCCTACGGTCATATCGGCCGTGCCGTTAAGGATGGGCTCGCAGAGGGCTTTGGCCGCCTCGGCGGGGTAGGTATCGTCTCCGTCGACCATCAGGTAGCAATCGGCGTCGATATCACGAAACATCTGGCGGCAGACGTTGCCCTTTCCCTGACGGGGCTCAAAGCGAACCGTGGCGCCGTGTTCGGTGGCGATGCGTGAAGTATCGTCTGACGAGTTATTGTCATAGACATAGACCGTAGCCTGCGGAAGCTCGCGGTGAAAGTCGTCGACGACCTTACCGATTGTGAGCGCTTCGTTGTAGCAGGGGATGATGACGGCGATGGATTCAGAATTCACTCAATGCTCCTTACACATTCAATCCTTGAAAGTATAGCCGTTTGGACTTGTCATCCTTAGATGTGGGTTAGTTCTCCAGTTTTGTTGCGCGAATCGTTTGCAGGGCCGTCGGGTCTATACTGTTCGTTTGTCAACGATTACGAGTAAAGGAGTTGCATCCGTGTCGGATCAGACAAAGCAACAAGAAACTCGCAGTCTGCCTGCGACGTTTGCTAAGAACGAATTTGAGAAGGACGCGTTTATCCTTCGTCAGCTGGTTACCAAGGATTTTAAGATCAAGTATCGCCGTAGCGTTCTGGGCGTCGCATGGTCGGTGCTCAATCCGTTGCTGATGATGATTGTCATGGCCATCGTGTTCTCGACGATTTTTGCCCAGGGCCGCAATGGCTCGATTACGCCCGAGATGTACCCGCTGTATTTGATCGTGGGTAACGTCACCTTTGCCGTCATGTCCGAGTCTACGAACCAGGCTCTGACGTCGATCGTGGGTGCTGCCCCGCTGCTCAAGAAGGTTAAGGTGCACCGCTGGGTCTTCCCGGTGCAGAAGGTGCTCTTCTCGCTGGTTAACTTTGCCTTTTCGCTGGTCGCCGTAGCTATTGTTATGCTGTGGTTCCGTGTTATGCCTTCTTGGCACCTTATTCTGCTGCCTGTCTGCCTACTGCTGCTTATGTGCTTCTGCATGGGCCTGGGCATGATGCTCTCCGCCCTCACGGTTTTCTTCCGCGATGTCATGCATCTGTGGAGCGTCGTCATTACGGCTTGGACCTACATTACGCCCATCTTCTGGACGACCGACTTCGTTGCGCAAATGCCGCATCTCGTGCGCATTCTGGTCTATGCGAATCCCATGTATAACTACCTGCAGTTTATGCGCGATATCTTCCTGTTCCAGACTACGCCCTCGCTTATGACGTTTGGTATGTGCGTCGCTTGGGCGGTTCTTGCGCTTGTTATTGGCTACACCGTGTTCCATAAGTCCGAGCGCAAGTTCATCCTCTACATCTAAGGAGTGCTGTGATGACTGAATCTGTTGTTGATTACAGCGAGCAGCCTCTGGCTGTCGAGGTCGACGACGTCACCATGATCTTTAACATGGCGTCCGAGTCGCTGACCAACTTCAAGGAGTACTTCATCAAGCTTGCCAAACACGAGTTGTTCTTTGAGGAGTTTAGGGCGCTCAAGCATATCTCGTTTGATATTCATCGTGGCGAGGTCGTGGGCCTGGTCGGCACCAATGGCTCCGGCAAGTCTACGATGCTCAAGATTATCGCTGGCGTGCTTGAGCCTAGCGAGGGCAGCGTTAAGGTGCACGGCAATATCGCACCGTTGATTGAGCTTGGTGCCGGCTTTGACCCCGAGCTGACTGCCCGTGAGAACATATATCTGAACGGCGCCCTGCTTGGCTATACCAAGGAGTTCATCGACGCCAACTTTGACGGCATTATCGAATTCGCTGAGCTGCAGAACTTTGTCGATATGCCGCTCAAGAACTTCTCCTCGGGCATGGTGGCGCGTATTGCCTTTGCAATCGCGACGATTACCGAGCCCGATATTCTGATCGTTGACGAGACGTTGTCCGTCGGTGATGTGTTCTTCCAGCAGAAGTGCGAGGCCCGCATCCAGCACTTTATCCAGAGCGGCGACGTGACGGTTCTGTTCGTTTCGCACTCCATGGAGCAGGTTGAGCGCATCTGCCAGCGTGCCGTTTGGATTGAGAAGGGTGACCTTCGCATGGACGGCCCGGTCAGTGAGGTCTGCAAGGCGTACCGTGAGCAGTTCAACTAGGTTATAATTACTTGCGCCTGACAGGCTTGCGCTTGCTTGGGCGTGCGGTTATTTGCTCCATTAGCTCAGTTGGATAGAGCAGGGGACTTCTAATCCCAAGGTCGACGGTTCGAATCCGCCATGGAGCACCATCGTTTATTAAGCCCAGACCGCTTGGTGGTCTGGGCTTTTTCACATGCCGGTATTCTTTATTCTTGCCGGGTATACGTTTAGGCCGAAGCCGTGGCGTGAGCTGCTGTTGTGCTGCTGATGTGGATTGGTTATACGGCGCGCCTAAGGGGGCTGGAGCCGAGCGTGAGCAAGCCTCTGCTTATGACGCTGCCAGCATCGTGGCTCTTTGCGTCGATTGTGCGCCGCAGGTGCGACATAGGGTTGGTGTACGTGATCAAGAAGGCGTAACAAAAACGGGGAGGACCAACTTGGCCCTCCCCACTATATCTAGTCTGTCTAGTCTGCCTTCAGGCACTCGGGCAAGACGTTTGCAACTGCATTCATCGCCTGCGGCCTCAGGTACTGCTCATTGAGCTTTGCCTTTCTGTAGGCGTAGCGAGTGTCTGCCGAGTACTTGATCAATACGTCGGTGAAGAATCGTTCCCAGCTTAGGTAGTCGCGGCTTTCGATATAGCTCGAAGGATCCTTGAGGATTTTTGGAATGTCGTTACTGGGAATGAGGCCAGATTGCAGAAGTGTCCACTCGAATGATTCCGGGAGGAACAAGCGAACGTTCTTGTAAACGCGCTGTCCGAGCACCTTTTCGATGTAGGGACCAAACGCTGCGCCGTCTCCAATGGCAAGAACGTTTTGCTCGGGGCATTCGTGAATTGTCCGCTTTAGATTTGCTACGCCGGTGGCGGTATAGCAGGGGATTCCGAGCCGGTTGCAAAGAGCGTCGTAGAATTGATAGCCAGATTTGCTATCCTCGACAACTACGGCGTCGGGTACCTCGAATCCAACATTTAGATCCTGATACAGCATGCTTGCCGTGTGGTCATATAGCGGCTTGGTCACCGAGTAGAAGCGCCTGTCGCTCTTGCGGCCATTGATTGTTTTACTCGTCGTGTTGACTAACTTCAGGATCTCATCAACGCTGTAGGGGAGCTCGTTGGCATCGCGACGAGATATTAGAACAAAATAGTTGGACGAGCCGTTTACGGTTTTGGCGAAGTCCTTTGAGTAGATAAACTCGTTGCCCTCATCTAGAAAGACGATTGAATCTTCGATGATCGAAAGCTCGCGCTCCCAGCGTCTGCCGGAAAGCGTTTCACAAGGCACGTCGCAGCTGAGTGCAACGCCGCTTTCCGGTCCTCGGTCGTTGTAGTCGCGAATCATCGAGATGAGCGTCGTTTTGCCCGTGCCGCTGTTGCCGCGGATGAAGGAAATATTGCGTTTAAAGGTGAGCGTGTATTTGACTTTTGCGCGCTCCACGACAACGGTGTGTGATCCTTTCATTACTCATCAACATCCAGAAAATCATTGGTGGCACCGACGAACTCCTGCATGTTCCTGACGATGCGGCCGTCGTTATTGATGCGAATCTCAAAACGCTTCCAGGGAAATTTCATGATGTGGTAAAGGGTCACCAGCACATCCTGCTCTTTGCCAATTTTGAGCAGCCAGCGGGCGCAGTTATCTCCGCAAGTGGATGCATTGAACACCATGTTTGGTAGATTGCGCACCAGCAGCAGCGTCTTAACGCCGCCGGACAGTTCGAGTGGGGTGATCGAGCCCAGCTGCTTGCTTACGATGTTGTGGGGGCCGATGAGCTCTGATCCGTCCACGCTTTTAATGATCTGTGCGGCCATAGGGTCTTCGAACCATGAGTCCAAGTATGAGTTCCTAAAGTAGGTCTCGGTATCGTAGATGGAACCGGGGTAATCTCCCAGATGGATGCTTAGCATGCGAGTCTCCAGACGTTGTGTGGCTGCAACGATTATATGCCAGTAATAAAGTGCCGCCAGTAGCGAGGTTGCTGCTGGCGGCACTGGCATTACTGGCGTGCGAATCGGGGTTGATGGATTTGCGCGCGAGACTACTTTTCGAGTCGTTCCCTCAACAGCTCTAGCGCATGTGCGTAGCCCTGCAGGCCCTCACCGGTGATGGTGGCGAAGCAGTCCAGGCGGGCGTAGCTCACCTGGCGGAAGTCCTCGCGGGTCTCGACAGCGCTAATGTGGACCTCCACAGCCGGGATTGCGACGGCTTTGAGCGCGTCCAGGATGGCCACGCTTGTGTGCGTGTAGGCGGCCGGGTTGATGACGATGCCGTCGACCTTTCCGTAAGCCTCCTGGATCTTGTCGACGATGCTGCCCTCGTGGTTAGACTGGAAGACCTCGACCTCGTCGAAGCCCTGTGCGGCACCCGCTTCCTGGCAGATCTGCACTAAGCGATCGTAGTTGTCGCTGCCGTAGATGCCTGGCTCGCGAATGCCGAGCATGTTGAGGTTGGGGCCGTTAATGACGAGTGCTTTCATGGTTGCTTCCTTTGCAGTTGAAAAACCACCACAAAGGTGCCTGCCCCCTTTGTGGTGGTTTTGGTTAGAGAGCGGGTGGGAGGGTGTCGAGGAGGGCATGGGCGGTGTTGGCGGCGCAGTCGCGTGAGTCGATGATGTAGTCGGCCCAGGCGCGGTAGCGCGGCATACGCTGCTCGGCCAGCTTGTCGATGCCGTCGCGCGCGGTGATGGGGCGGCCCTTGTGGGCGAGCTCGTCGAGCTTGCGGTTGAGCATCACGATTTGGCTGTTTTGGTGCAGCAGAGGGTAGTTCTCGTCGCGCGTAACCACGCCGCCGCCGGTGGAGAGCACCAAGCCGCTGCGCTTGGAGATGTCGGCCAGCGCTGCCGTCTCCTGCTCGCGGAAGGCCGCCTCGCCGCGCTCGACGATATAGTCGGCGCAGGGCATCCCCAGGCGTTCCTCAAGCGCGCGGTCCAAGTCAATGTGCTCGCGACCCGTGCGCAGGGCAATCTGTTCACCCACGCGGGTCTTGCCCGAGCCCGGCATGCCAATCAGCGCGATGTTCTGTTCGCGGCGTGACAAGCGCTCCGTTACGTCCAGGATGCGCCCGCGCGGGGTGACCTGGCCGGTATAGCGCTCGACGGCCTGTGCCGCTTGGGCCACGAGCATCAGCAGGCCACCGATGCAGGGGATGCCGCGGCGCTCGGCCTCGAGCATGAGTCCCGTGCGGGCGGGGTTGTAGACAATGTCGATAACGCCTTCGAGCGCATCGAGCCCTTCGAGCGTGCAAGGCGCGTCGGGGCAGTGGGGGAACATGCCGGCGGGCGTGCAGTTGACGAGCAGCGCGGCATCGGATTGCTGCGCGATGTTGTCGTAGTTGACCTCGCTCGTGCGACCCACGGGCACGACTGTGGCGCCCAGATCGCCGAGCACCATACTGGCCGTAGTGCCCGCGCCGCCGGTGGCTCCGAGCACGAGAGCCTTCTTGCCGGCAACATCAATCCCCAGCTCCTCGACCAGGCACTGGAAACCGAAGTAGTCGGTGTTGTCGCCGCGCAGGCGGCCGTCGGGCAGGCGTGTGATGGTGTTGACGTTGCCCATGCGCTCGGCCAGCGGGCTCAGCTCGTCCAGGTATTCCATGACGGCGCGCTTGTAGGGGATGGTCACGTTGGTGCCCTCCCACTCGTCGCCCGTCATAAAGGCCTGGAGGTCCTCGGGCTCGCGCTCAAAACGCACGTACTCGAGCCCCGCGAGCTCCTTGTAGATGGTCGGGGTGTAGCTGTGGCCCAGCACGCGGCCCAGCACTCCGTAGGGGCGGGTTGCGGCGGTATCGGTCATCTAGAGCACCTCCGTGTAGCTGCCAAAGTAGGTAAAGCTCTCGCACACGTCGTCGATGGAATCGAGCAGGTCGTCGAGTGCCTTGCTGCCAAAGGGGCAGTCCAGGTCAAAGTAGAACATAAACTCAAAGTCGTGCCCGGGGATGGGACGGCTCTCGAGTTTGATGAGGTTGATGTTGAGCGCGTAGAATCGCTCGAGCACGCGGTAGAGGGCGCCCGGCTCATTGGCCGTGGTGATCATGAGCGAGGTGCGGTTGGCACCGGGATAGACGCGCGGCTCGCGGCTGATGACGACAAAGCGCGTGTAGTTGTTGTCCGAGTCCTGGATGTTGGGCTTCAGCACCTCCAAGCCGTAGAGCGCCGCACAGCTGCGCGAGGCGATGGCGGCGACGTCGGTGCGTTCGGAGTTGGCGACCATCTCGGCCGACATGGCGGTGTTGGGGTACTTGGTGGCATGCAGGCCGTGGCCCTCGATAAAGCCGGCGCACTGGGCAATGGCTTGGCTGTGGCTGTAGACCTCGCGCACGTCGGCGAGCTTGGTGCCGGGTTTGACGAGCAGGTTGTGATCGATCTTGAGGCGCAGCGAGCGCACGATATGGAAGTCGAACTGTGCGAGCAGGTCGTAGACAGCATTGACCGAGCCGGCGGTGGAGTTTTCGATGGGCAGCACGCCAAACTCGCAAAAGCCGTCACGTATGGCGCGCATAACGCCCTCGAAGGTATCAAAGAAGGCGATATCGGGGACGTCGAAGAGCTTGCATGCGGCGATTTGGCTGTAGGCGCCCTCAACGCCCTGGCAGGCGACGGTGGCCGTTTGGGGGAAGGGCGTGTCAAAGGCTACGGCCGTGGCATGGGCCTTTTGCGACACCGTGATGCCCTTGAGCTCGTTGATGTAGCGCTGCTGCTCGGCCTTGCTCATGCTCATGAGGAGGCGGAACAGGGTGATGGTCTGAGCCTCGTAGCGCTCGGGTGCGTGGCTGGCGAGGTTGTTGAGTTTGGAGCGTTCGCGGGCGGGGTCAAAGACGGCCTTGCCCATCTCGATCTTGGATTTGGCGACTTCGGTGGCAATGTCCATGCGCTCGACAAAGCTGTTGAGCAGGGTGGTGTCGATGCCATCGATGGCCTGGCGGATGTCAGCAAGGTCCATGGAGGCCCCTTTCGTGAATCGTTGTGCGGGGGTAGTTAATTTGGGACGGGGCTATTTTAGCTACCCTTTGACTGTCGGCGAATCGATGGGTGCCGGGGCAAATATGAACCGGTATATGGGGGTAGCTAAAATAGCCCCGTCCCAAATTAACTACCCTTGGGGTGGGTGGACTAAAGCTGGGCGGCGTCCTCGAGGAGGGCATCCCAGATGGCGAGGGCGGCGGCTGCTTCGGCAACAGGGACGGCGCGCGGGACGATGCAGGGATCGTGACGGCCGTGGACCGAGAGCTCGGTATTTTCCATGGCGTCCATGTCCACGGTCTGCTGCTCGCGGCCGATGGAGGGTGTCGGCTTCACGGCCATGCGCCACATGACGGGCGCGCCGGTGGAGATGCCGCCCAAGATGCCGCCGGCGTTATTGGACTCGACCACTATCTCACCGGTCTCGGCATCTACGCGGTACGGATCGTTGTTCTCGCTGCCGCGCATGGCGGCTACGGCAAAGCCCATGCCAAACTCCACGCCCTTTACGGCGGGAATGCCAAATGCGATCTGTGCGATGCGGTTCTCGATACCGTCGAACATGGGGTCACCGATGCCTGTGGGAAGCCCGTAGATGCCGCACTCCACGATTCCGCCGATGCTGTCAAGCTCATCGCGTGCGGCCAGAATTTCCTCGCGCATGCGACCGGCAGCGGCGGCGTCAATGCAGGGCAGATCGTTCGTGAGGATCGCCTTGCGGTCGGCCTCGCGATAGACCATGTCGTCCATGGGCAGGTCGGAGATGCCGCCAATCTGCGCCACATGTGCCATCACTCGAATGCCGCGGGCTTCGAGTGCCTGCAGCGCGATGCCGCCGGCGATGCACAAGGGGGCCGTCAGGCGGCCGGAGAAGTGCCCGCCGCCGGCGACGTCGTGCATGTTGTGGTACTTCACGCGCGCCGGAAAGTCTGCGTGCCCGGGACGGGGCTTGCGGCGCAGCTCGGAATAGTCCTTGGAGCGCGTGTTGGTATTCTCAATGATCGCGGCGATGGGTGCGCCGGTGGTGTGTCCATCGACTACACCGGCGATGATGTGGGCGGCGTCGGCCTCGCGGCGTTTGGTCGCGGTCTCGTCGCGACCGGGGGCGCGACGGTCGAGGAAGGCCTGCAGCTGCTCCTGGTCAACAGCGATGCCCGCCGGGATGCCATCGAGTGAGCAGCCGATGGCGGGGGAGTGCGACTGGCCGAAAATGCTCAGATGCAAGACGTTGCCAAAGGTCGAGGACATGCTATTCCTCCTCGAGTGTGACCTTGCCGCCCAGCAGACGGTAGTGGTCGAAGAAATCGGGATAGGACTTGTTGACGGCCTCGGCGCCGTGGATCACGACCTCGCCGGTGGCACGGCTCGCGGCGATGGCGGCCATCATGGCGATGCGGTGGTCGTTGTGCGAATCGACCTCGCCGCCGGTAAAGGCATCGACACCCTTGATGATGAGGTCGTCACCGGCAATGCGCACCTGCGCGCCCAACGCGGTGAGCTCGCGGGTGGTGGTGGCCAGACGGTCGGATTCCTTGATGCGCAGACGGGCGCAATCGCGGATAAAGGTGCGGCCCTGTGCCAGTGAGGCCACGGCCGAGATAACGGGCACGAGGTCGGGAATGTCGTGGGCGCTCATCTCAAAGCCGGCGAGTTTGTCAGACTGCACGGTGGCGGCGTTGGTGGAGCGCACGATGCGGGCGCCAAAGCGCGAAAGCGCGGCAAGTACGTTGCGGTCGCCCTGGGCCGAGCTAAGCGACACACCCTCGACGGTGATGGGGTCGGAGCCGATGGCGCCGGCGCACAGCCAAAAGGCAGCGTTGGACCAGTCACCCTCGACGGCCACGCTGCCGGGCGTGCGATACGAGCCACTGCTCACGCGGAAGTTCGTGACCTCGGGCTGGCCGTCCCGGGCGGGAATACGCTCGACGTTGACCTCGACGCCGAAGGCCTTCATGGCCTGGATCGTCAGGTTGATGTAGGGGCGGCTCTCAATGAGGCCGGTCACCTGCACGCAGGAGGGCTGGGCCAGCAGCGGGGCTGCCAGCAGCAGGCCCGAGATGTACTGCGAGCTTACGTTACCCGGCAGCACAAAGGTGCCCGGGCGCATGCGTCCGCTCGTCTTGAGCGGAAAACCGCCCAGACCCTGTAGGTCGCAGCCGGCGGCGATGATCTCGTCCGAGAGCGGGGACAGCGGGCGGGCGCCCAAGCGTCCCTGACCCACAAAAGTTGCTTCTGCGCCCAGCGCGCAGGCGACGGGCAGCATAAAGCGCAGCGTGGAGCCGCTTTCGCCGCAGTCAAGCGTGCCACCGGCAAGGGCCTTGAGCAGGCCAAACTCAACACTCTTCATGGTGGGGTGGACCTGGAAGCCGTCCTCGACGGTCTCGATGCGAGCGCCCAGGGCCGTAAGGCAACGCACCGTGGCCTCGATGTCGGCGCAGGTGGTGTTGCAGGTGACGTGCGTCTCGCCGTTGGCAAGCGCAGCGCAGATGATCAGGCGGTGCGCCATCGACTTGGACGCGATGGCGGGAACGGTGCCCTTAAGCGGGGACGGGGTGATGCGGGCTAGCATGCGGATGCGTCTCCCTTCTGGCCGAGGCCCTCGGCAATGAGTTCGTGGAAAGTGGAAAGCGGCGTGCGGTCGATGCTGCAGCGGCCAATGCCGTGCGGAATCACCAGGTCGATGGTGTCGCCCGCGCGCTTCTTGTCGTGGAGCGCCTCGGCAAAGACGGCATCGGCATCTAGGTCGCAGCGGGTCTTGAGGCCATGGCGGGCGCAGAGCTCCTCAATACGACCGGGCAGTGCAGCATCGCAGACGCCGTGCAGGGCCGCGGCGCGCGTGATGATGCCCATACCGATCGACACGCAGTTGCCGTGCCCGAGCTCAAAGTGCTCGCAGGCTTCGACGGCGTGTCCGGCGCTGTGTCCAAAGTTGAGGAGCTTGCGCTGGTTGGTTTCGCGCTCGTCGGCGACGACCACGGCGCGCTTGATGTCGATATTGCGGGCGATGATGAGCGCTACGCGGGCCACATCGCGGTTGAGCAGCTCCAGCGTGAGCGGGGTCTTCTCCAGCTCGGCGAAAAGCTCCGGGTCGGCGATCACGGCGTGTTTCACAACCTCGCCGCAGCCGTCGGCGAACTGCTCGGGCGTGAGGGTGGCCAGGCACCCCACGTCGGCGATAACCACGCTCGGCTGCCAAAAGGCGCCGGCCAAGTTCTTGCCGGCAGCCAGGTCGATGGCGGTCTTGCCGCCCACCGACGAATCCACCATGGCGAGCAGACTCGTCGGGATCTGCACAAACTTGCAGCCGCGCATGTAGGTGGCGGCCACAAAGCCCGCCACGTCGCCCACGACGCCGCCGCCGAGTGCCACGATCACGTCGGAGCGCGAAAGCTCGTGCTCGGCCACAAACTCCAAAATGGCAACATAGGTTTCGGCGCGCTTATGGGCCTCGCCGGCCTCGAAGGTGCAGATGCTCACCTCGTAGCCTGATGCCTCCAGACTCTGCTTAACTGGCATCTGGTAGAGCGGGCCCACGTTGGTGTCCGTCACGATGACGGCCTTGGTGCCGCCGGCAGTGGCGCGCACGAGCGGTCCCGCCTGCTCCAGCAAAAACGTGCCTACATGCACCTGGTAGGGGCGTGCGGTGTCGATATCGATGGTAATCGCCATAAGCTTCGGTCCTTTCGACCTGGCGTGATAGGTGGTCTAGTGGGAGGCCTCGTCGTCGAGCGCGCGCTTAATGCGGTCGCCCTCGGCAAGGAGATTCTCCAGATAGCGCTGGTCGCGGTCCTTGAGCGCACGGCTGTAGGCGCCAAGCGACTCGATCAGATGGTCGATCTCGAAGGCGAGTGCGTCGGCGTCGTCGATCATGAGCTCGGACCACATTTGCGGGTTGAGGTGCGCCACGCGGGTGAGATCGCGGTAGCTACCGGCCGAAAAGCCGTGGTGGACCTGGGCAGTGGGGCTTTTGACGTAGGCGTTGGATACCACGTGCGCAAGCTGGCTCGTGAAGGCGATGACGCGATCGTGCTCTGCGGCGCTGGTCACGCTGAATTTGCCAAAGCCCAAGGGGCGCACCATCTCGCGCACCTGGCCCAAAAGCTCCAGCTTGAGCGCATCGTCCACCGCGGGCGGCACGAGCACGAGTGGCGCGCCCTGGAACAGGTCGGCACAGGAGTGAGCGTAGCCCGAGAACTGGGTGCCCGCCATGGGGTGCGCGCCCACAAAGTAAAAGCCGTGCTCGCGGGCAAGCTCAAAGGCGCGCTCGCACACAATGCCCTTGACGCCCACGGTGTCGATCACCACGGGGCCCATGATGGCCTCGGTGTCGGTGGCGTCGGCGAGCGCCTGGGCGCGCGCCTCGAGCCACTCGATGCATGCCTCGGGATAGCAGGCAAGGACGATGATGTCGCATTCGCCGAGTGTCTTGTCGTTGAGCTCTCCGGCGACAGTGCCCATGCTGGCGGCCGTCATGACATCGTCATCGGGGTCCCAGGCCAGCACGCGGACGCCCGCCTGCGCATAGCCGCGGGCAAAACTGCCGCCGATGAGGCCAAGGCCGACGATGCCAGCGCACTTAGGGCCGCCCTGGTTAACGCGCGCGTTTCTCACCGTACCCATGGTTTACTCCATGGTCTCTTGGCAGACAACCTCGCGGATGGCGCGGATGCGGCGCATGGTGTCGTCGAATTGATCGGGGGTGAGGGCCTGGGCGCCGTCGGACCAGGCGCGGCTCGGCTCGTCGTGGACCTCGATCTCCAGGCCGTTGGCACCGCAGGCGGTCGCAGCGAGCGCCATGGGCTCGACGTAGCGGGTGTAGCCGGTGGCGTGGCTGGGGTCGGCAACGACAGGCAGGTGTGACAGGTGGTGCAGCACCGGCACGGCGTTGAGGTCGAAGGTGTTACGGGTGCGGGTCTCGAAGGTGCGGATGCCGCGCTCGCACAGGATGACGTTGTCGTTGCCCTCGCTCATGATGTACTCGGCGGCCATAAGCAGCTCATCGATCGTGCCGGACATGCCGCGCTTGAGCAGGATCGGGGTCTTGGTCTTGCCGACCTCCTTGAGCAGGGGGAAGTTCTGGGCGTTGCGGGCGCCGATCTGCATGACGTCAATCTTCTTGTCCAAGAAGACCTGCACGTCGCGTGGGTCCATGATCTCGGTGACGATCGGCATGTCGAGCTCGGCAGACGCCTCGCACAGCAGATCGAGGCCGGCGGGGCCCATGCCCTGGTAGGCGTAGGGGGAGGTGCGGGGCTTGTAGGCACCGCCGCGCAGCATCGTGGCGCCGGCGGCCTTCACGCGGCGTGCGATGCGGATGAGGTTCTCGCCCTCGACGGAGCACGGGCCGGCGATGACCTGGAACTGATCGCCGCCGATCTTGACGCCGTGGCCGCAGTCGATGACGGAGTCCTCGGGGTGGAACTTGCGGTTGGCGCGTTTGAACGGCTCGGAGACGCGCTGCACGCGCTCAACGACGTCCATGGACTCGAGCAGGAACGGGTCGATCTTGGTCGTATCGCCCACCAGGCCGATGATCGTCTCGTTCTCGCCGCGCGAGACGTCGGTCTTCAGGCCTTTTTTCTCAATCCAGCTGACGATATGGCCGACGGCCTCGTCGCTGGCGCTCTGCTTTAAAATTGCAATCATGGTGTGCCTCTCACCTCGATGGATAACTTTTGCAAAAACGGCCCGCATCGCGAGCCGTGTATATATGGTGCATGAGAGTTTATACTATCTGACTCGCTTTTGCCTTCTAAAGTGGGCCGTTGCGCCGCGTCTTCCTCGGAATTGCAAAGCTTTTTCTTTTATTTTGATAGCCCGTGGTGCACTTGGGTATAATGCCAAACGTTGGCCCTATTAGCTCAGGGGATTAGAGCGTCTGCCTCCGGAGCAGAAGGCCGTTGGTTCGAATCCAACATGGGGCACCATCGAACGTAAGACCGTCCGAACCTCGCATGGTCCGGGCGGTTTTTCTTATACCGACGCGACGTGATGGGACGTGGTATGGCAGCAACGGATATCGAGCGCGGACTCTCGACCGCCGAGGTCGAGGAGCGCATCGCCGCCGGTAAGATCAACCGCAACATGGAGCTCAAGATCAAGTCGGTCAAAGAGCTCATCATCGAGAACCTCTGCACGCTGTTCAATTTGATCAACGTGATCTTGGCGTTCCTGGTCATTTTGACCGGTTCGTTTAAGAACCTGACGTTCCTGTTTGTGGTGTTCCTCAATACCGCTATTGGCGTCATCCAGTCCATGCGGTCCAAGAAGATGGTCGATAAGCTCACGCTGCTGACCTCTAAGAAGGCCATCGCGGTGCGCGACGGTGCCGAGGTGGAGCTCGACTTGGACCAGATCGTGCTCGACGACATCATCCGCCTGGGGCGCGGCGACCAGATTCCCGCTGACGCCGTGGTGGTTTCGGGCGAGGCGCTCGTGAACGAGAGCCTGCTGACGGGCGAGAGCGACCTTATTAAGAAGCAGCCCGGTTCCGAGCTCATGAGCGGCAGCTTTATCGACTCGGGCCTGCTGCGCGCCCGCGTGATCCATGTCGGCGCCGACAACTACGTGGCCAAAATTAATAACGAGGCCAAGTACGTCAAAAAGGTCAATTCCGAGATCATGAACGCGCTGAACGCCATCGTGCGCTTTGCGAGCATCATCATGATCCCGCTCGGTTTGGCGTTGTTTGCCTCGAGCGTGAGCGAGCTGTGGGATGCAGCGGGAACCCCGGGCGATAGCGCGCTTTCGTGGTGCTTCTCCGAGCTGTTGGCTGGTCATGTGCCTTCGTCGGCGCTGCTGTCCACGGTGGGCGCCCTGCTGGGCATGATCCCGCAAGGCCTGGTGCTGCTGACCTCGTCGGTGCTCGCCATCGCCACGGTGCGCCTGGCCCGCCGCAAGGTGCTGGCGCAGCAGCTCTACTGCATCGAGACGCTCGCTCGCGTCGACGTACTGTGCCTGGACAAGACGGGCACCATTACCTCGGGTCGTATGGAGGTCGAGGGCACCTACCCGCTGCCTGTTGAGGGTGTTGGCTTTGGCGTGGAATCGGACGAGGCGGCTGTTCCCGTCGATACCACGGTGCTCGATTTTGCGCTGGCTAACGTGGCACGTGCGACCTCGGCCGATGCCAACGAGACATGCCAGGCGCTGCTCAACTATTACGCCGATCGCCCGGTCGAGGTGTCCGAGCCGCTGTCGGTCATTCCATTCTCGTCGTCTAAAAAATGGAGCGGCGCTTCTTTTGCGCGGGGCTCCTACGTAATGGGCGCCGCGCAATTTGTGCTCTCTGATCGTGCGTTTGCCCAGGTCGAGAACCGTGTCGCCGAGCTTGCCGATACCTGCCGCGTGCTCGTGGTGGCGCGCGTGGACGGCTTTACGCCCGATGGGGATATGGTGGGCGAGGCCGAGCCCGTGGGATTTGTGACCATCCGCGACGAGATTCGTACCTCGGCGGCCGAGACCATCGGCTACTTTAACGAGCAGGGCGTGACCCTCAACGTGATCAGCGGCGACGACCCGCGTACGGTGTCGTCGATCGCGCGCGTGGTGGGCGTGCCGGGGGCGGACGCTTATGTGGACGCCACGACGCTCGATACGCCGGCCAAGCTCGATGCCGCAGTGGACCGCTACCATGTCTTTGGTCGTGTGACCCCGCAGCAGAAGCGCGAGCTCGTGCAGGCGCTCAAGCGCCGCGAGCACACCGTGGCCATGACGGGCGACGGCGTCAACGACGTGCTGGCGCTCAAGGAGGCCGACTGCTCCGTCGCCATGGCGGCCGGCTCCGATGCCGCGCGTAATGTGGCCGAAATCGTACTCGTCGACAACGATTTTGCCTCGATGCCCGCCGTGGTGGCCGAGGGCCGTCGCTCCATCAACAACCTGCAGCGTTCGGCCTCACTGTTCCTGACCAAGACGCTGTTCTCGATGGGCCTGGCGGCGCTGTGTATCGCGCTGCCGCCGTACCCCTTCGAGCCCATCCAGATGACGCTCATTAACTTCTTCTGCATCGGCGCGCCGGGCTTTGTGTTGGGCCTGGAGCCCAACAATGCTCGTGTGAAGGGTGCGTTTTTGAGCAACGTACTCAAGCGTGCACTGCCGGCGTCGATTGCGGTCATTTTGGCTGCGGCGCTCGACATCTTTGTGGCGCGCGTGTTTGGCTTTAGCCAGCTCACGCTGTCTACGATGTGCCTGCTTACGTCGTGCGCGGCGAGCGTCAGCCTAATCTGGCGCATCTCGCAGCCTCTCACGCCCTTACGTGTGGTGCTCTTTGTGTTTGTAGTCGCCGACATCCTGGTGGGCGTTATCGGATTCCCGGAGCTGCTGTCTATTGCCAACCTGTCGATGGGCCAGATGGTTATCTTGGCTGTTATCGTGGTCTTTACCTGCTCGGTGTTCTTTAAGCTCGCCACGATGATGGATTCGCTCAAGCCGCGTCGTCGTCATGCCGCAACTGGTTTTGGCCGCGGTGTGCGCGTCCGCCTGGGTCGCGGTGGCGGCAAGGTGAGCTCGACGGGCTCGACGGCCGAACGTTTTGCCAAGCGCGTCGCCGCCGACATGGCGCAGCGCCGCGAAGATCGCACCGCTCGCGAGGCCGAGGCCCGCGCACTCGAGGGCGTGGCCCAGGCCCAGCCCAAGAAAAAGAAGAGTACCGGAGCTAAGCGCTCTCGTGTGACCAAGTCCGCCCAAGGCATCAAAGTCTCGATGCCAAGCAAAAAGAAGAAGTAGCTACGCGCCCTGGCGATGTTGAATTGGTGCCTTGTTCCTGTGGGGCCGTGGCGATGTTATGCTCTAACCTCGATTGTTTGAATTGCTTCGAAAAGAGGATGCCGTGATCTGCCCGCATTGCCTTAAGATTATCGAGGACGGCGCCTCGTTCTGCCCCTACTGCAACGCCTATGTGGGTCCGGGCGATGGTCCCGAGCACACCGAGTTCGTGTTCTGTGAGGGCTGCGGTGCCCGTCTTTCTCCGCATGATCGCACGTGCCCAAAATGCGGACGCCCTGCTCCGGGTATCCTCTCCGAGGACGCGGCCGCATCCGACCTGGCAGCGGGCCGCACGGCGGGCTTTCCGCGCCTAACGCAAGAGCAGATCGATACCGAGGTGCCTCATGCGCCCGCCTCGGCTGCCGCGGTTCTTTCGGACGCCGCCGATCCTAACGAGACCTGCGTGCTGCCGGCTTTCGATAAGGATTTCGGTATCCCCAAGGTCGATATTCCCACGCCCGTTTCCCTGCATGACGATGCTCAAAAACCCAAGCGCAAGGTGCATCCCGACGAGGACGCCTATCACAAGCACAAGCGTCATATCCCCAAGCCGCTCATCGTCATCGCGGTCCTTGCCGTCGTTTGCGGCGGTGCCTATTGGTTCGTGACGGCCGATCCCATGGGTGTCATGCCTGCCTTCTACGACCAGTTTGGCCAGGCTGCGCAGACGACCTTCCCCACGCGCCAAAAGGGCGAGGCGACTGAGGACGATACCAAGCAGGACGATTCTGCCGAGGTGGTCCAGGAAGAAACCGTGCTCACCGATGATCAGCTCTATACCAGACTTGACGGTCTGTATCAGACCATCGTGTCCTACGGTGATGAGGACCAGATCGGCGAGGTCATCGATTCCTTTAACAACGGCTATCTCCGAACGCCGCTGTCCACCCGCCAGGAGCTGTCGCAGAGTGCCTACGCCCTGCGCGACCAGATCAAAAAGACGCAAGATGAGCTTAACAACCTTAAGTATCAGGACGATACGGTCTATGCGGACGACATCGCCCACTTAAAGCAGCTTGCCGAGTGGATGTACGAGCGTGTCGACGTGATCTGTCAGAGCTGGGACATCTCGCTGGCCATTCCCGATGGTGAGTCGATGAGTTCCCACCAAAGCGATATCCTGGCGCCCATCGCGCAGGGCGGCAACAGCGCACTGAACCAGTACGACGCCAATGTGGGTTCCTGGAAGCCGCAGCAGCGTTCCTAAAATTAGTTCGCCATAGTCGGCATAACCTACGTGCGCAATTGATGTAAGCGCATGCTTATTGCTACAATTCGTACAAATATGCTTTAAACGCACGAGGAAGGAACCACATGTTTGGTTTTAAGAAAGAGCTCTACACGCCCGAGTATCAGCTTGCCGGCGACGAGTGCGCCGTTATCGAGACGTCGAAGGGTACCATCAAGGTCAAGTTTGACGGCGAGGGCGCTCCCATTCATGTCGCGAACTTCTGCGAGCTTTCTACGATGGGCTTCTATGATGGCCTTAAGTTCCATCGCTATGTGCCCGGTTTTGTCATCCAGGGCGGCGACCCCAATACCCGCGATATGTCCGGCGCCGACGTCGCCGCTGGTCTTGAGGGCCCCGACGGCATGCCCGGTACCGGTGGCCCCGGCTACTGCATCAAGGGCGAGTTTGCCACCAATCCGCGCAACAGCCATGTCGATGGTGCCCTTGCCATGGCACGCTCCATGGACCCCGATTCCGCGGGTTCGCAGTTCTACTTCTGCCTGGGCGCCCAGCATAACCTCGATTCCGGTTACACCGTCTTTGGTACCACGGTCGAGGGTCTCGATGTGATTTCGCAGCTGCGTGCCGGCGACGAGATCGTCCATGTCGAGATCGTTCACGAGTAAAGGGGACTTCCTTGAATAGCCAGCTGATCCAACAGGGCCGCGCCGCTTACCGCGCGGGTGATTTTTCCGCTGCAGCCCAGATGCTTGGGGCGGCAAAGACTCCCGATGAGATTATGGGCGAGGCCGATCACCTTCGTGGCAACGCCTTGATGCACCTGGGCATGTATGCCGAGGCCGCCGAGGCTTATGCTGCCGCCCTCAACGACGGCACCTACGGCAAGCGCGGCGCGCTGCTCACCAACCGCGGCAAGGCGCTCGCCGCCGTGGGCGACTACACGACGGCCGCCCAGGCGTTCTCTGCTGCTACGCAGGATGCTTCCTATGCCACGCCGTTCAAGGCCTATCTGGGCCTGGGCAATGCGCTGTTCCAGTCGGGCGATTATGCCAACGCGGGTACTGCCTTCCGTCAGGCTGCCATCGACGGCGCCAATCCGGCTCCTGCCGCCGCACTCGGCGAGCTCGGTCGTTGCTTCATTAAGCTCGGCCGTCCGGCGGATGCCGTGGAGACCTACCGTACGGCTATCGACTTTGCCGGTCCCCGTGACGACACGCGCGCGCTCAACGCCGGCATGGGTCAGGCGCTTTCTGCCGCCGGCCGTCCCTCCGACGCACTCGACGCCTTTAACGCCGCTACTGCCGATGGCATCTACCAGCTTACCTCCGAGCAGGCCGATGAGCTTGCCCGCGTGCACGATTCGCTTGCCGCGCTGTTTGCCCAGACGGCTATGGCCACGGCTCCGGCGCCTGCGATGGACGCTCCTGCCGTCGATCCGCTCGATCCTACGGGCGCGACCGGTCAGTTTATGCCCGATCCCTCGGACACCGGCTTCTTTACACTGTCAGAGTCCGAGATGGTCCAGCAGGACCGTCAGGATCGTAAGCAGGCCAAGGTCCGTCGTCGCCATCGCCACACGGGTCTCAAAGTCTTCATCGTGCTGCTTCTGCTCATTTTGATTGCTGCGGGCGGTCTGGGCTTTGCCTACACGCGCGGCTTTGGCTTCCCCTCGCAGGAGTCGGTTATCACCGATCTGTTCCAGGCTGCCGGCGACGGTGACACCGCAAAGGCCGAGTCTTGCCTGGCCTCGAGCCTGTCCGAGGACGCCAAGTCGATGATCATCTCCTCGATTCCGCAGGGCGCCACCGTGTCCGTCGAGGGCATGGATCAGTCCATGACCGAGACGACTGCCAAGGTCAAGGCTTCGCTGTCCAAGGGCGGCGAGCAGGAGTACACCGTCAAATTCGTGCGCTCCGACAATCATATCGGCTGGGCCGTTTCCTCGCTCGATATGGATTTCTCGGCTGCTGACAACCAGTAGTGACCTTATGGGATTTAGCTTTGCCCGGCGCTTCACCGCAAGTGAGGTGCCGGGCTTGCGCTAGTATCATGAGCTAGTAGTTTTCCAGCAATCATCCAACACATCAGGAGTTGCGTTGTTTTCTTTGATGGATATGTTCTTCGGTAGCTATGCGGGCGATCTTGCCATCGACCTCGGCACCGCAAATACGCTTGTCTCCGTGCGCGGCAAGGGCATTGTCATTCGCGAGCCCTCTGTTGTCGCCATCGACAAGAACGACGAGCGCATCCTGGCGGTCGGTATCGAGGCAAAGCGCATGCTCGGCCGTACGCCCGGCAACATCGTGGCCGTTCGTCCCCTGAAGGACGGCGTCATCGCCGACTTCGATGTTACCGAGGCCATGCTTCGCTACTTTATCGACAAGGCTTCCGAGAAGCGCTATCCGTGGACCCCGCGTCCGCGCGTTGTCGTTTGCGTTCCCTCCGGCGTCACGTCGGTCGAGAAGCGTGCCGTCTTTGAGGCTACGATCCAGGCCGGCGCTCGCCAGGCCTACCTGATCGAGGAGCCCATGGCTGCTGCTATCGGCGCCGACCTGCCTGTCGAGGAGCCCACCGGCTCCATGGTCATCGACATCGGTGGCGGTACCACCGAGGTTGCCGTTATCGCTATGGGCGGCATCGTCGTCTCGCAGTCCATCCGTATTGCCGGCGACGAGTTCGATCAGGCCATCCTCACGCACGTTCGCGATGCCTACAACCTTGCCATCGGCGAGCGTACGGCAGAGGACATCAAGATCAAGGTCGGTTCCGCCGTGCCGCTCAGGGACGAGCTCGACGTCGAGGTCAACGGCCGCGACGTGATCACCGGTCTGCCCAAGACCGTGCGCATCGAGAGCGAGGAGATTCGTCGCGCGCTCAACAAGCCGCTCGACGAGATGGCCAAGGCCGTCAAGGACGCACTCGACGCTACGCCTCCCGATCTTGCCTCGGACCTTATGTACTACGGCATTTTGCTGACTGGTGGCGGCGCGCTGCTGCGCGGTCTCGACGTGCGCCTGCGCGATGAGACCGGTGTTTCGGTCAACGTCAGCCCCACGGCGCTCGATAACGTCGTTAACGGCTGTGCCCGCGTGCTCGAGGCCAATGCGTTTGATGGCGGCTTCGTCCAGACCAATGCTTAATTTCCAAAAGGTGGATTCCATTTGGCACGATCTTCGGGTTTCTCCACAAATCTGAATACCAAGCGACAATCAACGGGTATGCGCCCGTTGATTGTTTTCAGCCTGATTTCGGTGTTGCTGCTCACGTTTTACATCCGCGAGGGCGAGGCAGGGCCGATTCATGCCGTGCGTTCGGGCGTAACGACGATTACCTCTCCGGTGCGCTTTGTGGGCTCGGCTGTGGCGGCTCCCTTCAATGCGATTGGCAACGTGTTCTCTAACCTAACGGCGTCGCAGGACACGCTCGACGAGCTCAAGAAGCAAAATGAGGAGCTGACCTCTAAGGTCGCCGAGCTTTCTGAGGCTCAAAAGACTGCCGAGCGCCTGGAGGGCCTGGTCGGGCTGCAATCGACCTACAACCTCAAATCGACCGCAGCTCGTATCGTTGGTGCCTCCGGCGATGCCTGGACCTCGACCGTTACCATCGACAAGGGCTCTGCCGACGGCCTTACCATCAACATGCCCGTGACGAGTTCTGCCGGTGTTATCGGCCAGATTATCGAGGTATCGGCCAAGACCTCTACCGTGCGCCTGATTGGCGACGAGAACTCGGGCGTGTCCGCCATGGTGCAGGACACGCGCGCCCAGGGTATGCTGCAGGGTCAGGCTGACGGCACGCTGCGTCTTGAGTACGTGAGCGTCGACTCCGATGTTAAGGTTGGCGATATCATCGTGACCTCTGGCATCGGTGGCGTGTTCCCCAAGGGCCTTCCGCTTGGCACCGTCTCGTCGGTTGAGAAATCGGCAAACGACGTGTACTACACCATTGTGGTGCGCGCTCAGACCACGGCCGAGAACAACGAGGAAGTGCTGGTCATCACCTCGCTGACCGACGAACAGTCGGCCTCGGATGAGGACGTGAGCACGGCCAACAGCACGCCGCAGGGAACGTCGCGCGATGCTGCGACCAAGACGAAGGACGAGAGCTCGGATGACAGTTCCGACACGTCCGAGACGACCGATTCTGGCTCGAGCGAATAGGGGGCATGTCCATGGATCTACACGAGCAGGGGATGAGCTCCCGCACGTTTGTAATCGCCGCCATTGTGTGTGTGCTGCTGCAGGCAGGCCTGGCACCGCAGATCTCCATTGCGGGAGGTCGCGTCAACTTCATGATTATCCTGGTGTGCCTAAGCGTGTTCTCGGGCGACCCGACCCGTGCCGTCGTGTGCGGTTTTTGCAGCGGCTTGTTTTATGACCTGTCCGCTGCCGTGCCGGTGGGCGTTATGTCGCTCCTGCTGACCGTGGGTTCTTTTGCCCTGGTGCACAGCGCCGTCGGTCAGACGGGCGGTACCCCGAGTGCGCGCGGCGTCACCGTGGGCGCCTTTGCGCTCGTCATTAATGTGATCTACAGCATCATCTTGCTGTTTATGGGTTTGGAGACGAGCTTTGTCGTGGCGATCTTCGGCCATGCGCTGCCGTCCTCGATCCTGACGGGTCTGGTTGCCATTCCGTTTTTGATGTCCGGCGTCGTGCCGCAGTCCGGCTATGGATTCTCCGCACGTGGCGGACGCCAGACGGGTATGCGCTTTAAGCCCAAGACCCGCAAGCTCAAATAGGGGAGGCCCGTAGATGTCTTCCCAGATGACGGTTATTATCGCCGGTATCGTGCTGGTTGTGGCCATCGTGGTCGCGCTGGTCATCATGCGTCGAGGCGATTCCCGTTTTACCTACGATACACAGCATGGAACGGCCCCGCGCGCCACCGAGGGCGAGGGCAATACCGCGGCGACCGCCTTTAAGGGCCGCTTTTCCATCCTCACCACGGGTGTGGGCGCGATGTTTGCGGCACTTGCCGTCAAGCTGTGGGGCATGCAGATGGTCTCGTCGGACTATTACGAGAAGCAGGCCAATAGTAATCAGACTCGCACCGTTACCACACCCGCTGTGCGCGGCCGCATCCTCGACCGCAATGGCGTGGCGCTTGTCCAGAACCGTCCCTCACTTGCTGTCGTGGCCTACCGCGACCTTGCCGAGGATGAGGTTCTGGTTCGCCATCTTGCCAACGTGCTTGGAATGCCTTATGTGGCGGTCCTTCGCAATATTCAGGACAATACAGAGGGCGCTCAGAGCCTGCATACCATCGCGACGGACGTCCGTCGCTCCACGGTTGCCTATATCAAGGAACACGCCGGCGAGTTCCCGGGCGTCAAGATTGCCGAGCGTACCGAGCGCCAGTATCCATACGGCGAGACGGCATGCCATATCTTGGGCTATACCGGCACCATTACCTCCGAGCAGCTCGAGGCCCAGAATAAGAAAACCTCTGGCGATGATGATGCTTCTGCTGGCAAGATTACGTACCAGTCGGACGATATCGTGGGCCAGGCGGGCGTTGAGAGCTACTACGAAAACCTGCTGCAGGGTATTCGTGGCGAGCAGACCGTCAAGGTCGATGCCTCGGGCAATGTGACCGGTCAGGCCGGCGCCGTGCCCGCGAAGGCCGGCTCCGACATTAAGCTCACGCTCGACCTTAAGATCCAACAGGCCTGTGAGACGGCGCTGGCGAGCGCTATCGAGCTTGCCAAGACCACTGGCTACAGCAATGCCGGCAACGGCGCTGTGGTGTGTCTCGATCCCAACAATGGCGAGATCCTGGGCATGGCGAGCCAGCCCAAGTTCGATCCGTCCGTCTTTATCGGCGGCGTCTCAAATGACGTGTGGACCGAGCTCAATGATGACAAGGGTTCGCACCCGCTGCTCAACCGCGCCATTAGCGGACAGTACATGTCGGCCTCGACCATCAAGCCGCTCTCGGCACTGGCCGGTCTTGAGTTTGGAACCTACACTTCAACGCAGACAACCAACTGCACGGGTTATTGGACGGGTCTGGGCAAGGCTTGGGGCAAGCGCTGCTGGCTGACGTCTGGCCACGGCACCATGACGCTGCAGTCGGGTATCGCCAACTCGTGCGACCCCGTCTTCTACGACATGGGTAAGGCGTTCTTTTATGACGAGCAACATCCCGAGGGCCTGCAGGAGGTCTTTCGTCGCTGGGGCCTAGGCAAGACCTGCGGTATCGATCTGCCGAGTGAGGGCGCGGGTCGTATTCCCGATGCCGAGTGGAAAGAGTCGTACTTCACCGACGCCTCTGCCGAGGACCGCAAGTGGAATGCCGGCGATATGACCAATATTGCCATCGGCCAGGGCGACATCCTGGTGACGCCCCTGCAGATGGCGTGCGCCTATATGGGTCTTGCCAACGGCGGCAAACAGTACGTGCCTCACGTGTTTTTGTCTGCCGTGTCGCGCGATGGCGACGGCGATGCCTATAAGTACAACGGCAAGGGCAAGAAGAAGCGCCTGGAGGCCAAGATCAACAGCGATTCGGATTTGGCTCTTGTTCGCAACGGCATGCACGACGTGATTTACACGGCATCGACGTCCCTGGCGGCTCACTTTGGCACCCTGACGCCCCAGGTATACGGCAAGTCGGGCACGGGCGAGAAAAGCGGCGAGGACGAATACGCGTGGTTCTGCGCCTATGCACCGGCCGATGATCCCAAGTATGTCATCGCTACTGTCCTGGAGCAGGGCGGCGGCGGCTCAGATACCGCGATGCATGTCGTGCGCGACGTGCTCGGTGTGATTTATGACGAGCCCGATACCTCTTCGGCCTCGGGCGATTCTTCGGTTCGATAGGAGGTTGCGATGGATTTTTCTCCGGCGGATCTGTTCCGTTCAACCAAGACCGGCTCTCGCAGCAGCCTGGACCGCGTCAACAAGCAACTTTCGGCCTCGCGCGGCACGTTTCGCCAAAAGGTGCATATCGGTGTGCTCGTGGCTACTGTGGCGCTCGTCGCCTACGGTGCCATCATTATCTGGTCGGCTTCGCAGTTTAAGGCCGATGCTTCGTTCTCACGCCATCTGCTGGGAATTGGTATCGGAGCGGTGCTGGCGGTGCTCGTCTGGCGAACCGACCTGCGCGGTATTTCCAATTTCTCGACGGCGTTGCTCGTCATCGACCTGATCGTGATCTTCTCGCCCAAGATTCCGGGTCTGTCCTATACGGGCGGTCTGGGCATGACGGGTTGGATCAAGATTCCCGGTATCGGCTTGACATTCCAGCCGGTTGAGCTTGCCAAGCTCATCACCATCTTCTTTATTGCTACGCTTGGCTCGCAGTATAACGGTCGCATCGATACCGTTCGCGACTACGTCAAGCTCTGCGGCATGCTGTCCATTCCGTTTTTGGCCGTCGTTGCCATGGGTGACCTGGGCTCGGGCCTGGTCGTGCTGGTTTCGGGCGCCATCGTCATCTGCATGAGCGGTGCACGCCGCGAATGGGTGCTGTCGACCCTGGCCCTGCTCGTGGGCCTGGTGGCCCTCGTCCTGGCGCTCGATTCGGTCTTTGATTCGTTGCTCGGCCACGATGTGCTCATCAAGCAGTATCAGATGAACCGTCTGACGGTCTTTATCGACCCCGATAATGCCGATTCGGACGATGCCTACAACCTGCAGCAGTCGTTGATTGCGGTCGGCTCGGGCGGCTTCTTTGGTAAGGGTTTGGGCCATGCGACGCAGTCGGCCGGCGGCTTTCTGCCTGAGTTCCACACCGACTTCGTCTTCGCCTTCCTGTCCGAGACCTTTGGCTTTTGCGGTTCCTTTTTGCTCCTGTGCCTCTACGTGCTGCTGATCTTTTCGACGATTCGCGTCGCCTTTAAGTGTGAGTCTCTGTTTTTGCGTCTTTCGTGTGTGGGCATCGTTGGCATGTGGGCGTTCCAGACCTTTGAAAACATCGGCATGTGCATCGGCATGATGCCGATTACCGGTATTCCTCTACCGTTTATTAGCTTCGGTTCGTCTTCGATGATGATTCAGCTGCTGACGGTGGGTATCGTACAATCCATATGGCGGCATCGTTCGGGCGCCGCGTAACCGCTGGAGGGGTTTGCTATGAAAATTCCCGTAGATAAGCTGACCCGCGCTTTTAAGATGGGCGCGTCCGTTAAGAAGGATTCCGATACGCCGGTGCGCGTCTCGGTCTATCTGGATTCGTCCGCCTCGCGCTTTCTGGCCGAGACGGTGCGTGACGCCTTTGTGGCGCAGACGACCTCGGGCATTGTGCGCGTCGAGCGTCTGGGGGAGGAGCGAATTGCTCCAAAGACCGATACCGATGTGGTGCTGGTGCTCTCGTGTGGTTCCGACCGCTTGGAGAGTGCCGTGCAGGAGCTCGTGATCGCCGGCGCGCCCGTGTGCGTGCTTGCCGAGTCTGCTGTGGAGGTGCCGTTTATCGAGGAGTCCACGCCCATGCTCGGCGTGGTAGCGGCAACCGATAAGACGTATCTGCTCGAGACGCTTGCCCGCTGGATTCTCGATCGCACCGACAAGGAAACGGCTTTTGCGGCGAACTTTGCCTTCATGCGCATCGCGGCGGCCAACCGTATCATCACCTCGTGCGCGCTCACCAATATGGCGACCGGTGCACTGGTGTTTTTGCCGGGCGCCGATTATCCCGTTATGGCGCTGGCGCAGGTGGGCATGCTCTTTGAGCTCGCTGCCGTCTTTGGACGCGGCATTAAGCCTGAGCGCGGCTACGAGGTCGCCGGCGTGCTTGCCGGCGGTCTTGTGATCCGCGCGGTCACCCGCGCGCTCGTCAAGCAGACGCCGCATATTGGGTTTGCCGTCAAGGCGCTCACTGCTGCCGCGGGCACCTATGGCATGGGCCGTGCGCTCGTTTCGCTCTACGAGCGCGATGTCGACTACAGCCGTGCCAACGAGGTGGTCACTGCCACGTTCTCCCGCGTTCGCGATCTGGTGACCACGGTCGCGGGCGCTACCCGTCCTATGGCGTCCTATCAGGACGCATCAGATTTCGCTGCTTAGGGGTTTTCCGTTGCGCGTTGCATACCAAGACTGTTTTCATTTAATTGAGCCGTTGCTCGCCAAGGTCGAGAAGCCGAGTCGCTATATCGATCACGAGTGGGGCACGCTTTCCAAGGCCGATGCCGACTACCGTTGCTGCCTGATCTACCCGGATGTGTATGAGGTCGGTCTGCCCAACCAGGGCATCGCCATCCTCTACAACATCCTTAACCAGGCCGAGGGCATCTCCTGCGAGCGCGGCTATGTGCCGTGGCCCGATATGGGTGACGCCATGCGCGAGGCAGGCATTCCGCTGCTCTCGCTCGAGGGTGCAGCGCCGGTTGCTTCGTTTGATATCGTCGGCCTGCATGTGCCGCACGAGATGGCGGTGACGAACTTCCTCGAGGCACTCGACCTCGCTGGTATTCCGCTGTTAGCGGCTGACCGCACCGAGGACGACCCCATTATCATCGCCGGCGGCCCCTCGGTGTACAACCCCGAGCCGTACGCGGCCTTCTTCGATGCCATCCTCATCGGTGAGGGCGAGGAATCGCTGCTCGAGACCTGCCAGCTGCATCGCCGCCTGCGTGACGAAGGAGTCCCGCGCGCGCAGATTGTCGAGCAGCTTGCATCCATTGCCGGCAACTACGTGCCGTCGCTCTATGAGGTTTGTCACGACGAGCCCTGCTCGCCGCATGGCTACACCGTGCCGCGTGAGGGCAAGGATGCGCCGACCGTGGTCTACAAGCGCGTCGTCGAGGATTTCGGCGCCACGAATCCGCTGTCGCAGTCGTGCGTGCCCTATGCGCAGCTGGTCCACGACCGCCTGTCTATCGAGATCCTGCGCGGCTGCGCCCGCGGCTGTCGTTTTTGCCAGGCTGGCATGACGTATCGCCCGGTGCGTGAGCGCTCGGCCGACCAGATCGTCTCGTCGGTGATTCAGGGTCTGGAAAAGACCGGCTATGACGAGGTGTCGCTGACCTCGCTCTCCACGACCGACCACTCCTGCATTCGCGACGTGCTCGGCAGGCTCAACCGTCGCCTGGAGGATACGGGTATTCGCGTGTCTATTCCGTCGCAGCGCCTGGATTCGTTTGGCGTGGATATGGCCGAGTCGGTCGCCGGCGAAAAGAAAGGTGGCCTGACGTTCGCGCCCGAGGCCGGCAGCCAGCGCATGCGCGACATCATTAACAAGAACGTGACCGAGGAGGACCTGGACCGTGCGGCCAAGGCGGCCTTCGAGGCCGGTTGGAACCGCATGAAGCTCTACTTTATGATGGGCCTTCCCGGCGAGCGCGATGAGGACATCGTGGCCATCGCCAATCTGGCCGATCACGTGCTGGAGCTCGGTCGTTCCGTGGTGCCCAAGGCTCGTCGCGGCTCGATTTCGGTGTCGATCTCGGTTTCGGTCTTTATCCCCAAGGCTGCCACGCCGTTCCAGTGGTGCCCGCAGCTCGACTACGACGACGTCAAGCGTCGCCAGAAGCTGCTTATCACGAGCGTTCGCAACCGTGCCGTCCGCGTGCATTACCACGATGCCGAGACCTCGCTCATCGAGGCCGCGCTTTCCCGCGCCGGTCGTGACATGACGCCCGTCATCATCGATGCTTGGCGCTCGGGCTCTCGCTTTGACGCCTGGGTAGAGCATTTCTCGCTCGATAACTGGAAGGAAGCTGCTGCCAAAAACGGCATCGACCTCAATGAGCTCGTGCACCTGCCCTACGAGTTGGACTGGCGCCTGCCGTGGGAGCACGTGAGCCCCGGCTGCACGCGCGGCTTCCTCGAGCGCGAGTACCGTCGCTCGCTCGAGGGCGTCACGACTCCCGACTGTACCCGCACGTCGTGCACCGGCTGCGGGATCTGCCCCACGCTCCATGCCAAGAATGTATTGATGGGTGATCGCGCATGAGTGAGCGCCTGACCGACAACCCCTCGCTCTTTAGGCTTCGTGTTCGCTATGGCAAGCGCGATCGCCTTAAGTACCTGGGCCATCTCGAAGTAATCCATACCATTGAGCGCATCGTGCGCCGTGCGGGACTTCCCTATGCCGTCACGCAGGGCTTCTCTCCGCACATGCGCGTGGGCTTCTCTTCGGCGCTGCCGGTGGGTACGTCGTCGACCTGCGAGTGGTATGACCTGTTTATGACCGAGTTCGTGGCGCTCGACGAGGCGTTTGGGCGCTTGGCTGCGGCGTCTCCGGCCGATCTGGCACCCATCGAGGCGGCGTACATCGACGTGCGCACGCCGGCGTTGACGGCGCAGCTCACGCGCCTGTCGTATCGCATCGACCTGCACTTGGATCCCGAGGCGCGCGTAAGCGCCGACGAGGTGCGTCGTGCGATCGACACGCTGCGCGCGGGCCACGGCATCGACTACGCGCGCGGAAAAAAGAGCAAGCGCTTGGATTTGGATCACGCGCTCGTGGGCTATGAGCTCACGGCGGGGGAGCGCCCGGACCATTTGGTGCTCATGCTCGACACCCATGCCGACAACGAGGGCTCCATGCGTCCGGAAATTTTGCTTTCTGCTGCTGATGTTTTGTTGCAGGGCTTGACCCCGGGCGTGGATGCACCTATTGTTTCCACCGGTATGCAAGACCTCGTGACCATCTGCTCCTACGATGTCGAGCGTCAGAATCAAGCATGCGAGGACGACGAGGGCCGACTCGTCAGCCCCATACCTGTGCGAACTTGTGGATTTGCTCCACATACTCGTTGACGGGGTTATTTTCGCCTGCTACTATATTCGGCTGTTGCACTAACTGATGCATGAAGGGCAAGTAAACATGTACGCAATCGTTAACACGGGCGGCAAGCAGTACAAGGTCGCCACCGACGATGTCATCACCGTCGAGAAGATCGAGGGCAATGAGGGCGACAAGGTCACCCTGCCGGTTATCTTCCTCAACGATGGTAAGAAGATCGTCACCGATCCCGACAAGCTGGCCAAGGCCAAGGTTACCGCTCAGATCGTTGAGCAGTTCAAGGGCGAGAAGCAGCTGGTCTTCAAGTTCCACAAGCGCAAGCGCTATCGTCGTCTGAAGGGTCACCGTCAGCAGCTCACCAAGCTGAAGATCGTGAAGGTCCAGGCTACCTCCCGCGCCAAGAAGGCTGTCAAGGCAGAGGCTGAGGCTGTTGCCGAGGCTCCCGTCGCCGAGTAGATTACACTCGTAACGAAAGAGTAGGTATACACAATGGCACACAAAAAAGGACTCGGTTCCTCCCGTAATGGCCGTGACTCCCGCGGTCAGCGCCTTGGCACGAAGCGCTATGCCGGCCAGACGGTAACCACGGGCACGATTCTCGTTCGTCAGCACGGCACGCACATCCACCCGGGTGAGAACGTTGGCCGTGGTAAGGACGACACGCTGTTCGCGCTGGTCGACGGTACCGTTGAGTTCCACAAGGGTATCAAGCACAGGGTCAGCGTACGCCCGCTCGCGAACGCGTAATTCACCCTTCATAGAGCACATATGTGGGAGGCACTTGAGTTTTAGGATTCAAGGGTCTCCCTCTTTTTTGTAGGAGGCGATTCTGTTGTCACAGTTCACCGATATCAGCCGCATTAACGTGTGCGGCGGCGACGGCGGAGCCGGATGCATGTCGTTTAGGCGCGAGGCATTTGTTCCCAAGGGCGGCCCCGATGGCGGCGACGGCGGTCGTGGCGGCAATGTCGTCATCCAGGCCGATGCTCAGCTGTCTTCGCTGATCGATTACCGCTTTAAGCATCACTTCCGCGCCGAGCGCGGCACGCATGGCCAGGGTGCCCGTCGTAACGGTAAGAGCGGCGAGGACCTGATCCTTAAGGTTCCCATGGGTACCGTGGTGCGCGAGCTCGACCCCGAGACGCAGACCCCGATGTTCGAGATTGCCGATCTGGTGCACGATGGCGAGCGCGTTGTCGTGGCGCCCGGCGGTGCCGGTGGTCTGGGCAATACCCACTTTGTGACATCGGTGCGCCGCGCGCCCGCGTTCGCTCAGCTGGGCGAACCGGCCGAGGAGCACTGGATTGAGCTCGAGATGAAGCTTATGGCCGATGCCGCGCTCGTGGGCTTTCCCTCGGTGGGTAAGTCATCGCTCATTGCGCGCATGAGTGCCGCCCGCCCCAAGATTGCTGACTACCCGTTTACCACGCTCGTGCCCAATCTGGGCATGGTGCGTGCCGGCGAATATTCTTACGTCGTTGCCGACGTCCCCGGTCTTATCGAGGGCGCGAGCGAGGGCAAGGGCCTGGGTCACCAGTTCTTGCGCCACATTGAGCGTACGGCCCTGATCATGCATGTTGTCGACATGACGGGCGGTTTTGAGGATCGCGATCCGGTTGAGGACTATCACATCATCAACCGTGAGCTCGAGCAGTATGGCGCCGAGCTCTCGGAGCGTCCGCAGATCGTCGTTGCCAACAAGTGCGACGCGCCGGGCACGGCCGACAAGATTGCCGACCTTAAGCGCGCAGCGCTCGACGATGGACATATGTTCTTTGCCGTGTCTGCCGTGACGGGCGCCGGCCTCAATACGCTGATGCTTGCCGTGGGCGAGCAGGTGGCTAAGCTGCGCGCCGAGTTGGCTGTCTCGGATGAGCCGGTCGTTCTGCGCGACGATGAGTGGGAGCGCCGTCGCCTGCAGCGTGAGAAGCGTTTCCGCATCGTTCAGGAAGAGCCCGGTGCCTTCCGCGTGGTCGGTCGTGCCATCGAGCGCATGGTCATCCAGACCGACTGGGAAAACGAGGAAGCCGTCATTTACCTGCAGCATAAGTTTGCGCGTATGGGTGTTGACGATGCGCTCGAGAAGGCCGGTTGCCGTGCGGGCGACGAGGTCCGCATTTGCCAGCGCGCCTTTGACTTTGAGGGCGCCGAGGACTTCTCGGAGTACGAGGAGCTCGAGGATGCTGGCGAGGACGTTGCCGTTGAAGCCATTGACGTGGCCGATGCTGCGGATGAGGGCGTCGAGGTTGTCGATGCGGCGGATGCCGCGGGCGATGCCGAGACCTCGGAGGGCGAGTAAGCCATGTCGCTGCGCGGTGGAATCGGTCTGCCCGAGCTTCCTCTAGAGGACGGGCAGGAGTTTAGGCTCGGCATTATGGGCGGCACCTTTGATCCCATCCATTACGGGCACTTGGTGACCGCCGAGCAGGCGCGCGAGTCGCTCGACTTGGACGCTGTGCTCTTTATGCCGGCGGGCTCTCCTGCCTTTAAGCTTGACAAGCCGGTGACGCCTGCCGAGGACCGTTATGCCATGACGGTCCTCGCCACCGCTGCGAACCCGGCCTTTTTGGCGAGCCGGTTCGAGATTGACCGTCCGGGTGTAACCTATACGGCCGATACGCTTCATGCCCTTCGCGACTTTTACCCGCCGCAGGTAAAGCTCTACTTTATTACGGGCGCCGACGCGATTATCGATATTGTGACCTGGCATGATGCCGAACGAATCGCTGAGCTTGCTACCTTTATTGCGGCGACACGACCGGGCTTTGATATCGATACGGCGCGTGCCCGAATCAAAGAGTCGGGGCTGCCGTTCGACGTGCGTTATATTCAGATTCCGGCGCTGGCGATCAGCTCGACGAACATTCGCAAGCGAGTTGCCCGCGGCATGAGCGTGCGCTATCTTACGAGCGAGTCCGTGCTCGGCTACATTCGCAAACGCAGGCTATATGCCGATTTGGGCCAAGAAGATTTTGAGTGATGGGGGTCTACGTTGTCGGTAGAGGATCAGTTTGAGGGCGATGAGCGCGCGCTGCTCAGGCGCATTCAAGAGCTGCTCGATGTTCGCATGAAGGATAAGCGTAAGCGCTATGTGCATTCGCTGGGTGTTGCCGAGACCGCACTTCATCTGGCCGAGGTCTACGGCGTCGACCGCTTTGATGCCGCTGCCGCCGGCTTGATCCACGACTGGGACAAGGTGCTTTCCGATGACGAGCTGGTCACGCGCGCTCTGCATTACGGCATTAAGATTGCCGGCTCTCCTTCTGCCGCGACGCCGCTTTTGCATGGCCCTGTTGCCGCCTATGAGCTTCCGCAGCTTTTTCCCGAGTTGTCGCCGGCCGTTTTCCAGGCTGTCGACCGTCACACCGTGGGTGCCTGCGACATGACGCCGCTCGATATGGTGGTCTTTGTGGCTGATGCCATCGAACCCAACCGCCACGGCGATTATGCCCATGCGCTGCGCAAGATGGTGGGGGAGTCGACGCTCGATGAGTTGTTCTTCTCCTGTTTTGCGCAGGGTCTGGTCTATGTGATCCAGTCCGGGCGCTATCTTTATCCCACGGCTATTACGATTTACAACCATTACGCCCAGCTGCGCTAGCTCGGGCTGTCTAGAAAGAGGTATTCCATGGCCGACGAGACCATGACCGACGAGCAGATTCTTGAAGGCGTGGAGCACAAGAGCTTCGCCGCCACGTCCGACCGCACTGCCGCCTCGCTGTCCGCGAGCGGTGTCGCCGCCGAGGATGTCGCCCGCGCCGCCGCGCAGGCCGCCTACGGCAAGAAGGGCGAGGACGTTCAGGTGCTCGACCTGACCGAGCTTTCCGATGTGTGCGACTACTTTGTGCTTGCCACCGGTGTCAACAACCGCCAGGTCGATTCTATCGTCGACGAGATCGAGGAGAAGGTCGCCGAGGCTTGCGGCGAGCATCCGTTCTCCATCGAGGGCCGCGAGCAGAAGACCTGGATGCTCATGGACTATGGTTCGGTTGTCGTCCACGTCTTCACTCCCGAAGCCCGCGACTTCTACCGCCTAGAAAAGCTCTGGGGCGACGCCCCCCAGCTCCCCCTCAACCTCCTCTAGTAGCTCATTTGGGACGGGGCTTTTTAGCTACCTTCTACCGTTCGCCGGGCAGTTGCATCACTCGCAGCTGCCCGGCTTTCTTTTTGCCTAAGGGACTAATCGTTGAAGCGGGATTGGCGGCCGAAGGATAGGGCGGTGTCGCCGAATTTGTCTCGGACGGCGTCGATGGCGACGGAGAGGTCGCGTCGGTCGCTGGATTGGGCCCCGCGGTCATCGACTTCGCAGAACAGGTCAGTCTGGATGCCGCCCTGATGGTCAAAGTCGCTCATGCCGACGCCCGCCAGGCGCACATGCATCCCTTCCTGCCAGATGTTGTCGAGCAGTTCGAGCGCCACTGCCACGAAGATGTTCTCATCGTCGGTCGGATGGGGCAGCCGGCGCTGTGCCGAGCGACCGCTTCCATACGAATACTTGAGTTTGAGCGTCACCGTGGCGCCCGTTAGTCCCTGACGGCGCAGACGGCGTCCCACTGACTCTCCCAATAGCGCAATCGCCGCTTCGATGTCCCCACGCTCAGTCAGATCTTTAGCAAAGGTGCGTTCATTGCTGACCGACTTGACCTCTCGCTCTTCATCGAGGCTCGTGACTTCGGAGATTTCGAGTCCCAGCGCACGCTGGCGCATGCGTTCGCCGTTGACGCCAAAAATAGAGGCCAAGGTGGATTCCGGTGCACGTGATAGCTCGCCGAGGGTGTAGATGCGCATGCGGCGCAGTCGCTCCTCGGCCGAGCGCCCGATGCCGCTCATGGCAGATACCGGCAGCGCGGCCAAAAAGCGCTGCTCGGTTCCGGGGCGCACGATGGTTAGGCCAAATGGCTTGTCTTGCTCGCTTGCGATCTTTGCCACCGTCTTGTTGCTGCCGACGCCAATGGAGCAGGTCACCCCCAGTGCCGCCACGCGATCACTGATGCGTCGCGCAACCAGCAGTGGGTCCTCGGGTGCAAAGCGACCCGGCGTGATGTCGATAAAGGCCTCATCAATCGATACGCGCTCTACGCGCGGCGTCTCCTCGGCGAGAATCGCCATGACCTGCGCGCTCACCTCGCGGTAACGATCAAAGTGCCCGTGCGTCCAAATGGCTTGCGGGCACAAGCGCCGCGCCTCGGCCGAGGCCATGGCAGAGTGCACGCCAAAGCGACGCGCCTCATACGAACACGTGGACACGACGCCACGCGAATCGGCGTCTCCGCCCACGATGAGCGGCTTTCCGCGCCATTCGGGATGATCGAGCATCTCCACGCTCGCAAAAAACGCATCGAGGTCCATGAGGCCCACCGCCGGACCCGTCCAGGGAGGCGGCGTGACGCCCATGGCATCCTCATAACCGTATGTATGTTCGCGTCTTTCCATGGCATGAGTATACCGCGCAGCTCATGTGGGGTGCGTGTATGTGCTTGCAAATCCCGAATTCTTGTCTAAGATATGGATTTGCCCTCGACTACACCGAAGAAGTTGGTCTCACGGACTTCACCTGCCCGCGTCGATGGCGTATTATGTTCAATTGTTTGTTTGTAGTTGCAGCCTAAAGCTGCTTGGTTGGAGGAGTTTCCTTTGGCAGTCAAGATTCGCCTTGCTCGTCACGGCGCTAAGAAGCGTCCGTACTACCGTGTCGTCGTCGCCGATTCCCGCGCCCCGCGTGACGGTCGTATCATCGAGGAGGTTGGCCGCTACAACCCGATGACCGCCCCCAAGACCATTAACCTCGATCTCGAGAAGATCGCCGACTGGCAGTCCAAGGGCGCTCAGCTCACCGACGCTGTCGCCGCTCTGGTCAAGGCCGCCAACGAGGGCGAGAAGACCGAGACCGTCGTCAAGAAGTCCAAGAAGCAGCTCGCCAAAGAGGCCGAGGCCGCTAAGGCTGCCGCTGAGGCCGCTGAGGGCGCCGAGGAGTAAATCGTGCCTGAGGTTGACGCTGCACAGCTCGAGGGTGAGGCAATGCTCTCAGATCGCATCGCCGATCTCGTCGAATATCTCGTTGTTCAGATCGTCGACGACCCGGATTCCGTGAGCCTTGAGGTCATCGATGGTGACGACGCCTCCACGATTGAGGTTTCGGTCGCCGAGGATGACGTCGCTAAGGTCATCGGCCGTCGTGGCCGTACCATCAAGGCCATTCGCACGCTCGCCCGTGCACTGGCCGCTCGCCTCGACACTGCTGTCGAGGTAGAGGTTCTGGGCTAGGACCTTGAGGTCCCAGTACAAAAACATCGCCCGTGTGGTCAAGCCGCACGGAAGGAAGGGGGAGGTCCTCGCGCAGCCGCTGCGGGGGCTTCCTTCTGTATTAGAGCCGGGCATGCGTGTCGCCCTGACGCCGCCGGCGCTCAAGCGCGACCGCTTTTGCACGGTCGTGTCCGTCACCGATACGGGCGATGGCGATCTGGTCTCGTTTGAGGGCATTGACGACTTGACGGCCGCCGAGGGCATCACGGGATGCTACGTGCTGGCAAATCGTGACGACTTTGAGCTCGATTCGCTCGACGCTGCCTATACCGACCTGATGGGTCGCGAGGTGGTCGACGAGCGCTTCGGTTCGCTCGGTACGATCGTCGAGATTATGTCGACGCCCGCTAACGATGTTTGGGTTGTCGAGGGTGATCGGTACGGCGAGGTACTGATTCCCGTGATCGAGCAGGTCGTGCTCGATCTTCCCGACACAGGAACAATTTCCGTCCACGTTATGGACGGCCTGATCGATATGGACAAGTAGGGAGGAAAACATGCTGATCGAGACCCTTTCGGTCTTTCCCGAGATGTTTGAGCCCGTCATGTCCACATCGATCTTGGGCCGCGCCCGCAAGGCCGGCCTTTTTGATTTTAAGGCGTATAACCTGCGCGACTGGACGCACGACCGCCATCGTACCGTCGATGACGAGCCGTACGGCGGCGGGCAGGGCATGCTCATGAAGGTCGAGCCTATCGCAGAGGCCATCGAGGCTATTAGCTCCGAGGGTCCCAAGCCCACGGTTGTGTTCTTTACCCCCTGTGGCGAGCCTTTTACGCAGCATGTGGCCGAGCGCCTGCTCAAAAGTGAGCGCCTGCTGTTTGTGTGCAGCCGCTACGAGGGCGTCGACGAGCGTGCGTATGCGTATGCCGATGAGCGTCTGTCGATCGGCGACTACGTGCTTACGGGTGGCGAACTTCCCGCTATGGTCGTTGCCGATGCCGTCGTACGCCTGATTCCCGGCGCCCTGGGCGACGAGATGAGCAATGTGGACGAGTCGTTCTCGACCGCCGAGGACGGAGGCCTGCTCGAGTACGCGCAGTACACCCGTCCCGCCGAGTTCAACGGCGAGGGCGTGCCGCCGGTGCTCGTGAGTGGCGATCACGCCAAGGTCGATGCCTGGCGTCGCAAGAACGCCATCGAGCGCACCTGCCGCTGGCGTCCCGATCTGATCGAGACGGCGCGGCTCACGCCCGAGGAGCGCGCTTACGCGCAGGAGATCCTTGACGCTTCGTATTCGCAGAGCGAGGAGTGAGTATGGTTCCTACGCAACATTCCGCGTTGAGGGGCGCTTTTGAGTGGATCGCGGTCATCGCGATCGCGCTCGTGGCCACCTTCCTGATCCGCACCTTTGTGGTCGAGCCCTTTGTGGTGCCCACCGGCTCTATGGAGGACACGATCGAGATTGGCGACCAGATCCTGGCACAAAAGGTGAGCCTCGAGCTCGGTCAGCCCGTCAAGCAGGGCGATATCGTGGTGTTTCACAACCCCGATGGCACCTCCGAGCATGATGTTCTTGTCAAGCGTGTTATTGCCACGGCCGGCCAGACGGTCGACCTGCAGGATGGCAAGGTGGTCGTTGACGGCCAAGCGCTCGACGAGGACTATACGACGGGCATGAGCTGGCCACTTTCGGTCCAAGCGCCCGGCGCTCAGGTAAGCTATCCCTACACCGTTCCCGACGGGTGCGTGTGGGTGATGGGCGACAACCGCGAAAACTCTGCCGACTCACGCTACTTTGGTCCCGTCGATCGCTCTGATTTGATCGCTGTGGCGCTTGTGCGCTACTGGCCGCTCAACCGCATCGGCGCTATCGACTAAAAACCGCTATAGTACAGTACCTAACCGTGTAATCGTTTCGACGAGGGGATATTAGAGGCATGAACGCTTCATCGCTTTCCTTCCAAGACATCATCCTGCGCCTCCAGCAGTACTGGGGCGAGCAGGGCTGCGTCATTATGCAGCCCTATGACTCCGAGGTCGGTGCCGGTACCTTCCATACCGCGACCACGCTGCGCTCGCTCGGTCCCGCCGAGTGGCGCACCTGCTATGCGCAGCCCTGCCGCCGTCCCGCCGACGGCCGCTACGGCGAGAACCCTAACCGCATGCAGCACTACTATCAGTTCCAGGTGCTCATCAAGCCCTCTCCGGTCAACGCACAGGAGCTTTACCTGGGGTCTCTTGCCGCTATCGGTCTGGACCCCAACGACCATGACGTCCGCTTTGTCGAGGATGACTGGGAGAGCCCGACCCTTGGCGCCTGGGGCCTTGGCTGGGAGGTCTGGCTCAACGGCATGGAGGTCACGCAGTTTACGTACTTCCAGCAGGTGGGCGGCATCGAGGTCGACCCCGTGCCCGTCGAGATCACCTATGGCCTGGAGCGCATCGCCATGTATGCGCAGGGCGTCAACTCCGTCTACGACCTGGTGTGGAGCTACCTGCCCGACGGCACGCCCATGACCTATGGCGACGTGTTCCTTGAGAACGAGCGCGAGTTCAGTGCTTATAACTTTGAGGTCGCAAACGTCGAGATGATGCGTCAGAAGTTTGATGACTACGAGGCCGAGTGCCACTCCTGCCTGGAGCGTAAGCTTCCGCTGCCGGCGTACGACTGCGTCATGAAGTGCAGCCACGCTTTCAACCTGCTCGATGCCCGCGGTGCGCTGTCCGCGGTCGAGCGTGCCAACTACATCCTGCGCGTCCGCGCCGTCGCCAAGGCGTGCTGCGAGGCCTACATGGCCGAGGTCGCCGGAGTCAACGAGAATGCCGACCAGGAAGGCGAGGTGGCGTAAGCCATGGCAGACGCTAAGGATTTCCTGTTTGAGATCGGTACGGAGGAAATGCCCTCTGCACCGCTGAACAATGCCGTCAAGCAGCTTGGCACCATGATCGCCAAGGGTCTCGACGAGGCCGGTCTGGCCCACGGCGAGGTCCGCGTGATCTCGAGCCCGCGTCGCCTGGCTGCACTCGTTGCCGACGTTGCCACCGCGACCGATGAGGTTCACGAGGTCAAGCGTGGCCCCGCGGCCAACATTGCCTTCGATGCCGACGGCAACGCCACTAAGGCCGCCCAGGGCTTTGCCCGCAAGTGCGGTGTGGCTGCCGAGGATTTGGTCCGCCGCGAGGACACCGACGGTCGCGAGTATGTCTTTGCCGAGAAGAACATTCCCTCCGCCCCGGCCACCCCGATCCTGACGGCCCTGTGCGAGAAGACCATCGCCGGCCTGCAGTGGCCCAACTACCGTAGTCAGCGCTGGGGCCACGAGCACGTCACGTTCGTGCGTCCGGTCCGTTGGATTTGCTGCCTTCTGGGCGAGGACGTTGTGCCCGTGTCGTTTGCCGACGTGACGAGTGGCAACACCACGCGTGGTCATCGCGTGCTTGGCCCCGGAGACCATGTGGTTGCCAGCCCCGCCGTCTACGAGCAGGTGCTCGAGGACGCCGGCGTGCTTTCTGCCGAGCGTCGTCGCGAGGCCATCCTCGCCGGTATCGCCGAGGTCGAGGCCGCTCGCCCCGGTTGCCATGTCGACACGCCCAAGAAGGTCTTTGAGGAGGTCATCAACCTCTGCGAGTGGCCGACGGTGTTCGTCGGTACCTTCGATGAGGAGTTCCTCAAGGTCCCGCACGAGATCATCTGCGAGTCCATGCTCACCAACCAGCGCTACTTCCCGATCTATGACGGCGAAGGCAAGCTCACGCGTGAGTTCGTGGTCGTTTCCAACAGCAAGCCCGAGAACGCCGAGCGCGTGATCGACGGCAACGAGCGCGTTGTGCGTGCCCGTCTGGACGATGCTAAGTTCTTCTATGAGGAGGACCTGAAGATCTCCCTCGACGAGTTCCGTGAGCGTCTAGCCAAGGTGGCCTTCCAGGAGAAGCTCGGTAGCGTGCTCGCCAAGTCCGAGCGCATCGAGCAGCTCGCGCTCGCTATTGCCCGTGAGGCACACCTGGGTGCTCACCTGGCAGCCGATGCCGCTCGCGCCGCGCACCTGTGCAAGGCCGACCTGGTGTCTAACGCCGTCGTTGAGTTCACGAGCCAGCAGGGCGTGATGGGCGGTTATTATGCGACCGCGATGGGGGAGAACGACGAGGTCGCTCATGCTATTCGCGATCACTATCGTCCTCGCTTTGCCGGTGACGAGCTGCCCGAGGGCACCGCTGGCTGCATCGTGGCCTGCGCCGATAAGCTCGATACCATCGCCGGTATCTTTGCCATCGGCGAGCCCCCGACCGGCTCTTCGGACCCCTACGCGCTGCGTCGTGCCGCTATCGGCATCATCAACATCCTGCGCGACCGCCTGCCGATCGACCCCACGTCGCTCATCGACTTCGCCCTCGAGCTCTACAGTGAGCAGGGCATTGAGTTCGATGCCGCCGAGGTCGCCCAGCAGGTTCGTGACTTCTTCCATGGCCGCCTGGTGAGCATGGCCCGCGACGAAAAGATCCCGGCCGATACCGTTGCCGCCGTCTCTGCGGTGCACATCATCGCTCCGTCCGTCTTCTTCGCCCGCTGCGCCGCCCTCGACGAGGCCCGCAAGAACGACGCCGAGACGTTCGACAACCTTGCGACCGCCTATGCTCGCGCCGCGCATATCTCCAAGCCCGAGCTGGGCGTGGAGTACGACCGCAGCCTGATGGGCGAGGTCGAGCTCGCGCTTGCCGATGCCTCTGAGGCCGCTCAGACCGCTGTCGATGCCTCCCTTGCTGCCGAGGACTACCCGGCCGCATTTGCCGCCCTCGCCGCCCTGCGCGCGCCCATCGACTGTTTCTTCGACGAGGTTATGGTCATGGACAAGGACGAGCAGCTCCGCGATAATCGCCTTAAGCTGCTCAACCGCTTCGAGGCCGTTTTCTCCGGCATTGCCAACATCGGTGAGCTTGCCCGCAAAAAGTAAGCCAGCCTGCGCGTAAGCGCAAAAGGAGCCCCGCATGGATTGCCCGGTCACCGCTCGTCCCACCGTCATCGTTATCTCCGACTCGCTCGGTGATACCGCTTGTGAGGTGGTGCTTGCGGCGTCCGGGCAATTTGATGAAGGGGCTTTTCGCGTTTTGCGCCTGCCCAAGGTGACCTCCGTGGAGCAGGTCAAGTCATTTGTGGGGCCGCGTGTCGATGCGGACCATCGCGATATCGCCGTGTTCCACACCATTGTCGATCCGGCGCTTCGCGCCCGCGTGCTCGATTACCTGGGTATGCTGCATATCCGTTCGGTCGACCTGATCGGCCCGACGCTCGCCGTGCTGTCGTCGCTCATCGGTGTGTCGCCAAAGGGCGTTGCCGGCGTGATTCACAAGACTGATGACCGCTATTTCCATCGTATCGAGGCCATGGAGTATTTCGTTGAGCACGATGATGGACGCGGCTGCGACGACCTTTCGGGAGCCGATATCGTGCTGCTGGGCGTATCCCGCACGTCCAAGACGCCGCTGTCGATGTATTTGGCCTATCAGGGTTACAAGGTTGCCAATGTTCCGTTGGCCCATGGCATGGAGCCGCCGAAGTCGATTTACGAGGTTGACCCGATGCGCCTGTTCGGCCTGATTTCGACCGTCGACGTTATTTCTGAGATTCGCGATAGCCGCTTGGGCGATGATTACGCCCGTGCCGTTGCCGGCTCCTATGCCGAGCCCGAGAGTGTGCGCAGCGAGCTCGAGGAAGCCCGTGCCCTCATGAAGCGCCTAGGCTGCTTTGTGGTGCGTACCGATGGCAAGGCGATCGAGGAGAGCGCCTCCGAGATCATTAGCCACTTGGAGGAAATCCAAGAAGTCCGCGCCCGCCGCGCCGCCCGCCGAGCCCAGCAAAGCTAGCTCATTGGGGTAGCTAAAATGCCCGTCTATATAAGACTAGCTAAAAATAATGCACGATATTGGTAAAGCGATTTAGCAAGAAACTGGCATTTGACCTGTAAGCTTCCTGCATTGGTATCTTCATAAGGTAACCACCTTTACCTACCGTTTACCGCCATATTTACCACGTTTACCAACCCCCGCGCCCTCTGCGCAAGCCCGCTCAATGCCCGCCGTATAGTACCCTCACGGCTCGCATCCGGCGGGTCGATTCGTCACCACGGTCGTGCGCGAAAGTGCATGGAAGGGGAAGTATCGTGAGCGATTGCAAGAGGGTTTTCCGTTTTGGAACCGACGCCCAGGGCACCTGTGTCACTGAGGGCGACAAGTCCATGAACTTCGTGCTTGGCGGCAAGGGCGCAAACCTTGCCGAGATGAGCCGCATCGGCCTGCCGGTTCCCGGTGGCTTTACCATTACCTGCCAGACTTGCGTCGAGTACTCCGGTGCCGGCAACGTGTGGCCCGGGGGCGCACTCGATGAGATCGTTGCTGCCGAGGCGGACCTCGAGGCCCGCTGCGGCAAGAAGCTCGGCGACGCCTCCGATCCGCTGCTCGTGTCGGTTCGCTCGGGCGCTCCGTTCTCCATGCCCGGTATGATGGACACGGTCCTCAACTTGGGCCTCAATGACGATTCCGTCCAGGGCCTCATCGCGCAGACGCAGAACCCGCGTTTTGCCTGGGATAGCTACCGCCGCTTTATCCAGATGTTTTCCAATGTCGTCATGGGCGTTGACGCCGACCTGTTCGAGAACGCGCTGACCCAGGCACGCCTGGTCGCCGGTGTCCGCGTCGACTCCGAGCTTTCGGCCGAGGATCTGCAGGAGCTCGTCGAGACCTTCAAGGGGATCTTCTCCGAGAACGTCGATGCCTCCCTGTATCCCGAGCTCGAGATCGCTGACGGCAAGCCCGTCTTCCCGCACGATCCGGAGCTTCAGCTGCGTCTTGCCATCCAGGCCGTCTTTGGCAGCTGGATGAACGAGCGTGCCTGCATCTACCGCAAACAGCATGGCATTTCCGACGACCTCGGCACCGCCGTCAACGTGCAGGCCATGGCCTTTGGCAACAAGGGCGAGACCTCTGCGACGGGCGTCGCCTTTACGCGTAATCCGGCCGACGGCACCAAGGAGTTCTACGGTGACTTTTTGGTTAATGCCCAGGGCGAGGACGTCGTCGCCGGTATCCGCAACACCGAGCCCATCGCCGACCTCAAGACCACCCCGGGGCTCGAGTCCGCAGGTGAGGAGCTCGAGCGCGTGTTCCTGACGCTCGAGGATCATTACCGCGATATGTGCGATATCGAGTTCACCATCGAGCAGGGCAAGCTCTGGATGCTCCAGACCCGCGTGGGCAAGCGCACCGCCACCGCCGCCCTGCGCATCGCTATCGAAATGGTCGAGGAAGGCCTGATCACTCGCGAAGAGGCCGTGAGCCGCATCGACCCCGCGCAACTCGACCAGCTCCTGCACCCGCAGTTTGACGCCTCCAAGAAGTACGAGGCGCTGGCCAGCGGTCTTAATGCCAGCCCCGGTGCCGCCGTGGGCGAGGTCGTGTTCTCGAGCGACGACGCCGTCACGCGTTCCGCCGAGGGCCGCAAGGTCATTTTGGTTCGCTGGGAGACCAACCCCGATGACTTGAAGGGCATGGTCACCGCCGAGGGCATCCTGACCAGCCACGGTGGCAAGACAAGCCATGCCGCCGTTATCGCCCGCGGCATGGGTACGCCCTGCGTCTGTGGCGTTGAGCGCTTCCATATCGACGCCGCCGAGAAGGTCGTGCGCATCGAGGGCAGCGACCGCGTGCTGCACGAGGGCGACGTTATCTCCATCGACGGTACCCAGGGCATCGTCGTCGACGGTCCCGTCGACCTGGTCTCCGCCGAGCTTACCGGCGACCTGGACACCATCCTGTCCTGGGCCGACGAGATTCGCCTGGACGAGACCTGTGGCCATGCCAACCATGTGCGCGTCAACGCCGACAATCCCGAGGATGCCGAGCTCGCCCTCGAGTTTGGCGCCGAGGCTATTGGCCTGTGCCGCACCGAGCACATGTTCTTGGGCGATCGCAAGAAAATCATCCAGAGCTTTATCCTGTCTGACGATGAGGCCGTGAAGCGGCAGGCCCTGGCCGACCTGCTCAAGGTTCAGACCGAGGACTTCCTGGCGATGTTTAAGACCATGTCCGGTCGCGATGTGGTCGTTCGCCTGCTCGATCCGCCGCTTCATGAGTTCCTGGATAATCCTCGCGAGCTTGAGGTCGCCATCACCAAGAAGGAAGCCGCTGGCGCCAGCGAGGAAGAGCTTGCCGTCCTGCGTGCCCGCCTGCGTCGTATCGACGGCATGGTCGAGTCCAACCCGATGCTCGGCCTGCGTGGTGTGCGCCTGTCCGTCGTCTTTAGCGATTTGCCGCTCATGCAGGTTCGCGCCGTCGCCACGGCTGCTGCCCGCCTCATCAAGGAAGGCGTCGACCCGCGCCCCGAGATCATGGTTCCGCTCGTTTCCATCACGGCGGAGCATGTCCAGACCCGCGAGGTTATCGAGCGCGTGATCGCAGAGGTTTCCGACGAAGAGGGCGTCGAGCTCAATATTCCCGTGGGCACGATGCTCGAGCTGCCGCGCGCCTGCATGGTCGCCGACGAGATCGCCCATTACGCAGACTTCTTCTGCTTTGGCACCAACGACCTCACCCAGACGACCTTCGGTTTCTCGCGTGACGACGCCGAGGCTAAGTTCATCCCGCTGTACATGCATAAGAAGATCTTGGAGGACAATCCCTTCGAGACCATCGACACGGCGGTACTCGAACTGGTGCGCTTGGCCGTCGAGAAGGGCCGCGCCACCAACCCCGACATGCACTTTGGCGTGTGCGGTGAGCACGGTGGCGACCCCAAGTCCATCAAGGGCCTGTTTAACGTGGCCGACGTGGACTACGTGTCCTGCTCGCCCTACCGCGTGCCCCTCGCACGCCTGGCTGCCGCTCAGGCCAAGCTCGAGGCCAAGCGTTCCGCCTAACGTTTTGGGTTTAGACGCCTAGCGTAGCCCCCTTCATGCCGCCCGTCTCATTCGTGAGACGGGCGGTTATCATGTGCGGGTTTTGTCTTTTTGTCTGCGTAAAAAATTGTTCTTGCAGCAGAAACCCGCGCGTGTATACTCGAATACGTTTGTTCAACTACGTGCCGGCCAGAGTGGTACGGCACCTCTAGAAGAGTAAGGAATTGCACATGGATTACATCCGCGCAATCGAGCGTCAGCAGATCCGCGAGGACATTCCTCAGGTTCGCGTCGCCGACAACGTCAAGGTTCACTACCGCATTAAGGAAGGCGACCGCGAGCGCATCCAGGTCTTCCAGGGCGACGTCATCCGCATGGCCGGCGCCGGTGCCCGCGAGACCTTCACCGTCCGCAAGATGTCCTTCGGTGTCGGTGTTGAGCGTACCTTCCCGCTTCACAGCCCCAAGATCGCCAAGCTCGAGGTCGTTCGTCATGGTCGCGTCCGTCGCGCCAAGCTGTACTACCTCCGCGACAAGGTGGGCAAGGCTGCTCGCATCCCCGAGAAGCGCTAAGAAGATCGCAGCGTCTGTCCACTCGTTTGGACACAAGGGCCACCTTCGGGTGGCCCTTCTTTTTATCTGATTTGCATGCAAGGAGGGCCTGGTATGGCCAATATGACGAGCTCGGTTTCGGCATCGCAGGTTGCCGGAGAGCTGGCGAGCGCAACGTTTGAGGAGATCCCCGCCCTCGTGGAGCATTATCGCGAGGACCCGCGCCAGCAGGTGATCAAGGCTCGCGAGCGTGCTCTTAAGCGCCATGCCAAGGAACTTGCCGAGCGCGAGCGCGTCAATGGCATGTACGAGCTTATGCATGAGCTTGGCGGCGATGGGGTGGTCGTTGGTGTCGACGAGGTGGGTCGCGGATCGGTGGCCGGTCCCCTGACGGTGTGTGCCGTGTGCCTTCCCACGGAGCCGCGCGTCTGGGGTATCAACGATTCCAAAAAGCTTACGCCGGCGCGTCGCGAGCTGCTCTCGGTGAAGATTGCCGAGGTCGCGACGGCGATTGGTTTTTGCCATATCGCGCCTGCGGATATCGATGAGATGGGTATGGCCCGCGCTATCCGTACCGCCGTCGCGGGTGCGGTCGCCGATACGGGGCTCGAGCCTGATTGCGTCCTCATGGACGGCAACCCCTTGGGCGCCGTTCCTAACGAGCGCGATGTGGTGAAGGGCGATGCCAAAATCGCCTGCATCGCCGCGGCGTCCATCATGGCCAAGGTCACGCGTGACGAGATGATGGTCGAGTACGATGCCGAGTATCCCGAGTACCATCTGGCCGAGTCGAAGGGCTATGCGAGTCCCGAGCACATCGAGGCCATTCGCAAACATGGACTTTGTCCGCTGCACCGCGTGAGCTTTTGCGGAAACTTTCTGCAGACTGAGCGCCTTTTCTAGGTCAATTGTGGAGACAGGGACCTTTGGGATTCTATAAACCTGCTGGTAGCGGGCCGTATGCAACAACATTGCTGCGTACGGCCCGTTTTTTGACGGCATTTGGTCAGCTTTTGGTTTGCTTCCGGTACTTACCCGCATGAAAGGTGCCCTCATCATCGGGGCAATGCAGTGTGCTGGAAAGGAGACCCCATGAGTGCCGCAAGCAAAAAGAGCAAGACGCAGCAGCTCAAGGAGCGTTGGGAAAACGGCGAGCTCGACTGCGGGGCGATGACGCCCGAGTTTATCAAGGGGCTCAGTCCTCGCGAGCTGGGCATGCTGGGCGAGCTGATCACCATCGACTACTTTAACGAGCGCGGCTACACCTTGCTGGAGCAGGGCTATCGTTGCACTGAGGGCGAGGCCGACCTGGTGTTGCTCGATGAGCTTGACGATGTCGTGGTGATGGCTGAGGTCAAGACCAGGCGCGTCGCCCTGGATTGCACCACGCGGGTCTTTCCCGAGGAGGCCGTGGATGCCCAAAAGCAGCGTCGGTATCGCCGTATCGCAAGTTGCTATCTCATGGAGCACTATCCGCTCAAGGCGATCCGCTTCGATGCAGTGGGTGTCACCATTCGCGGCGGGCATATCGCCGAGATCGAGCATCAGTACAACGCGTTCGATTGGCAGGTGTCGTGATGGCGTTCGAGACGTTTGCCGTTCACGCGGCCTGCATCCGCGGCGTCGAGGCGATTCCCGTCACGGTCGAGGTCTCGCTTGCCGGTGGCGTTCCGGGCATTCAGATGCTCGGTATTCCGAGTATGGAGGTGATGGAGTCACGTGGTCGTATTCGCTGTGCGATGCGCTCGGCCGGCTTTGAGATCCCGCGCTCGGGCATTACGGTCAATCTGGCGCCCGGCGATATTCGCAAGACCGGTAGCGGCTTTGATCTGCCCATCGCCATCGCGGTTCTAGCGGCCGATGGTCAGATTCCCCGCGACAACCTCGATCGTTGTCTTATCGCCGGCGAGCTCGGCTTGGACGGCACGGTGCTTCCTGTCAAAGGCGAGGTGGCGTTTCAGCTATTGGCTCGCGACATGGGGCTGTCTTTTATCGCCGGCAGGTCCGACCAGCATGTGCCACTCGCGGGCGTGGATTGCGGCTTTATCGACCATCTGTCTCAGCTTGCTCACGGCATGGGCGATGCCGCGCGGCATTATCTGGATTCCGAGGGTGTGGAGGCTATTTTTGAGCCCGAACTCGACTATGCCGACGTGCTGGGGCAGGAGGTTGCCAAACGCGGCATGGCACTGGCGGCAGCGGGTGAGCTCGGTTTGCTTATGATCGGGTCCCCGGGGTCGGGCAAGACGATGCTTGCGCGCCGTATGACCGGCATCCTGCCTGAGCTTTCCGTTGAGGATCAGCAGGAGGCGTTGTGCATCCATTCGGTCTTGGGTGAGAACATTGATGGCTTGTTGGCGGGGCACCGGCCCTTCCGCAGTCCCCACCATAGTATTTCGACCGCAGGCCTTATCGGCGGCGGGCGCCCGGTGCATCCGGGTGAGATCAGCCTGGCTCATGGCGGCGTGCTCTTTTTGGACGAGCTTGCCGAGTTTCCCACGGGTGTGCTGCAGACGCTTCGTCAGCCCATTGAACGCGGCTATGTGAGGATCGTACGCGTCGACGGGGCCTTCACCTTCCCGTCGCGCTTTCAGCTGCTCGCTGCGAGCAATCCCTGCCCCTGCGGCTTTTTGGGCGACCGTGAGGTGCCGTGTCGCTGCTCGGCATCGATGGTGGAGCGCTATCGGGCTAAGCTGCGCGGTCCTTTGGCCGATCGTATCGACATGATGATCGATGTAACCCGTCCCGACCCTCAGGTGATTATCGAGGGCGCGGAGGGTATGTCGTCGGCCGAGTTACGTGACTACGTTGCGCGCGGTCGCGCTTTTCGCGCTTGGCGCGAATCCCGTATGGACGATGCGGATGCTGAGGCCGAGGATGACGAGACGCGGTCCATTGACGGCGTCGTTTCGACCTTTGAGCTTGATGATGCTGCCGAGAAATGCGTACTCGGCCTGTCCAAACGCACACATCTCACAGGGCGTGGCATCGTGCGCCTGGTTCGCATTGCGCGTACGATCGCAGATGTCGCCGAGAGCGAGCAAGTGACGCAGGACCACGTGCTCGAGGCGGCGATGTACCAGGGAAGGAGGGACCAATGATGGCCGAGGGGACCTTTGAGCTGCATCCAGGTGATGCGTTGTATCCCGAGACCGTTTTGGAGCTTTCTGATGTACCCCAGACGCTTTATGTGCGCGGCAACCCCAAGGTGCTTTCGACGCCCGCGCTCTCCATCATCGGCGCGCGTAAGGCCTCGCCGTATGGTCTTGCCGTGGCAGAGCTTGCGGCAAAGGTGGCGGTCGAGGCGGGAGTGACGGTAGTTTCGGGCGGCGCGGTCGGTTGTGACCAGGCCTCGGGTTGGGCTGCGGTCAACGCCGGCGGCAAACACGTCGTGGTGCTGGGGACGGGCGCCGACGTGGTCTACCCGCGTTCGAGCGCGGGGCTTATTACTCGCACGCTCGATACGGGTGGCGCGGTCGTGTCGATCTCTCCGTGGGGCATGGGTCCGCGCAAGTTCGCCTTTCCGCGCCGCAATCGCGTGATCGCGGCCCTGTCGCAAGCCCTCTTTGTATCCGAGGCGGGTATGCCTTCTGGGACGTTTTCTACAGCCGAGGCTGCTATGGATTTGGGGCGCGAACTTCTTGCCGTGCCGGGGTCGATCCTATCGCCCGAGTCGCGTGGCACGAATTACCTCATTGCGAACGGTGCCTGCTGCATCATCGACGAGGAATCTATCGAGATGGCTATCTCACGCATCTACGGAACCCTGCGCTACTCGCGCCCCGATGCTCCCGGCATTGCCGACCTGGATCCAACGCAGCAGACCGTGATGCATGCGCTCATCGCCTCTCCGCTCAAGGTCGACGACATCGCGGCGCTCGTCTCGCTCGATGCTGTCGGCGTACTCAAACTCTTGGGTTCGCTTGAACTCGAGGGTCTTATCGAGCGCATGATGGATGGAAGGTATGCGCCCTCCAAGTTTGCCCTTCACGCCCAGACGCCCTTCGGTCACAATGGAAAACGTGTCAATTAGAAAGGTGTTTGCAGATGCAGTTCGATCAGGTGACAGTTATCGGTGGCGGTCTGGCGGGTTCGGAGTGCGCGATCCAGCTGGCAGATCGCGGTTTTGCCGTAAAGCTGTGCGAGATGCGCCCCCAGGTGAGCTCCCCGGCTCACCATACCGATCACCTGGCAGAGCTCGTCTGCTCGAATTCGTTTAAGTCGACCCGTCCGGATTCCGCGGCTGGTTTGCTGAAGGCCGAGCTTGAGCGCATGGGTTCAGTCCTGCTCGATTGCGCCCATCGCGCGGCTGTTCCCGCCGGCGGTGCCCTGGCGGTCGACCGCGTCAAGTTTTCCGAGCTTGTCGAGGCCGAGGTTGCCGCTCGTCCCAATATCGAGGTCGTGCACGGCGAGGTCACGCAGATTCCCGAGGGTCACGTGGTCATTGCCGCGGGCCCGCTGTGTTCATCGGCGCTGAGCGAAGAGGTTATGAAGCTCGTCGGTGGCGATGCCCTTGCGTTCTTCGATGCCGCGGCGCCGATCGTCGATGCCTCCACGCTCGATATGGACGTGCTGTTCTCGCAGTCGCGCTATGAGGAGCAGGGGAGCGGCGACTATCTCAACGCTCCGCTCAATAAGGAGGAGTACGAGGCCTTTATCGAGGCGCTTACCACGGCCGACCGCGTGGTGCTCAAAGACTTTGAGGGCGGCGATTTGTTCCAGGCCTGCCAGCCTGCCGAGGAAGTTGCGCGCACCGGCAAGGACGCCATTCGCTTTGGCGCCATGAAGCCCGTTGGCCTCACCGACCCGCGTACCGGACGTCGCCCCTGGGCGGCGATACAGCTGCGTGCCGAGAACAAGGAGAAGACCGCCTATAACCTGGTGGGCTTCCAGACCAACTTGACCTTTGGCGAGCAGAAGCGCGTCTTCCATATGGTGCCGGGCCTGGAGAACGCTGAGTTCTTCCGCTACGGTGTCATGCATCGCAATACCTTTGTCGACGCTCCGCACGTGCTCGATGGCACCTTTGCCGTGCCCGGTACCGGCGTGCGCCTGGCCGGTCAGATCACCGGCACCGAGGGGTACATGGAAGCCGTGGCGACAGGTCTGCTCGCGGCGCTCAACACCTATGCCGAGGCTATCGGTGCCGCGGGCGTCGAGTTGCCGCGTGTGGGTGCCCTGGGTGCGCTCGTGGGCTATGCGACCGATCCTGCCACCGTGGGCTATCAGCCTATGCATGTCAACTTTGGCCTGGTGCCGCCACTCGAGGACGGTAAGCGCCGCAGCAAGCGCGACCGCTATCAGGCCTATGCGGACCGTGCGCTCGAGGCCCTCGATGCCTACTTGGCCACGCGTTCCGACTTGTTTGGAGGCGACCGGTCATAGCCTTTGACCTGTACGACACCGTCGACTCTTTTATCGCCTATATCGCACGCGTCGAGGGGCTTTCTCCCAACACGGTGACGGCCTATGGCTCGAGGCTAGAGCGCTTTGCTGCCTGGTGCGAGCGCGAGGATATTGATGCTTTCGCTGCCGACGTGCGCACCATTCGTCGCTATCTTGCCGAGCTTTCGCGTGAGCAGGTGGCTCCCCGAACGCTTGCGGCGCACCTGTCGGCTATTCGATCTCTCTATCGCTGGATGGCTGCCGAGGGGATTGTCGAGGGCGATGCGGTCTCGGCGATCGCGTCGCCCAAGCTGCCGCGTGACCTGCCGGGCGTCCTTACGACCCAGCAGGTCGAGGCGCTGCTCAAGACGCCTGATACCTCAACACCCGCGGGACTGCGCGATGCGGCGATGCTCGAGTTGCTCTATGCCTCGGGTGCCCGCATCTCAGAGCTTGCGGCGCTCAATGTGGAATCCATCTCATGGTCCGAGCGCACGCTGCGCCTGTGGGGCAAGGGGAGCAAGGAGCGTATCGTCCCTCTGTATCGTCGCGCACTCGAGGCGACGCGTCTCTATATTGAGGAGGGGAGGCCGGAGTTGCTCGCTCAGGCAAAGCGCCGTGACCCCGCTACCGGGCCGCATCCGCTGCTTATATCGGCGCGCGGCAATCGCATGAGTGCCGCCATGCTCAGGCGGCGGTTCCATACGCTGGCGACGCTCGCCGGCATTCCGGCCGACATCGCCCCGCATGCGATGCGCCATACCTTTGCGACCGATTTGCTCGAGGGCGGTGCGGACCTGCGCTCGGTTCAAGAGCTGCTAGGTCATGCGAGCCTGTCCACGACGCAGATCTACACGCATCTCACGCCCGATCGGCTCAAACGTGCCGTGGCTCAAGCCCATCCCCGCGGCGAATAGTGGCTGGGACGTCCCGCGCCGCACTCAGGTGTGTGGTTTTGATTGCGGGTTGGCAGGAAGATGCATTCCTGCTATCATTCATCGGGTTGCTTCACGGCAACATGTTTTTATCACGCACGCGCGGCTACTTCATACCGTGGTGCCCGGGCTTTGGTAGCACATGTCCGGGTTGGTTTTGGAGGATGACCCCGCGCGGAGGCAAACCACAGGAGGTTTAACATGGCTACCAAGATTAATATCCGCACCCTGCTCGAGGCCGGCTGCCACTTCGGTCACCAGACCCGTCGCTGGAACCCCAAGATGAAGCCGTTCATCTTCGGTGAGCGCAACGGCATCTACATCCTCGACCTCAAGCAGACCATCCTCGACGCCGACCAGGCCTACACCTTCGTCAAGAATGTCGCCAAGGGCGGCAACGTGCTGTTCGTCGGCACCAAGAAGCAGGCTCAGGAGGCCGTCAAGAACGCTGCTGAGCGCGCCAACATGCCTTACATCAACCAGCGTTGGCTCGGCGGCATGCTGACCAACTTCGTCACCATCCGCTCCCGCATCAACCGCATGGAGGAGCTCGAGGCCATGGTCGAGGACGGACGCATGGCAGTGCTCCCCAAGAAGGAGCAGGCTGTTCTCGGCAAGGAGCTCACCAAGCTCCAGACCAACCTCGGTGGCGCCCGCGACATGAAGGGTCTGCCCCAGGCTCTCTTCGTCATCGACACCAAGCGCGAGGAGAACGCCATCAAGGAGGCCCAGCGCCTGAACATCCCCGTCGTCGCCCTGATCGACACCAACTCCGATCCCGACGAGGTCGAGTACGGCATCCCCTGCAACGATGACGCTATCTCCGCTGTCACCCTTATGTGCGAGCTCATGGCTGACGCCTGCCTCGCTGGCTCCGGCAAGGAGCAGGTCTCCGAGGCCGAGATGGCCGCTGAGCCCAAGGCCGAGTAAATCAGTCTTAGTTAATTCTTTTTCATCTCTTTGAAAGGAACCACAATGGCCCAGATTACCGCCGCTATGGTCAAGCAGCTCCGCGAGATGACCGACTCCCCGATGATGGAGTGCAAGAAGGCTCTCGTCGAGGCTGACGGCGACATGGACGCCGCTGTCGACGTTCTGCGTAAGAACGGCCTTGCCAAGGCTGCCAAGAAGGCTGGCCGTGAGACCAACGAGGGCGCTGTCGCCGCGTTCGTCTCCGAGGATGGCAAGACCGGCGCTCTGCTCGAGCTCTCCTGCGAGACCGACTTCGTTGGCTCCAACGCCAAGTTCACCGGCTTTGCTTCCAAGGTCGCTGAGGTTGTCGCTACCACCGAGCCTGCTGACGTCGACGCTCTGCTCGAGAAGCCGATGGGCGAGGAGACCGTTTCCTCCGAGCTCACCGAGATGATTCACATCATGGGCGAGAACATGAAGATCTCCCGCTTCGCTGCCCGCAAGGCTGAGAACGGCGCGCTCGCTTCTTACATCCACATGGGTGGTAAGATCGGCGTCCTCGTCGAGTTCGCTTTCGAGAAGGCCGAGACCGCTCAGGCTGAGTCCTTCAAGACCTTCGCTCACGACGTTGCCCTTCAGGTTGCCGCCGTCGCCCCGATCTGCGCTACCCGCGATCAGGTTCCGGCCGAGACCGTCGAGCACGAGAAGCAGATCTACATGGCCCAGGCTGCCGAGTCCGGCAAGCCCGAGGCTATCCAGGAGAAGATGGCTGTCGGCCGTCTGGAGAAGTTCTACAAGCAGTCCGTGCTCACCGAGCAGGAGTTCATCAAGGACAGCTCCCTCACCATCAAGAAGTACGCTGAGCAGGTCTCCAAGGAGCTCGGCGACACCATTACCGTCGTTGCCTTTGACCGTCTGGTCCGTGGCGAGTAAATAAGCTCTTGTAGCTGGTAATGAGCAGGCTGTGGGTTTTACTCACAGCCTGCTTTTTCATGGCTCTTATGAGAGCCTTTGATATCATATTGAGAGTCTAATTAAAGGAGGATCGCTTTGTCCGACATCCGATATAAACGCGTGCTTCTTAAGCTTTCCGGCGAAGCACTCATGGGCGACGGCCAATATGGCATCGACCCCAAGGTTACCGACCATCTTGCCAAGCAGGTCAAGGAGCTGCTCGCCGTTGGCCATGAGGTCGGCGTCGTTGTCGGCGGCGGTAATATTTTCCGCGGCATGGCCGGCGCTGCCGGTGGCATGGAGCGTGCTCAGGCCGACTACATGGGCATGCTGGCAACCGTTATGAACGCGCTCGCCCTGCAGGATGCCTTCGAGCACAACGATGTTCCCTGCCGCGTTATGAGCGCTATCCAGATGAACGAGATCTGCGAGCCCTATATTCGCCGTCGCGCCATCAACCACCTTTCCAAGGGCAACGTTGTTATTTTTGCCGCCGGTTCGGGCAATCCGTACTTTACGACCGACACCGCCGCGGCTCTTCGTGCGTGCGAGATCGGCGCCGAGATTCTGATTAAAGCCACCAAGGTTGACGGCATCTACGATAAGGATCCCGTCAAGTGCGCCGATGCCGTCCGTTTTGACAAGATTACCTATCACGAGGTGCTCGTCCGCGGTCTGCAGGTTATGGATTCCACGGCTACGGCACTGTGCCAGGATAACCGTATGCCGATTTTGGTCCTCAACATCGATGGCGAGGACACCGTCAAGCGCGCGCTTTCGGGTGAGCCCGTCGGCACGCTCGTCTATCAGGAGGATTAAGCATGGCAGAGAACATTACCGCCCATATGGACAAGTCGCTCGAGTCCCTCAAGCATAACTTCTCCAAGGTCCGTACCGGCCGCGCCAATGCCAACATTCTGTCCGACATCACCGTCGATTATTACGGTGTTCCCACGCCGGTCACGCAGGTTGCCGCCGTCAAGACCCCCGAGGCCCACATGCTGCTCATCGAGCCGTGGGACAAGGCACTCATCAACGCTATCGTCAAGGCCATCGGCGCTTCCGATCTGGGTATTACCCCCAACTCCGATGGCACCGTCGTTCGTCTGCCGTTCCCGGCTCCCACCGAGGAGCGCCGTCGCGAGCTCGTCAAGGAGTGCCGCGAGTACGCCGAGCAGGCCAAGGTGTCTATCCGTAACATCCGTCGCGACTTCAACAACAAGCTTGAGCGCGATGAGGAGCTCACCGAGGACGATGTCCGTCGCGAGCAGGCCAAGGTCCAGAAGCACACCGATGAGTATGTCGCCAAGGTCGAGGAGCTTCTGAAGGAAAAAGAAGCCGAGGTCATGGAGATCTAAGGTGCAATACGACGAGCATAAACTGGTCGAGTACTTTGCCGACGCCCCTGCGGGCGTCGGTTTTTCCGACCTTGACCTCAATAACATTCCGCACCATATCTCGTGCATCATGGACGGCAATGGTCGTTGGGCCACATCGCGCGGTCTTGCACGCACCGAGGGCCACAAGGCGGGTATCGTCTCCCTTCGTGAGATTATTACCGCCTGCGTGCGTCTGGGCGTCGACGTGCTTTCGGCCTATGCGTTTTCTACCGAAAACTGGAACCGCCCGCAGCATGAGGTCAACGTCTTGATGCACCTGTTTGCCAAGACGTTTATCGACGAGCTGCCGCTTCTGAAGCGCGAAAACGTGCGCGTTGTCTTTTTGGGTGACATTTCCGCGCTGCCCAAGAAGACCCGCGACGTTTTTGAACGCGGTCTTGCCGAGTGCGCCAATCACACCGGCATGACGCTGGCGCTTGCCGTCAACTACGGCGCGCGTGCCGAGATTACCCGCGCTGTCCGTCAGATCGCACTCGACGCTGCCGCCGGTAAGATCGATCCTGGCGCAATTGATGACGACATGGTGGCTTCCCACCTCTATACCGCCGGCCTTCCCGATCCTGAGCTTGTGATTCGCACTTCTGGTGAGCTGCGCCTTTCGAACTATCTGCTGTGGCAGGTGGCTTATTCCGAATTCTACGTCACCGATACCTATTGGCCCGACTTTGATCGTTGGGGCCTTGTCGACGCCATTTTGGCCTATCAGGGCCGTGACCGTAGGTTTGGTGGACTGAGCAAGACCGAGGAGGCTTAATCGTGTCCGATCGTCCCAAGGCATCTGCTCCCAAGACGCCTGCGCGCAAAGCTGCCACTGCGGGAACGCCTGCAGTGAAGAGCGGCACCGGTTCGTGGCTGGCGGGCTTTATTACCCGTGCCGCCGCCGGTATCGTCTACGCCGTTGTCTTTATCCTGTGCCTGGTTTTGGGTATCGTGCCCACGGCCATCTTTGTTTCCGTCATGAGCGGTCTGTGCTGTTATGAGTTTTTCCGTATGACGAGGCTCGATGGCAAGATGGCTAACGAGCGCATGGGTATCGCTGCCGCCGTACTCTTTCCGCTGTCGGCGTTGGGCGATTCGATGTTGCTGAATGCCCTGCTTTTTGCCCTGATGCTCGCTGTGGGCATTTGGTATGTCTGGTCGCCGCGTACCCGCATCTCTGATGTGGCCGTGACGCTCATGGGTCCCATCTACACTGGCTTTATGCTGTCGGCTATCGTGCTGCTGCGCGATGCCGTGCCCGGTTTTGCCGGCGCCCTGCTTTCAGTGGGCGTTTGCGCGTCCCTTTGGGTCTCCGATTCGTTTGCCTACATTGTGGGCAGCCGTATCGGCAAGCACAAGATGGTTCCCAAGATCTCTCCCAAAAAGAGCTGGGAGGGGTTTGTCGGCGGCATCCTGGGCTCGGTTTTGATTTGGCTCATTCTGTGGGCGACGCACTTCTACAAGCTCAGCCTGCCCTATGCGCTGCTGTGCGGCGTGGTCGTGTCCATTTTAGGCGTTATCGGCGACCTTATCGAGTCGCGCATCAAGCGTGGCGTGGGCGTCAAGGATTCCGGCAACCTTATCCCGGGCCATGGCGGCATGCTCGACCGTAGCGACTCGCTTATCTTTGGCTGCATTACCGCTCAGCTGCTTTTGATGATCGGAGGCGTGCTGTAATGTCATTCCAGACGACGTATGGCCCCGATGGACGCCTCCGTGTTGCCATCCTGGGTTGTACGGGCTCTATCGGCACCCAGGCACTCGATGTGTGCCGTCAGCATGCTGATCGCCTGCAGGTGACGGCGCTGTCCGTTAATTCCAGCACCTCTGAGCTCGTTGCCGCTGCCCGCGAGTTCTCGGTTCCGGCGGTTGCCGTGGCCGATGTCGCTCACGGCGATGACGCCGTGCTGCAGGAGTTGCCCGAGGGAACGAAGCTCGGCGTTGGCGCGCAGGCGGTTTGCGAGCTCGCGCGTCGCGACGATGCCGACTGCGTGCTCGTTGCTATTGTGGGCGCCGCCGGTCTCGAGGCGAGCCATGCGGCCTTGACCTCGAATAAGCGCCTTGCCCTTGCCAACAAGGAGTCCCTCGTCGTCGGTGGCGACTTGCTTATGCCGTTGGCACAACCGGGCCAGCTTATTCCAGTCGACTCTGAGCACTCCGCCATCTACCAGTGCTATCTGGGGGAGGACCCGCGCGAGGCTCATTGTATTTGGCTTACCTGCTCGGGCGGTCCGTTCTTTGGCCGTACGCGCGACGAGCTCAATCGCGTGACGCGTGCCGATGCCCTCGCACATCCCACGTGGGCCATGGGTGCCAAGATCACCATCGACTCCGCCACCCTCATGAACAAGGGCCTAGAGCGCATTGAGGCCATGCATCTGTTTAACTGCGACCTCGATTTCATTAACGTGGTCGTGCAGCGTCAGTCCAAGATTCACTCTATGGTCGAGTTTGCCGACGGCTCCGTGATGGCGCATCTCGGTGCTTCCGACATGCGTATTCCCATCCAGTTCGCGTTCTCGTATCCCGAGCGTTGGGATACCCCGGCGCCTCGTATCGATTTCCGCGAGCTGGGGCAGCTCACGTTTGATGCTGCCGACATGGATACCTTCCGCTGTCTGGCACTGGCCGAACGTGCCGGCAAGACGGGTGGCACCATGCCGTGCGTGCTCAATGCCGCCAACGAGGTCGCCGTCGATGCCTTCCTGCACGATGGCTGTAGCTTTACCGATATCGATCGCATTGTGGAATCCTGCATGGATGCCCACGATATGCAGGCGGTCGATTCGTTTGAGCAGCTTCGCGACATCGATGCGTGGGCGCGTGAAAAGGCTGCGCAGGTGCTCGCCGCAACCCGTTCCTAACCCATAAGGATTGCTTTTTCGTTTTATGGATACTGTTCTGAGCGTTCTCTCATCGGTCTTTTGGGGCCTGCTGATGCTTTCCGTCCTCGTGTTTTTGCACGAGGGCGGCCACTTTTTGGCGGCGCGTGCCTGCGGCGTCCGTGTGACCGAGTTCTTTTTGGGCCTGCCGTGCCGCTTTGACATCCATTACACGTCGCGTCGCATTGGAACCAAGTTTGGCGTGACCCCGCTGCTGCTGGGTGGCTACGCTGCCATCTGCGGTATGGATCCGACCGATGTCTCCTGCGCCGATCGCGTGCTCGCGGCTATCTATCGTCATGGTCGCGTGACCGTGGCCGACCTTGCTGTCGAGCTCGAGCTATCCGAGGAGGTTGTGCTCGAGGCATGCGCCTTGCTCTTGGGTTGGGGCTCTATCGCGCCTTGGTATGAGGAAGGGGAGAAGCCCTCGCCGAGCTACTATCCCACCAAGTATCAGACGCTGCCGCGAGACGCGGCGGGTTACACCACCTTTGACGGCCGTCGTTTCGATCGAGAGCATGCGACTACCGAGGGCGATGTGTGGGAGCTGCCGTGCGGCGAGGCTGATTTCTTGGCGCAAGAGCGCTCGCACACTTATCTGGGCCAGGGTTTTCTCAAGCGCGCCTTTATGCTGCTCGCGGGCATTCTCGTCAATATCCTGACGGGCTTTTTGCTGCTTATGAGTATCTATTCCATTGCGGGTGTCACCGTGCCGATGGATACCAACGTGATTGGTCAGGTTGACGAGGGGTCTATTGCCGCCAAGGCGGGTATCGAGGGCGGCGACGCGATCCTTTCGGTTGACGGAGTATCGTGCTCTACCTGGATGGACGTTTACGATGCCATCGGCAAGGCCGCCGGTAAGGACGATATCGCCATTGAGTATGAGCGCGACGGCAAGCAGCATTCGACCTCGGTTGCGCTCAAAGAGGACGAGCGCCTAGGTGTGTATGCCTCTACGCAGGTGGTCCGTTTAGACCCCATCACGTCGGCTCGCCTTTCGTTCTCCTATGTCGTGCAGACAGCGGAGGGCGTGATGCGCCTGCTCCAGCCGCAGCATACGATGGAGATTCTCGATCAGTCTTCTTCGATTGTGGGCATTAGCGTTATGTCTTCACAGGCTGCTGCTGCCGGCCCTGCCACGTTCCTTTCGTTTGCCGCCCTCATTTCGTTCTCGCTTGGCTTTATGAACCTGCTGCCCATCCCACCACTCGATGGCGGCAAACTGGTCATCGAGATCATTCAAAAGATTGCGGGCCGCGAGCTTCCGCTCAAGGTCCAGACGATTGTGAGCTATGTGGGCATCGCGCTCTTTGCGCTGCTGTTTGTCTATATGCTTCGTTCCGACATCCTTCGATTTGTTCTGTAGGGGAGTGTTTGGATTGTCTTTAACCCATCCTTTGCCGCGCGAGTTGACGCGCCCCGTGCATGTGGGCGGTGTGCAGATCGGCGGCGGCGCGCCGGTGGTGGTCCAGTCCATGACCTGCACCGATACCGCCGATGCCCAGGCAACGCTTGCGCAAGTGTGTGCGTTGGCGCAGGCTGGCTGCGATATCGTGCGTGTGAGCGTGCCCACCGAGGCCGCGCTCGAGGGCTTTCGTACCATCTGTGCTGAGTCCCCGGTGCCGATCGTCGCCGATATTCACTTTAACCATAAGCTCGCTATCGGCGCCGTCGAGGCTGGTGCCGCCAAGCTTCGCATCAATCCCGGCAATATCGGCGATTGGGCTAAGGTCGATGCCGTCATCGACGCCGCTGGCGCTGCCGGCTGCGCGATTCGCATCGGTGTCAACGCCGGCTCACTTGAGCAGGATATTGCCGAGCGCGACGACCTCACGCAGCCCGAAAAGCTCGTGATGTCGAGCGAGCGCTTCGTCAAGCACTTTGAGGACCGCGGCTTTACGAATATTGTGCTTTCGGCCAAGGCGCATAGCGTGCAAACGACGCTCGATACCTATCGAGCCCTGTCGCGTGAGATTCCCCACGTTCCGCTTCACCTGGGCGTAACCGAGGCGGGTACCAAGCTGCAGGGCACCATCAAGAGCTCTGTAGGCCTGGGTATTCTGCTGTCCGAGGGCATCGGCGACACTATGCGCGTCTCGCTCACGGCCGATCCGGTCGAGGAGCCGCCGGTCGCCTGGGGTATTCTGCAGTCGCTGGGTCTGCGACGCCGCGGTCCCGAGATTGTCTCGTGCCCCACATGCGCGCGCTGCCAGGTCAATCTCATTCCCATCGCCGAAGAGGTTACCGAGCGGCTTAAGAACTACTCCGCCCCGCTTTCGATCGCCGTGATGGGCTGTGCGGTCAACGGCCCCGGAGAGGCATCTGACGCCGACCTGGGCGTTGCCTGCGGGCGTGGTCAGGGCCTGCTCTTTTCGCATGGCCAGATCATTGGTAAAGTAGCTGAGGATCAAATTGTCGACGCGCTGATGGCCGAGGTCGACAAACTTATTGAGGAGAAGTAAATGACTCGAGCAATGTATATGTCTAAGCTCTATGCGCCGACGCTTAAAGAGGATCCGGCGGACGCTGAGCTCGCCAGCCACCGCCTGCTGCTCCGTGCCGGTATGATCCGCAAGGAGGCCGCCGGTCTGTATTCTTACCTGCCGCTTGCTTGGCGCTCGATCCGCAAGATTGAGAACATCGTGCGCGATGAGATGGACGCTGCCGGCGCCCAGGAGCTCATGATGCCTATCATGGTCGACGCCGAGTTGTGGCGTGAGTCCGGCCGCATCGACGCCTACGGCAAGGAGCTTGTGCGCTTTGACGACCGTCATGGTCGCGAGTTCGTCCTGGGCCCCACACACGAGGAGACCGTCACGGCCCTGGTGCGCAACGACCTGCGCTCCTATAAGCAGCTTCCCGTCAACCTCTACCACATCCAGGACAAGTTCCGTGACGAGTTCCGCCCCCGCTTTGGCCTGATGCGCGGTCGCGAGTTCATCATGAAGGACGCCTACAGCTTCTCCGCCACGCAGGAGAGCCTGCAGGAGGAGTATGACAAGATGAAGCAGGCCTACGCTAACATCTGCGAGCGCTGCTATATCAAGGCCCTGCCCGTTGTTGCCGACTCCGGTGAGATCGGTGGCGATACCTCCGTCGAGTACATGGCTTTGGCCGACGCCGGCGAGGCTTCGCTCGTCTACTGCGACGATTGCGGCTTTGCTGCCGATGACGAGGCGGCAAGCACCAAGGTCGTCGTGACCGAGGGTCCTGGTGACGGTACGCTCACCAAGGTTGAGACTCCGGGCATGGGCACCATTGAGGCAGTTGCTAAGTTCTTTGGGTTCCCCGAGAACGGCACGCGCAAGTCGCTGGCGCTCATCGACGCCGAGGGCAAGCCGGTCGTGGCCATTGTTCCGGGCGATCACGAGCTCAACGATTGCAAGGCCGAGCACGTCTTTGGCAAGGGCTATCGCATGATGACCGACGAGGAGCTTCAGGCGAACGGTCTGCACAAGGGCTTTATCGGACCGGTTAACCTGCCCGATGGCATTCGTCTGGTGTGCGACGAGAGCCTGCGCGATTCCAAGCAGTGGGCCTGCGGTGCCAACGAGGTCGATTATCACTTTACCGGTGCCTGCCCCGAGCGCGACTTTACCGTCGATGAGTGGGCCGATCTGGTCACCGTTGTCGCCGGCGACCCCTGCCCGCACTGCGGCAAGCCGCTCTCCGCTGCCCGCGGCATCGAGGTCTCTCAGGTCTTCCAGCTGGGCACCAAGTATTCCGAGGCCATGGGTGCCACCTTTATGGACGAGGACGGCAAGGAGAAGCCGCTCATCATGGGCTGCTACGGCGTTGGTGTGTCCCGCTCGCTTGCTGCTGTCGTGGAGCAGCACAACGACGAGCACGGTATCGTCTGGCCGGTCTCCGTTGCCCCGTACGAGGTCGCGGTGATTCCTCTCGATCCCAAGAAGGAGGAGTGCGCTACCGTCTGCGAGCAGATCGTTGATGGCCTGTGCGCCGAGGGTATCGAGGTTGTCGTCGACGACCGCGACGAGCGTCCCGGCTTTAAGTTTGCCGACAACGACCTTATGGGCTTCCCGTATCAGGTCGTTCTGGGTAAGCGTGGCCTTAAGAATGGCACCGTTGAGCTCAAGGACCGTGCCACGGGTGAGCGCGAGGATGTGGCGATCGACGAGGTCGTCGCCAAGGTCGCCGAGCTTGTGAAGGCAGCACGCCGTTAATCGACGATTTCGCTTGTAGTTCGATATGTGGGACGGCCCCGCATTTCTCCAGATCGGGGAGATGTGGGGCCGTCCTTTTTATCTTGTGGCATCCTCGATATCTAAAAGGAAAACCCCACAGCCCATGCGAGCTGCGGGGTTTTCCTTGTGCCTCCGATGCGAAATAAATCGCTCAGATATTACTGATAATCGACGACGTCGATCCAGTTCTTCAGGAACTCATCGTTCACGTTGCGCTTACGAGCGAGCTCGGAAGCGGCGACGATGCTCGTCCACTGACGCACGACCTGCATGGGCATGTCGGCGCGGTCGCAGTAGAGCTCCAGGTAGGCCTCAGCCTGATCCTTGCTGTTGAGGGCAAAGAGCAGGTAGGTGGTGGCAGCGTCGGCAGCAGGGGAGCCCTGGGTGGCGTGTGCCCAGTCGCACACATAGAGCTGGCCGTCGTCACCGACGATGACGTTGGAGGGGTTGAAGTCGCCGTGGCAGACCTTGAACTCCTTGGTCATGCCGTCCAGACGCTCCTGAAGGTTGTAGCGCGTGGTGGCATTGAGCTGATCAAGGCTGTCGATCATGCGGGCGTACTTGTCGCGCTGACGGTTGAGCAGCGGGGAGGTGTAGCCGTGGATCTCGATCTGGAGGTCGACGAACATCTCGAGGTACTCACCAAAGCGCTGGGGCTCGGCAGTCATCTTCTCGGCAAGGGTGGTGCCCGGAACCTTCTCGGTCACGAGCGCCCAGCCGTTGGCGTTCTCGAGCTGGGAAACCTCGAGCGCCTTGGGGCTGCGGATGCCGCACTCATTGATGCGGGCAAGATTCAAAGCCTCGTTGAACACGTCGGAGACAGGCTTGGTCTCGTTAAAGACCTTGACAATCTTGTCGCCCAGGTCGTAAACGACCTTGTTGCCACGGCGGACGAGCTCGGTCTTGGAATCGGGTAGCAGCATGGTTGCATCCTTTCAACGATGCGATAGAAGCGACGGCGGGGGTGTGTGAAACACCCGTGCACCCCCGCCGTTAAAAACCGTGCTAAAACTAGCAGACGGCGTAATCCTGGGGCTCGCGGCCGTAGTAGGCGTCCAGGTAGAGCTCCTTGATCTCGCTCATGAGCGGGTAGCGCGGGTTGGCGCCGGTGCACTGGTCGTTGAATGCCTGCTCGGTCATTTCGTCGAGGGTGTCGAGGAAGTACTGCTCGTCAACACCGTAGTCGGCGATGGTCTTCTTGACGCCGATGAAGTCCTTGAGCTCTTCGAGCTTCGTGATGAAGTTCTCGAAGACCTCCTTGTCGTCCTTGCCCTCGATGCCGCAGTACTTGGCCATCTCGGCGTAGTTGTGCAGCGCGTTGGGGTAAGGATACTGGGAGAAGGTACCCATCTTGACGGGAGCCTCGGCGGCGTTGTAGCGCATAACGCGGGTCAGGATGACAGCGTTTGCGAGGCCGTGGGGCAGGTGATGGAAAGCGCCGAGCTTGTGGGCCATGGAGTGGTTGAGGCCCAGGAAGGCGTTGGCGAAGGCCATACCGGCCATGCAGGAGGCGTTGTGCATCTCCTCGCGGGCGTGCGGGTCCTTGGCGCCGTTCGTGAAGCTGGAGGGCAGGTTTTCGAAGACGAGCTTGGCAGCGCGCTCGGAGAGGCCCTTGGTGTAGTCGGAAGCCATGATGGAGACGTAGGACTCGATGGCGTGGGTCATGACGTCGATGCCGGAGGCAGCGGTCAGGCCGCGCGGGGCGGTCATGCAGTTGTCGGCGTCGACGATAGCCATGTTGGGGAGCAGCGCGTAGTCGGCGAGCGGCCACTTGATGCCGGTCTCCTTGTCGGTGATGATGGCGAACGGCGTGCACTCGGAGCCGGTACCCGAGGAGGTCGGGACGGCGACGAAGTAGGCCTTCTTGCCCATCTCGGGGAAGGTGAAGATGCGCTTGCGGATGTCCATGAAGTCCATGGCCATGTCCTCAAACTTGCACTCGGGGTGCTCGTACATCATCCACATGATCTTGCCGGCGTCCATAGCGGAGCCACCGCCGACGGCGATGATGACGTCCGGCTCAAAGAGAGCCATCTGCTTGGCGCCGCGACGTGCGCACTGCAGCGACGGATCGGGCTCGACGTCGTAGAAGCAGTCGTGGGCGATGCCCATCTCGTCGAGCTTGGCCTCGATGGCGCGGGTGTTGCCATTCTTGAAGAGGAACTGGTCGGTGACGATGAAGGCGCGCTTCTTGCCCATGACGTTGCCCAGCTCGTCGAGGGCGACGGGCGTGGAACCCTTCTTGAAGTAGACCTTCTCGGGAGCGCGGAACCACAGCATGTTCTCACGGCGCTCGGCCACAGTCTTAACGTTGATCAAGTGCTTCACCCCAACGTTCTCGGAGACGGAGTTGCCGCCCCAGGAGCCGCAGCCCAGGGTCAGAGACGGCTTCATGCCAAAGTTGTACAGGTCACCGATGCCGCCGTGCGAGGACGGGGTGTTGATGACGATACGGCAGGCCTTCATGACGTGCTCGAACAGGCTGATCTTCTCGGCCTGGGCGGGGTGCACGTACAGAGAGGCGGTGTGGCCCGGGCCACCGGCGAGCACGAGGTGCTCGGCCTTGTCGACGGCCTCCTGGAAGTCCTTGGCGTGGTACATGGCCAGGACCGGGGAGAGCTTCTCGTGGGAGAACTCCTCCTTGGCGGGGTCGGTGGAGGTGACCTCGGCGATCAGGATCTTGGTCTTGGCGGGAACCTCGATGCCGGCGAGCTCGGCGATCTTGGCAGCGGCCATGCCGGGGATGCGGTGATCGAGAGCGCCGTTCTTGAACATGGCGGCACGCAGGGCCTCCATCTCGGCACCCTGCTTGACGAAGTAGCAGCCGCGCTTCTGGAACTCGGCCTTAACCTGGTCATAGATGCTGTCGATGACGGTCACGGACTGCTCGGAAGCGCAGATCATGCCGTTGTCGAAGGTCTTGGAGTGGATGATGGAGTTGACGGCGAGCAGCACGTCGGCGGTGTCGTCGATGACGACCGGGGTGTTACCGGCGCCAACGCCCAGGGCGGGCTTGCCCGAGGAGTAAGCGGCCTTGACCATGCCCGGGCCACCGGTGGCGAGGATGATGTCGACGTCGCGCATGACCATGTTGGTCAGCTCGATGGAGGGGACATCGACCCAGCCGATGATGCCCTCGGGGGCGCCGGCCTTGACGGCGGCGTCAAGCACGAGCTTGGCGGCGGCGATGGTGCACTTGGCGGCAGCCGGGTGCGGGGAGATGATGATGGCGTTGCGGGTCTTCAGGCAGATCAGCGTCTTGAAGATCGCGGTGGAGGTGGGATTGGTCGTCGGGATGACGGCGCCCACGATGCCGATGGGCTCGGCGATCTTGGTGATGCCGTAAGCCTCGTCGCGCTCCAGGACACCACAGGTCTTGGTGTTCTTGTAAGCGTTGTAGATGTACTCTGCGGCGTAGTGGTTCTTGATGACCTTGTCCTCAAGAACGCCGCGGCCGGTCTCCTCGATGGCCATCTTCGCCAACGGGATACGAGCCTTGTTGGCGGCCATGGCGGCCTCATAGAAGATCTTGTCGACCTGCTCCTGCGTGTACGTAGCAAAAAGCGCCTGGGCCTCTCGCATCTGAGCGAGCTTGGCCTCAAGCGCCTCTACGTTGTCCACAATTGCGGGAGTAGTGTTTTCCGGTGACTTTTTCACCATTTGTGTCTCCTTGCGATCGGAGATTTACCCTACGCCTTGCATGATAGCAAGAAATAATTCGGTGAACGGCCAGATTCCTCTAAAAGGCACACTAAAACGCTTCAATAAAATGAAGCGTTTTAACTAGAACTATCTGCCCGCTGCATCTCCCCGCTTATCCCCGCTTATTGGGGACAGACTTACATGAGTGCTTTCACTCATTTGGGACAGACATCGTTTTGCCATTTTGCCGTTCTGGGCCTGTTATTGCCGCTTATTGGATATAAATAGGTTGCAGGCTCAGCATTTCGCGTTGCTTCTCTCCTTTTAGGTGTTGGCTGAACAGTTTTGAAAGGAGAGATTATGCCCCGATGCGCCCGCCCCGTTTCGATCACCGGCTATTACCACGTCTTTGACCGCGGCAACTCCAAACAGATTATTTTTGAAGATGACTCCGACCGTTATCGTTTCTTATCGGATATCTCGGACAGGTTTGCGCGCCATGAAGTGGCGGTGTTGGCTTGGTGCCTTATGGACAATCACTTCCATTTGATGGTTGATGACCCATTTGACAACCTTTCAAAGGCAATGCAGTGCGCGCTGACGGCATATGCTAAGTATTTCAATGGAAAAACGGGGAGAACGGGACATCTGTTTGACAATCGCTATTCGCGGGTCGCGGTTGAGTCGGACACGCAGGCGGTGCAGCTACTCGATTATATCCATCTCAATCCTGTGAAAGGTGCGATCGACTCTCTCGAAGCATACCGCTGGTCAAGCTTTAGGGCATACCAGCTGGGCTACGATCCCTTTGACATCTGCGATGCGGCCCCTATGCTCGATATTGTCGGGGGGTCTCGTCACTATTGTGAGCATCTTAAGGAAGTTGCCGGGCGGATCTGGTCAGTTGAGATTCTTCCACGCCGACGGATCCTCGATGAGGATGCTCTTTCCGTTGCGCGCGAAGTCCTTCCGAGCATAGATCCTGCGCTGCTCAAGGCCCTGCCACGCCCCGATCGTGATGCGTGTCTGCTGAGGCTCAGGCGGGCACATCTCACGGTCAAGCAAATTGCCCGTATCACCGGCATCGGCGCTACAAGCGTGACCAAGGCCACCGTAGGCTGGAGGGAGGCTGCGTGAGGCAGGGGCCGAACCGCTGCCGGCATGCGTAATGTCTGTCCCAAATGCGTGAAAACACTCATGTAAGTCTGTCCCCAATGAGTGCAAAAAGGCGCCCTCATTGGGGAGGGCGCCTTTGGTAAGTTCTATATGAACGCGAGGTCTTTGACCCGGAGAGTCCGAGGTACTTGTTGGTAAGACCTTATTTAGGAGCGCGCAACCTTGCCAGACTTGAGGCAGGTGGAGCAAACGTTCATCTTGCGACGGTGACCATCGACGACGACGTAGACGCGCTGGATGTTGGGGCGGAACTTACGGTTGGTGACGCGGTGAGAGTGGCTGATGGAGCGACCGGCAACGGGGTGCTTACCGCAAACTTCGCAAACTTTGGACATAACTGACCCTCCTTGGGCGACAAACGAACATGTCGCGTTAACAAACAAGCCTGAACTATAGCACAGAAGTCGCTCCCTGTGCGCAATCTACACAGAGATATTCCTCTTTTGGCGATAGTGCCCACGCCACGGCCCTGGACGTAGATCCGATTTGCGTGCAGCAGAGGGGATTATGCCAGCTCGTGCGTGCGTTTTCAAGCTCGTCCCACAAATATATATAGGTTTATGGAGCATTGGGCTCCGTTTACGGATTGCTCTGTATTTATGCTCGCAATTAAGCTCGAGGTTGGCTACACTATCCCTTGACCATTAAAGGGGTACGAGATACCCACATGGAATTACATAGCTGCCAAAGAGCAGCCCTTCCTGTGGGTGTCTGGTCCGCTTTAAGCGGTCGGGCATCTATTTTTTTGACTGTGTCAGCAGTCAAGACATGTGAGGAAGGAGATCGATGGGCACGACTTCCCCCAAGGCGGTCATCATGGACGAGACCGCCGTCAATCGAGCGATGACCCGCATCGCGCACGAGATTCTCGAGCGCAACGAGGGCTGTGAAGACCTCGCTCTGGTCGGCATCGTCACGCGCGGCGACCTTCTGGCAAAGAAGCTCGCCGAGGAGATCAAGGAGATCGAGGGCGTCGAAGTTCCGCTCGGCAGCCTGGACATCAGCTTCTACCGCGATGACTATGCGACCAATTTCGCTCCCGCGATCCACGCCACCAACATTCCCTTTAGCGTCGACGGCAAGCGCGTCGTGCTGGTGGACGACATCCTGTATACGGGCCGTACCATCCGCGCCGCTCTCGACGCCGTCATGGACCTGGGCCGTCCGAACCGCATTGAGCTGGCTGTCCTCGTTGACCGCGGCCACCGCGAGCTCCCCATCTCGCCGGACTTTGTCGGCAAGAACGTTCCCTCGTCGCATGAGGAGAACGTGCACCTATATATGAAGGAAGTCGACGGCCACACCGCTGTCGAGATTAATGACGTCGCGCCGGGTTCCCACGTGGGCTCCGCGCCGCTGGGAGGTGAGTAGTACCGTGGCGTTCAACCATAAGCACCTGATCGACATTACCGAGTACTCCGAAGAGGACATCAAGCTCATCCTCGAGACCGCCAAGGCTTTCTCCGAGGTCAACGAGCGTGCGATCAAGAAGGTCCCCACGCTCAAGGGCAAGACCATCGTCAACATGTTCAACGAGCCCTCGACGCGCACCCGCAGCTCCTTCGAGCTCGCCGAGAAGCGTCTTTCGGCCGATAGCCTTAACTTTGGCGGCTCCTCGACCTCCACGGTCAAGGGTGAGAGCCTCGTCGACACCGTCGAGACCCTCAACGCCTACAAGATTGACTGCATCGTCGTGCGCGATAAGCACGCCGGTGCTCCCTACATCGTCACGCAGAACTCGCCCGCGAGCGTCATCTGCGCCGGCGACGGCAAGCACAACCATCCCACGCAGGCCCTTCTCGACCTGTACACCATCTGGGAGCACAAGGGTGACTTCCACGGTCTGAAGGTCGCCGTCGTCGGCGATATCTCACACTCCCGTGTCTGCGGCTCGCTGATTCCCGCCCTTAAGATCATGGGCTGCGAGACCTACGCCGTCGCCCCCGGCACGCTGCTGCCGCCGGCGCCCGAGGTTCTGGGCTGCGACCACGTGACGAGCGACCTCGATTCCGTCCTGCCCGAGCTGGACGTCGTCTACATGCTGCGCGTGCAGCAGGAGCGCCTCGAGGGTGCCCCGTTCCCCACGATTCGCGAGTACCACAAGCTCTTCGGCCTGACCAAGGACCGCGAGAAGCTCATGAAGCCCGATGCGATCATCTGCCACCCGGGCCCCATCAACCGCGGCGTCGAGTTCGATTCCTATATGGCCGACCACCCGCAACGCTCCGTCATCCTGGAGCAGGTCTACGCCGGTATCTGCGTGCGTATGGCTATCCTGTATCTGCTGCTTGGAGGTGCCGATAATGGCCTTGCTTCTTAAGAATGCCCACGTCGTCGACCCGTCCGTCGAGCTTGACGGTGTCGTTGACGTCCTGATTGACGGCGACAAGATCGCCGAGGTCGGCGAGAATCTCGCCGTCGAGGGAGCCGAGGTCCGCGACCTTTCCGGCAAGTACCTCGTCCCCGGCCTGGTGGATATGCACGTTCACCTTCGCGAGCCCGGCTACGAGGTCAAAGAGGACATCGAGAGCGGCACCCGCGCGGCTGCCAAGGGCGGCTTTACCGGCGTGTGCTCCATGCCCAACACCGATCCCGTCACCGATAACGGCACCGTTGTGGAGTTCGTCAAGTCCCGTGCTGCCGAGGTCGGTCACTGCCGCGTCTATCCGTCGGGCGCCATGACCCGCGGTCTTAAGGGCGAGGCCATGTCCGAGATGGGTGATATGGTCGCCCATGGCGCCGTCGCCTTCACCGACGACGGTCGCGGCGTGCAGGGCGCGGGCATGCTCCGTCGCTGCATGGACTACGGCAAGATGTTCGGCAAGGTCTTTATGAGCCACTGCCAGGACGAGGATCTGGTCGGCCACGGCCAGATCAACGAGGGCAAGGTTTCGACCCGTCTGGCTCTCGAGGGCTGGCCGGCTGCCGGCGAGGAGCTCCAGATCGCCCGCGACATCGAGATCGCCAAGCTGACCGGTGCCAAGCTGCACATCCAGCACATCTCCACTGCCCATGGCCTGGAGCTCGTGCGTGCCGGCAAGGCCGCGGGCGTTCAGGTTACCTGCGAGGCCACCCCGCACCACATGTTCCTGACCGAGAACGACCTGGACGAGACCTACAACACCTCGCTCAAGGTCAATCCGCCGTTGCGTACCGAGGAGGATGCCGAGGCCATCCGTCAGGGCGTCATCGACGGCACCGTCGACGCTATCGTCACCGATCACGCTCCCCACACCCCGTGGGAGAAGGCCCGCGAGTTCGAGCTTGCGCCCTTTGGCATGATCGGCCTCGAGACCTCGCTGTCGCTCGTACTCACCGAGCTGGTCAACACGGGCAAGATGAGCATGGGCCGTATGGTCGAGCTCATGGCCATCAAGCCGCGTGAGATCCTGGGCCTCGACCAGGTTCAGGTCAAGGCGGGCTCCGTTGCCGACCTGACCGTGTTCGACCCCTCTGCCACCTGGACGGTCGGCGAGGACGGTTACGAGTCGCGCGCCGAGAACTCCGGTTTTGCCGGCCGCACGCTCACCGGTCGTGCCACCGATGTATTTGTCGGCGGTAAACAGACGCTTGCCGACGGCTGCATCTGCTAGCATAGCCTTATCGCTTTTGTGCGCGGCGCCCTTGCGGTGCCGCGCTTTCTATTCGTTTGGACCATGCAACCGCATGGGGGATTGGAGCGTTTATGCCCACACCTTCCACTGCACGCATGCACGACTTCGAGGTCGTCTCGAACCGGGAGATTGCCGACGGCGTCTTCTCGCTCGTCATCTCGGCCCCCAAGCTTGCAAGTGCGCTCAAGCCCGGTCAGTTTGTGAACATCGCCGTACCCGGTGATGCGTCCTCGCTGCTTCGCGTGCCCCTGAGCTACTACCGCGCCGACGCCGAGGCCGGCACCGTCGAGCTGTGGTACGCCGTCGTGGGCGACGATACCCGTCGTTTGTCGCAGATGGGTCCCGGCTCCAAGTCCAACCTGTTGGGCCCTGGCGGCCGCGGCTGGATGGTACCCGAGGGCACCAGGAAGGCCCTGCTCGTCGCCGGTGGCATCGGTGTTCCGCCCGTGCTGTGCCTTGCCGACAAGCTTGCCGAGCAGAGTGTTGATGTGGACGTGTGCCTGGGCTTTGGCACCGCTTCCAAGGCCGTGGGCATCGATGAGTTCCGCGCGCTGGGCGCCACGGTCAACGTTTGCACCGACGACGGCTCGCTCGGCACGCACGGTTTTTGCACCGATCCTGCCGCCGAGCTGCTCGGCGAGGGCGGCTACGACTACGTCGCCAGCTGCGGTCCCGCCGTCATGATGAAGAAGGTCGCCGCTGCTGCCGCCGAGGCCGGTGCGTACTGCGAGGTGTCCCTCGAGCGCATGATGAGCTGTGGCTTTGGCGCCTGCAACACCTGCAATGTCGAGACGGTCGACGGTATGAAGGGTGCTTGCATGTGCGGCCCCGTGTTCGATGCTTCCAAGGTGGTGGTCTTCTAGTGGGTACCGTGAACATGGCCGTCGATTTCGGCGGCGTCAAGATGCAGAACCCCATCAACACCGCAGCCGGTACCTTTGGCTACGGCTGGCAGTTCCAGAACTTCTTTGATGTTTCCCAGCTGGGCGCCATCACCACCAAGGGTTGCGCTGCCGAGCCCTGGCCCGGCAACCCCGCGCCCCGCATGGCCGAGATCCCCGGCGGTATGATCAACTCCGTGGGCCTTCAGAACCCCGGCGTGGCCGCCTTTGCCCGCGAGTCCGGTCCGTGGCTCGAACAGCTGTCCAAGGACGGCTGCCAGGTCATCTGTCAGGTTGCCGGCCACTCCGTTGACGAGTTTGTCCGCGCGCTCGAGATGTATGTCGAGCTGTGCCCCTGGGCTGCCGGCTACGAGATCAACGTGAGCTGCCCTAATATCGCCGCCGGCGGTGCCGCCATGGGCTCTACGCCCGAGGGCGCCTCATCCGTTATGGCTGCCTGCCGCAAGGTGACCGATAAGCCGCTGTTCGTGAAGATGGCGCCGGTCAACGTCGCCGAGATTGCCAAGGCCCTCGAGGCTGCCGGCGCCGACGGCCTTTCGGTCATCAACTCCATTCAGGGCATGGCCATCGACGTCCATACCCGCAAGTCCCGCGTGGCCAAGCCCAAGGGCGGCCTTTCGGGCCCGCTGTGCCACCACATCGCCGTGCGCATGGTCTGGGAGGTTGCCCAGGCCGTCGATATCCCCATCAACGGCGTCGGCGGTGTCATGACCGGCGAGGATGCGGCCGAGTTTATCCTGGCCGGCGCCACCTGCGTGTCGGTCGGCATGGCCAACTTCGTCGATCCGTGCGCTTCGCTCAAGATCGCGCACGAGCTCGAGGCCTGGGCTGAGTCCCAAGGCGTGAAGGACATCAACGAACTGGTAGGTGCTTTCGAATGCTAGAGACCGATGCCCGCGACCGCGTAATCGTCGCTCTCGACTGCGACCGCGAGCGTGCGCTCGAGCTCGCCCACGAGCTTTCGGGCCATGCCGCCTGGCTTAAGGTTGGCATGACGCTCTATTACGCTGAGGGCCCCGAGATCGTCAAGACCTTTAAGGACCTGGGCTTTAAGGTCTTCCTTGACCTTAAGTTCCATGATATTCCGCATCAGGTTCGCGGTGCCGCCCGTTCGGCCTCGCTTGCCGGTGCCGACCTGCTTTCGGTCCACGGCTTGGGTTCGGGCGCCATGCTCGCTGCCTGCCGCGAGGGTGCCGAGGAGGCGCGCGAGGACCGCGCCAAGCTCGTCGCCATCACCGTGCTCACGAGCATGAATCAGGATGCCTTGAGCGAGATCGGCGTCGAGTCGCCCGTGGCCGAGGAGGCCGCCCGCCTGGCAAAGCTCGCTCAGGCCAACGGCATCGATGGCATCGTGTGCTCGCCGATGGAGGCTCACGACATGCGTGAGCTGCTGGGCCCTGATGCCCTGATCGTGACTCCGGGTGTGCGTCCGGTGGGTGCCGCCCTTGGTGACCAGTCCCGCGTGGCGACGCCTTCCCAGGCTATCGAGCGTGGCGCAAGCCACATTGTGGTGGGCCGTCCCATCACCGGTGCCGACGATCCGGTTGCCGCCTTTGACGCCATTGTCGCCGAGCTGGTCGAAAACGTCGCGTAAAAGATTCCCCTAAGTCACCACTTTTGGGTTTCATTAGCACAAAATAGCCCCTGTGCCTGCGTAAACTTTCCCATCCTTTGTGTGGAATCGCAGGTCAGGGGCTTAACTTTGGGCGCAGTATATTGCACTTTTTGCGGGTATCGTCTAACCTATGGAGCCGCGATTGGGCATTTTGTACGTTCTACGTGCTAAAATGCCAATTATTGAATCAGATATAACCCAACTATTTGGAGGTACGAATGGCACTCCCTCAGCTTACCGATGAGCAGCGCAAGCAGGCTCTTGAGAAGGCTGCTGCCGCACGTCACGCCCGCGCTGAGCTTCGCGAGCAGATCAAGAAGGGCGAGAAGTCCCTCGAGTCCGTGCTCAACTCCGATGACCCCATCGCTTCCCGCATGAAGGTTTCCACCCTCATCGAGTCTCTCCCTGGTTATGGCAAGGCCAAGGCCGCCAAGATCATGGAGGAGCTCGGTATCTCCGCTACCCGTCGCGTCCAGGGCCTCGGCGTCCGTCAGCGCGAGCAGCTCCTCGAGCAGCTGACCAAATAAGTGAGCGCTCAGGATTCCAAGCTCTTTGTGATTTCTGGACCGTCAGGCGCAGGGAAGGGTACGCTCGTCACTCGTGTGCGCGAGCGCCGCTCGAACCTGGGCCTGACGGTTTCGGCTACCACGCGAGCACCACGCAAAGGTGAGGTCGACGGCGTCAACTACTTTTTTCTGACGCGCGAGGAGTTCGACCGCCGCGTGGCAAACGGCGAGTTTGTTGAGTGGGCCGAGGTCCACGGTAACTGCTACGGCACGTTGGTGAGCGAGGTCACATCCAAGCTCGCCTCGGGCGCGTCTCTGATTTTGGAGATCGATGTCCAGGGCGCCCTGCAGGTGAAGGAGCGTTTCCCCGAGGCCGTGCTGATCTTTATCAAGCCGCCTTCGCTTGAGGTGCTCCGCGAGCGTCTAGTCGGTCGCGGTACCGAGACGCCCGAGACGATTGAGCTGCGTATGGCAAACGCCGCCGATGAGCTTGCCCTTGCCGACCGCTACGACGACGTCGTGGTAAATGACGATCTCGACCGCGCGACCGATGAGCTCGTTCGCGTTCTCGATATGCATGAAAGGATCTGAGGTCCGTGTCCGTTGTAAAGCCTTGCATTGACGATCTTCTGGAGAAGACCGATCACAACCGCTTCCTGCTCGCTTCGCTTGCCTCCAAGCGCGCCTGCGACATCAATAGCATGCTGCGTGGCCAGCACAACCGTGTGCTTGCCGTCCAGGATGTCGATGACATCACCATCGGGCTTTCCGGTGCCGATACCATCTCGATGGCTATGGACGAGATTGTCGACGGCGACATCTCTTACGACGAGGCCCGTTACGAGAAGGCGCTCGGCCACAAGGTTGCTGAAGCCTAAATGGCGGCTCGCGTCTGCCTGGTCCATTATCACGAGGTTGGACTGAAGGGCAAGAACCGCGCACATTTTGAGCATATCCTCATGGATAACATCAAGGCGGCCTTGGCCGCCTTTTCCGTGAATGCCGTGTCTCGAATTTCCGGTTATATCCTCGTGACTTTTAACGAGCACCAGGCCGATGAAGCGGCGCGTGTCATTCGCACCGTTCCCGGCGTTGCCCGTGTGTCATTGGCGTATCACACCAACCGCGACCCGCAGGAGTACTGCGCCGCCGCCGTGAAGGCGCTGCGCGAGTTTGGTTCCTTCGATTCTTTTAAGGTGCACGCCAAGCGCTCCAATACCGACTATGAGCTCACCTCGATTGACATCAATCGTCAGGTGGGTGAGGTGCTATGTGAAGCCTTCCCCGATAAAAAGGTTCAAATGCACGACCCCGATGCGATGGTGCACGTACTGGTGGTCCAGGGTAGCGTTTATGTGTACGCGCGCTCTGAGCGCGGCGTGGGCGGTCTGCCGGTGGGTTCTGCCGGCAAGGTCGTGACGCTGCTGTCGTCGGGTATCGATTCTCCGGTGGCGACCTGGATGCTCGCGCGTCGCGGCGCGGTGTGCGTGCCGGTACATTTCTCCGGTCGTCCGCAGACGCCCGATACGAGCGAGTATTTGGTGCAGGACATCATCCGTGCGCTTGAGCCGGGTGTCCAGATCGGCCGCCTGTACGTGGTGCCGTTTGGCGACTGCCAGCGTGAGATTTCGGTCACCTGTCCCAGCAACCTGCGCGTGATTATGTATCGCCGCATTATGTATTCGGTTGCCGAGCGCATTGCACACATCGAGGGCGCCAAGGCCATCGTGACGGGCGAATCGCTTGGACAGGTTGCCTCCCAAACGCTTGAGAATATCATGGCCGTCAACGAGGCCGTGAAGATCCCCGTGTTCCGCCCGCTGATCGGTTCGGACAAGCAGGAGATCATTGCACGCGCTGAGGAGATCGGTACGTTCGATATCTCGACCGAGGCCGCTCCCGACTGCTGCACGCTCTTTATGCCGCGCCGTCCCGAGACGCACGCCAAACTCGATGCCGTGCATGAGGCATGGGAGCTGTTCGATCACGAGGAGATGATTGAGCGCTTGCTCAAACAGACCGAGTACATCGACTTCGAAAGCAACACGTATAAGGCTCCTAAGACCTTAAAACGCAAACATTCCGAGCTCGCTCCACGTGAGATTTACCAAGATCACGAGTAATTTTGTGCATAGACCGACGATGCGCCTGCATCGTCGGTCTTTTGCTATCTGGGCATTTTGCGGCTAAGTGTTCATTTGCTGACGTGTGCCTGAATAAATGGACAGATTTGTGCAAGGTTTTGGTCGGCTTTTGGTTTGACCGCTAAAACCGGTTTTGGGGCGTGGCTGTTGCGGGGCTCCTTTCCTGACACGATGGTGTTGGGAGGTTTTGCTATGGCGCAGCGCGAACAACACGAACGAGTCAAACGGATGGACCGCCTGGCGGACAAGCTGTTCGGTCATAAGGCAGTGGTGATGGCGATACTGGTCGTCATTGCGATGCCGAGTGGACTGGCGATGGCGAACCTTGGCGGCGGTGCCGGTGGCGTGTCGTTTGAGCGCACTGACGGTTCGGGCTCGTTGGTGGAGCCAGGATCCGGTGATGCCTCGAGCGGAAAGACATCCGAAGGTTCTTCGACTAAGGCTTCTGCCGCGGCAGAGGTCTATGTCGATGTCGATGGCGCCGTTGTGTCGCCCGGCGTATATCGTCTCAAGGACGGCGCGCGGGTGGCTCAGGCGATTGATGCCGCCGGCGGGCTGGCGCCCGAGGCAGACGTTACGGGGCTCAATCGGGCATCTAAGGTCACTGATGGACAAAAAATCCACGTTCCAACGGTAGGGGAGCAGCAGGCGTCCATTGCGGAAGCCGGTGTTGATGGTGGGGCTTCCGCATCATCGGGCGTGGGTGGCGCAACAGGCCTAGTAAATATCAATACGGCAAGCGCGGCAGAGCTACAGACGCTCTCGGGCATCGGTCCCTCCATGGCCCAGTCGATTATCGATGAGCGGACAAAGAACGGTGCTTTTGCCTCGGTTGACGATCTGATGCGTGTGTCGGGAATCGGCGAGAAGAAGCTTGCCAAAATCAAAGATTGCATCTGCGTATGAGTGCGACCGAGCGCGAACATGTGATGCCTCCGCGGCCCCTGATGCCGTGGACGATGGCCCTGTGTGCCGGCATGTGCATGAGCTGCGCCTTGGTGCTCAACGTGGCCGCTGATGCGCTGCTGAGGGAGCAGGCGCCGGCGGTCGGGCTGCTATGGGCCATTCCCGTTGCGGCGGCGGTATTCGTTGTGCTGGCTCAATCTTGTGCGCGGCTTGCCCCTTGGAAGCGGTGGCTGTATGCCGCGTCCGTCGGTCTCGTGGCGGGAGCGGTCGTCTCGGCGTGGTGGGCTGTGGGCACGCTAGGCGCCTCGAAGGCGCTCGACGGTCGAGCGGCAAGCGGCTTCGAGTTTGTCGTGCAGGGTGATCCATCCATAAACGACGACGTGTATTCCTATACCTGCGAGGCACGCGCGGACGGTAAGAACTTGGCAACGGTTCGCCTATCGTGTGACCGCGAGCTCAAGGTCGGGGCGCACGTGCGTGTTATCGGTCGTGTTTCACGTTTTGAGAACGATGCATATGGACGATCGCGCGTGCTCCGAGGCGAGGTGCGCAAGGTTCAAGCCGTTCGGATTGTGCCGGTCGATGAGGGCTCTCCGGGCCCGCTGCTTCGGCTGCGAAATGGGCTGCTAACGTCCATCGCGCCTGCGACCGACCCGGCGCGTGCGCTCATAGCTGGTGTCGTCTGCGGTCGTTCGGCCGAGCTGCGCGCCCAGCCGGCGGGCGACTGGTTTTCGTTGACGGGAACGGCGCATCTTATTGCCGTCTCGGGCAGCCATTTGGCTATCGTGGGGTTTGTAATCGAGGGTGTATTGCAAAAGACTCGGTGCTCACGTGGTCTTCAGCGGGCGATATTGGCGATAACGCTTGTTGGCTACGCTGCCTTTACGGGCGCGTATCCCTCGGCCGTGCGCGCGTGCTGCATGGTGTTCGCGACGCTTGTCGTAAACGGCGCGGGGCGTCGCCGGCACGGCGCATCGGCACTCTTCGTAACCATGTCCATCTTTGTGCTACTGCGGCCGACGGTGCTGTTCGAGATGGGGTTTCAGCTTTCATGTGCCAGCGTTTTAGCCATTCTGTGCTTTTGCCCCTATGCGACCTACGCTTTGGGTGAGCTGGGTGTGCCATCGGGCATTACCAGTATGCTTTCTGTCACACTGTGCTCGCAGTTGGCGACGCTTCCCATTACCATTCCTGCCTTCGGTACGTTCTCGCTCATTGCTCCGCTGGCAAATGCAGTCATCGGTCCGGTGGTGAGCGTACTGCTTGCTGTGTCGATCGTGCTGGTTCCCTTTTCGCTCGTGGAACCGTTGCGGATTTGGGCGCTCGTTGTGCCCATGGTTGCCGCCCGTTGCGCACTGTTCTTCGAGCAACTGTTTGCCGCCGTGCCTGGTGTATCTGTGAGTGTGCCGCCCGATAGCATGTGGATTTACCTAGTGCCGTGTTTGCTGGCGGTTCTGTTGGTCTGGTGGCCGCGTCCCCGTGCACGTCCTATGGCGGTGGGGCTTTCATGCCTGGTGCTCTTGGCTGCGATTCCGTACGTCTACTGGGATCGATTCGCTCCGCCTTCGGTGACGGTGCTCGATGTGGGCCAGGCGGATGCGATTCTTATCCGCCAGGGCGACGCATTAGCACTCGTCGACTGCGGGCTCGATGAGCGCGTGGTAGCGGCGTTGGTTCGCAATAACGTGCACCATATCGATGCCGTCTTTGTGACGCATTGGGATGAGGATCACTGGGGTGGTCTACCTGCCGTGCTCGAACAGTTTTCGGTCGGAACGATTGCCGTGGCGGCGGATGCGTTGGAGGATGCTCCTGCCGAGGTATTGAATCGACCTGGCGTTGAGTATCGGCAGGTGCGCCGTGGGGATACGGTCGACATCGGCTCATTTTGTGCCCGCGTGATGTGGCCGTTCGAGTCCGTAGATGGCGAGGGAAATGAGGACTCGCTTGTCCTGCTACTCTCTTATGTTCAGGAAGGCAAGAGCCTGCGTATGCTCCTCACTGGTGATGCCGAGCTCGACCAAGAACGGGAATTCGTGCAGGAGGTGGGGGATATCGATGTCCTTAAACTTGGGCATCACGGCTCCAAGGTTTCAGTCGATGGTGAGTTGCTGGATGTCCTGAGACCCGAGCTTTCCCTCGCGAGCGCCGGCAAGGGGAATCGATACGGTCATCCGTCGGATGCCTGCATCGATGCCGTTCAGGAAGCGGGCGGTGCGTTCGCATGCACCATCGAACATGGTGATATCACCATCAGCCCGACCGCAAAGGGCTTTGCGATGCGATGCCAGCGACCGTGACGACGTCGATGGCGTGTGGTGGGCCCCTGGGCTAGAATGGCACGGAACGAATACGAAGGCCTGCGGGAGGGGAGCGTAATGTCCGAAACCGGTCTGCTGCCGGCATATCTGATCGTCGGTACCGACGGCGTCAAGCGCGATCACGCCGTCTCGCGTATGAAGGCGCGTCTGGAAAAGTCGGGAATGGTCGAGTTCAACCTCGACGAGCGCGACATGACCAAGGACCCCGATATCGAGTCCATTATCGGATCGCTTAACACCTTTCCGATGGGCAGCGAGTTTCGCTTGGTAATCCTTGATGGCTGCTCAAAGCTCGCTAAGGCGGTCTCGGAGTCGCTTGTCGACTATCTGGCGAGTCCCAGCCCCACGACGGTCTGCCTCATCATCGCCGACTCGCTTGCCAAGAACACACGCCTGTATAAGGCGATCGCCAAAATCGACAAGAAGGCCGTGATCGATTGCTCCGGCACCAAGCGCTGGGAGTTACCGCGCCGCGTGCAACAGATGGCGACGCAGCACGGCAAGTCGATCTCGACGGCGGCCGCCGAGGAGCTCGTTTCGCGTTCGGGTGAAAACACTCGCATGCTCGATAACGACTTGGCTAAGCTTGCCCAGATGGTCGAGGCGCCCCAGATTGAGCTTGCCGACGTTGAGCGCTGGATTGTACGAACGGCCGAGGTTCAACCCTGGGACTTTCTCAATGCGGTCTCGGCCCGTGACATGCGCCGTTCGCTCGAGCTCTTCAATCTACTGCCCGCCAAGAGCTACGTGTGGACGTACACATTGCTGTGCGGCCGCATTCGCGAGCTTATCGTTGCCAAGGCGCTCGATGCGCGCGGACAGGGTCGTGAGCTGGCCGCAACGCTCAAACTCCAGTCCTGGCAGGTCAAGAATCACCTGACCTGGGCACGTCGCTTTTCGATGGCAGAGCTCGTCGCAGCGCTCGAGGGTGCCGTTGATGTGGAGCTCGCGCTCAAGGGTTCGGCCGATTCTCAGACCGCGCTTTTGCTCTGGATTACGAACATCTTGAGAAAATCGTGATGATACCTGCCTATTTGACAAATTCGTTCTATCCCTTTGAGGGGGAGCGTGCTATAGTAGGCGCTTGCATGACCTCACCGTGTCTCAGAGGTGTCATACATTTTTTGCAAGGAACTCGAAAGGAACTCCAGAAGTGGCAAACATCAAGTCTCAGAAGAAGCGTATCCGCACCAATGAGGCAGCTCGCATGCGTAACAAGGCTGTCAAGTCCGAGCTCAAGACGCTGACCAAGCACGTCCAGTCCGCCGTCGCCGAGGGCGACGCCGAGAAGGCCCAGGCTGCCCTCAAGACCGTCACCAAGCGTCTCGACATGGCTGCCGCCAAGCATGTTATCCACAAGAACCAGGCTTCCAACCGCAAGTCCGGTCTTGCCAAGCTCGTGAACAGCATCAACGCCTAAGTTGTAAATTTCACACCACACAGATTACGCGCATAAATGGAGCCTGTTTTATGGAACAGGCTCCATTTTTTGTACCGCTCGGGTAAGATAGTCCGCATGAATACTTCAATTGACATTTCCCACATCCGCAACTTCTCAATCGTTGCGCACATCGACCATGGCAAGTCCACGATCAGCGATCGCATCCTCGAGCTCACCCATACCGTCGACGAACGCGACATGGAGTCGCAGCTGCTCGACACCATGGATATCGAGCGCGAGCGCGGCATCACGATCAAGTCCAATGCCGTTCGCGTGTCCTATGACGCCGACGATGGCGAGACGTATCAGTTCAATCTGATCGATACGCCGGGCCACGTGGACTTTACCTATGAGGTCTCGCGCTCGCTGGCAGCCTGTGAGGGCGCGGTGCTCGTTGTCGACGCCACACAGGGCGTCGAGGCACAGACCGTCTCCAACGCGACGCTTGCCATGAACGCCAATCTGGACATTGTGCCGGCCATCAACAAGATCGACCTGCCCTCGGCTCATCCTGACGAGGTTAAGACCGAGATCGAGGATGACCTGGCGATTCCTGCCGATGATGCCGTGTGTGTCTCGGGCAAGACCGGCGAGGGCATCCACGATCTGCTGGAGTCCATTGTCTTTTTGATCTCTCCGCCCAAGGGCGATGCGAACGCGCCGCTCAAGGCACTCATCCTGGATTCGTACTTCGACGAGTATCGTGGCGTCGTCGCCACGGTGCGCATCTTTGACGGCTCCATCAAAAAGGGCGATACCCTGCGCATGATGCAGGCAAAGGGCGACTTTTTGGTCGATGGCGTGGGCGTCAAGCGTCCCGCCGAGACCCCGGTCGATGCGCTGACGGTCGGCGAGGTGGGCTACGTGGTCACGGGCCTGAAGGACCCCGAGGCCGTTCGCGTGGGCGATACCCTCACGTGGGCGTCGAATCCCTGCCCCGAGCCGCTTCCCGGTTACCGCGAGGCCAAGCCCATGGTCTATACGGGCCTGTTCCCGATCGATAACAAGGACTACGAGAACCTGCGTGACGCGCTCGATAAGCTGCACGTCAACGACCCGTCGTTGGTGTGGGAGCCCGAGACCTCGGTGGCGCTCGGCTTTGGCTTCCGCGTGGGCTTCTTGGGCCTGCTGCACATGGAAGTCGTCAAGGAACGCCTGGAGCGCGAGTTCAATCTTGACCTCATTGCCACGAGTCCATCGGTCGACTATCACGTCTACAAGACTGACGGCGAGATGATTGATGTCCGCAGCCCGCAGGATCTGCCCGAGGCTATGCGCATCGAGCGCATTGAGGAGCCCTACCTCAAGGCCAAGATTATCTGCCCGCCCGAGTATACGGGTGCCGTCATGCAGCTCGCTATCGAGCACCGCGGCATTACTACCGACATGATCCATCTCACGAGCAAGTCGGTCGAGATGCGCTTCGATATGCCGCTTGCCGAGCTCATCTTGGATTTCTTTGACCAGCTCAAGAGCCGAACCAAGGGCTATGCCTCGCTCGACTACGAGTTCAACGAGTATCGTCCCTCCGAGCTCGTGAAGCTCGATATCTTGCTTTCGGGCGACGAGGTGGACGCGCTGTCGTTTATCGTCCACAAGGACAAGGCCTACGGTCTTGCCCGCGGTCTATGCGACAAGCTCAAGGAAATCATTCCGCGTCAGCTGTTCGAGGTTCCCATCCAGGGTGCTATCGGCAACAAGATCATTGCCCGCTCCACCGTCAAGGCGCGTCGCAAGGACGTGCTTGCCAAGTGCTACGGCGGCGATATCTCGCGTAAGCGCAAACTGCTCGAGAAGCAGAAAGAGGGCAAGAAACGCATGAAGGCCATCGGTTCTGTCGAGGTTCCGCAGGAGGCCTTTATGGCGATCCTCAAGGTGGACGAGTAGGTCTATGGCGCTTTCCGAATATAGTCTGCGGCTGCTGGGCGCCTATGCCGAGCAGCCGTTCCTTATGGCTCCCATGGCGGGCGTGACCGACCCCGCCTACCGCATCATGTGCCGTCGCCGCGGTGCCAATCTCGCCTATAGCGAGATGGTGAGCGTGGCGGGCCTTGCCTATGCTAGCAACAAAACGTGGCGCCTGGTGCTGCCGGCCGACGAGGAGCAGCAGATTTGCGTGCAGCTCTTTGGCTCCAAGCCCGAGCAGTTTGCGAGCGCCGTCGCCGCCGTCGAGGATCGTGTGGGCGATCGTCTGTCGCTCATCGATATCAATATGGCATGCCCCGCCCGCAAGGTCGTTACCAAGGGCGAGGGCTCGGCGCTTATGCGCACACCCGATCTGGCCGAGAAGATTGTTGAGGCAGCTGTGGGCGCGGCTCATGTTCCCGTGACCGTGAAGATCCGCAAGGGTTTTTATGCCGAGGACCGCAACGCCGCAACGTTTGCCCATATGCTCGAAGGGGCGGGCGCCTCCGCAGTTGCCGTGCACGGTCGTTGTGCCACGCAGCTCTATACGGGCCAGGCCGATTGGTCGGTCGTCGATGAGGTTGCCGACGCCGTTGAGATTCCCGTGATCGGTTCGGGCGACGTGTTTACCGCCGAGGATGCCGCGGAGCATCTGCGCAACTCGGGCGCCAGCGCGGTGTTTATCGCGCGCGGTATCTACGGGAACCCGTGGGTGTTTGGCGATGCTCGCGCCCTTGCGCTCGATGGCATACCGGTGCCGGCTCGCAGCTCCGTTGAGCGCCTGGACGCCCTGCGTGAGCACCTAACGCTGACACATGAGCTCCTGCCGCTCATGTCGCGTGCCCGTACGTACGCAAGCTGGTACTTAAAAGGCATGCCCCATGCCGCCGCCTGGCGTGCCCATGTGGTGCGCTGCTCCACGTATGAGGAGTTTATGGCGCTGGTCGATGAGATCGAGCATGATGTGGTGGCCTGCGAGGCTGCCCTTGCCGCCGGCGAATCGGTGCCCCCTCATCCGCTGGAGGCTTAAGGGTGGCCGTTACCGCGCTGTACGTGCACGTGCCGTTTTGCGCTCAAAAGTGCCGGTACTGCGACTTTGACTCGCGCAGTTTCGCTTCGTGCGAGCTGGGTGCAGCGCTCGATGCCTATTTTGAGCAGTTGTTCGCGCGCCTCGATGCTTTTGGCAAGGCTGGTGCCCTTGACCAGATCCGCACCGTCTATGTTGGCGGCGGTACGCCGTCGCTGGCGGGGGAGCGCCTGGTAGAACTCGCCCGGCGTATCTCTGCGTGGTGCGCCCCCGTTGAGTTTACCTGCGAGGCCAATCCCGAGTCGCTGACCGCCGAGCTTGCCACTGCGCTTGCCAAGGTTGGTGTCACACGCGTCTCTCTGGGCGTGCAAACGCTCGATAACACCGAACTTACTGCCATCGGCCGTATTCACGATGCCGATCGGGCGCTCGCTGCCATCGCGACGGTCAAGAACGCTGGGCTTGACGTGTCGTGCGACCTTATGTGCGGACTTCCCGGGCAAACCGCATCGAGTTGGAAGCGCACGCTCGATGGCGTGCTCGCGGCGGCTCCACATCATGTGTCGGTCTACCCGCTTACGCTCGAGGAGGGGACGCCCCTTTATCGCATGGCGTGCCGCGACGAGTCGCTCGAGCCTGATGAGGATTTTCAGGCCGCCTGCATGGATGTGGCGCGTGAGCGTCTGGGTGCGGCCGGTTATCACCCCTATGAGGTGGCAAGCTATGCGCTCGACGGGCATGAGTGCGCCCATAACATTGCCTACTGGACCGGACGGGGCTACCTGGGCCTGGGTCGTTCTGCCGCGGGCATGCTCGACGCCGAGGATTTCGATCGCTTGGCCGGACTGTTTTCCGACGTGCCTGCTCGCGGCGATGCGTATCGCGTGCGCCTGGTGCAACGTGACGATGACGCGACGGCGTTCGAGGCCGAATATCTGTCGCAGCGCGAGGCAGCGGCCGAAGACCTGATGCTTGCTTGCCGCATGACGCGCGGTGTCGCGTCCGACCTGTTGATTCGCGTGGCTCGTGTCATCCCGGCCGATGAGCTGACAGCTGCTTGCGATCGCGTGCTCGAATTGGGTCTTGCCACATGGGTGCCCGAGACGCTCGGGGTCCATGAGGGACCCTTCACTTCGGCAAATGTCGTCGCGGGCCATGTTCGAGCTCGTTTAGCACCGACACACCTGGGCTGGCTCGATGGAAATGTTCTGTTCGAGCTGTTTTGGGATCTAGCTTAGGCCGCTCGGGTAGAATTACCGGAATATATACGCTGCTGTGAGCAGGAGGTTGCCGCGCATGGCGACGATGAACGAAAAAGATTACTACGAGATTCTGGGTGTCTCCAAGGACGCCACCTCGCGTGATATTCAAAAGGCCTTCCAGCAAAAGGCCCGCAAGCTCCATCCGGACGTCAACAAAGAGCCGGATGCCGAGGAAAAGTTCAAAGAGGTTTCCGAGGCCTACGCCGTGCTTTCGGATGAGCAAAAACGTGCGCGCTACGACGCCATGCGTTCTGGCAATCCCTTTGCCGGTGCTCCTACGGCTTCGCCTTATGGTGGCGGCTACGCCGGCAGCGCAGGCTATGGCAATCCTTTTGAGGGCGGCTTTCCTTTTGGCGGCGCCTGGGGCCAGCAGCGTCGCGGGCAGGCTGCCTACAATCCCGAGAACGGCGCCAATGTGGTCGTCGATATCAAACTCGACGCCAGGGAGGCCAAGGGCGGTGCCCGCAAGACCGTCCGCTACACGCGCTTCGATACCTGTAGTCACTGCGGAGGCTCGGGTTCTGTCTCCTCCGAGCATGCACATACCTGTCCGAGCTGCGGCGGTCGCGGCCACATCGACGTCGACCTGTCCTTTCTGTTTGGTGCGGGCACGTTCCAGTCGGTCTGCCCCGAGTGCGGTGGTTCCGGTAAGGTCGTAGCCGACCCCTGCCCTGATTGCGGTGGCAGCGGTCGTACTCGCATAACCTCCGAGCAGACGATTGAGTTTCCTGCCGGCACGCACGATGGCGATGAGGTCCGCATTAGCGGCATGGGTCATGCTGGCACCAACGGTGCCGCGGGCGGCGACCTGGTCGGTCGCGCCCATGTTGAAGCCGAGCGCTTGGAAGGCAAAGCTCGTACCGGTTTTTACCTGATGGGCATCGTGGCGCCGTTTTTGGTACTCTCGGCCATCTCGGGCGTGTTCTCGGCCTTTGCCGTGATGTGCTTTATTCCGTTTACCATGGGCCTGTTCATGGTGCTTTCGGACGGTGTGCTTCATCGCAGCCTGCTGTGGTGGAAGCGCGGTGCGATGCAGTTTGCCAACGGTTTTGCCAACGGCTTCATGTTCGCGCTCGTGTCGGTTTGGTTCGCAAGCTGCTCGCAACGGGCCATGCTTTCGCCGTACCAAATGCAATAACATCAAACCCTCTGTTTGCGGCCGCCCCAGCTTGGGTATAGGACGCACTGTGACAATAATGAAAGTCGGAAGGATTCGGTCGTGTCGGAAAATAGGGATTACTACGAGGTGCTTGGCGTCGACAGGGATGCCGACGCGCGGACGATTAAGCGCGCGTTTCTAAAGAAGGCCCGTACCGTACATCCGGATGTTTCGGACGACCCCGAGGCCGAGGCCAAGTTCAAGGAGCTCAACGAGGCCTATTCCGTTCTTTCCGATGAGCAGAAGCGTGCTAACTACGACCGTTACGGCACTGCCGACGGCCCTGGTGGTTCGGGTTACGTCGATATCAACGATATCTTTGGTGGCATGGGCATGGACGACTTGTTCTCGTCGTTCTTTGGCGGCGGTGCCGGCGGTGGCGCCCGCAGCCGTCGTGAGCGTCGTCGCGGACGTGACATGGCCATCTCGCTTTCGGTGACCCTTGAGGAGGCGGCGCTCGGCTGCAAAAAGACGATCAGTTATGACCGCCTTGCTCCTTGCGAGGACTGTAATGGCACCGGTAGGGCAGAGGGCGCACAGGAAAAGCAGTGCGGCCGCTGCCACGGTACGGGCTATGTCACGACGGTTCAGCGTTCGTTCTTGGGCCAGGTTCAGTCTTCCTCGCCTTGCCCCGACTGCCATGGCGAGGGTACGGTTATCGACCATCCCTGCGAGACCTGCGACGGTCAGGGCCGCACGCCTTCGCACGAAAAGATCGACATCGATATTCCCGCCGGCGTTTCGACCGGTCGCCAGCTGCGCGTGAGCGGCTTTGGCGAGGCCGGCCTTCGCGGCGAGCCCTCGGGCGACCTGATTGTCAACGTGCGTGTTGCCGACCATGAGCGCTTTAAGCGCAACGGTGACGACCTGTACCTGGTGAGCGATATCTCGATTGCGCAGGCTGCGCTCGGCTGCGAGATCGAGGTCGAGGGCATTATGCCCGACGAGGTCGTTAAGGTGACGGTTCCCGCCGGCGCCCAGTACGGCGACACCGTGAGCGTCAATAATTACGGCATGCCGCGCATTGGCGGTGGCGGTTCGCGTGGCCGCCTGGTCGTGCAACTGCGCGTGGTCGTTCCCACCAATCTCTCCAATAAGCAGCGCGAGCTGCTCCGTGCTTTTGCCGATGAGATGGGCGATGACGTCGCTTCTGGTAAGAAGTCGGTGACCGACCGTATCAAGAGTGCCCTCGACGATATCCTCGATTAAGGAGCCCGCGTGCTCGCACCCCATATTTCCGTCGTCAACCTCGGCTGCCGTGTCAACCGGGTTGAGTCTGACCGTATCACTGCCGATCTTATGCGCCTGGGCTTTGCTATTGTGGATCCCCAGGATGCCGATCTGATCGTCATTAACACCTGTGCCGTTACGGGCGAGGCCGAGGCCAAGACCCGTAAGGCCGTCCGTCATGCGCTGGCCCATCCTAACGAGCCCTATGTGCTCGTGACCGGTTGCGTGGTCAATTTACATCCCGAGGAGCTGCTGGAGCTTTCGGATCGCGTGATCGCCGAGCCGTCCAAGATCGATGTCGCCGAACGTGTCTGCGAGGTGTTGGGCGTTGAGTCCGATAGCGTTCCCGCCTGCAGCGATGGCGAGGTGGTCGATGCGCTCGGTCGCTCTCGCCTGGGCGTGAAGATTCAGGACGGCTGCAACCATCGCTGCACCTATTGCATTGTGTGGAAGGCACGCGGCCCCGAGCGCTCCGTGCCCGTCGAGTCCGTGCTCGAGCAAGTTCGTGAGGCCCAGGAGGCCGGCGTTCCCGAGGTGGTGCTGACCGGTGTGAACTTGGGTGCCTACGATGGCAAGAGCGCGACCGACGAGCATGTCGAAATCGATGAGCTGCTCGAGGCCATCATGGAGCGCACGTCTATTCCGCATGTGCGCATTTCCTCGGTCGAGCCCATGGATATCTCTGAGCGCCTGCTTAAGGTTATGGCGCGCTATCCGCAGCGTATCGCCCCGTTTTTGCACCTGCCCGTGCAGTCCGGCTGCACGGCGACCCTGCATCGCATGGGCCGTCCCTATAGCGCCGAGGCCTTTGAGGACACGGTGCGTATGATTCGTGCCATCTTGCCCCAGGCGTCCCTTTCGTGCGATGTCATCGTCGGTTTTCCTGGTGAGACGGACGAGGAGTTCGAGGAATCGCTGGCGCTGTGCCGCCGTGTGGGTTTCTCGCGTATGCACGTGTTCCGCTACAGCAAGCGTCCCGGCACCCTTGCTGCCGAGATGCCCGGCCAGGTGCCGCCCGAGGTTATGGCCGAGCGCAGCCGCCGTATGCGGGCCGCCGCACAGGAGCTCGCTATTGCCGACGCTCGTCGTCGCGTGGGCACGGTCGAGCGTGCCGTGCTCGAGTATGGTGACAACTTGACGCTCGGCTCGTTCCATCATGCCCGTCTTGACGATACCTGTGGACTTACAGCCCCGTGCCTGCTCGATGTTGCTATCATCGGAGTCGATGATTCCGGCTTGGTCCATGCACGCAGGGAGGTTCATGGAAGCCTCGAAGATTAGACTTACCGTTCCCGAGGGGATTGATCCCTCGCGCGTTTTGGGCGCCGGCGACGGCGTCCTTCGTGCGCTCGAGAACTTGGTTCGCGCTCATGTGGTTGCCCGTGGCGATAGCATCTCCGTGAGCGGCGACCCGGACGAGGTCGAACTCGTGGCGCGCTTTTTCGAGCACGCTTTTCGCGAGGCGGCCGCCGGGCGCACGCCGTCCACCGACGATGTCTCTCGCTGCCTGGCCGTCTTGCGCGACGGTGAGCACGAGGCTACGTCGCTTCGCGATGACGTGCTGCTTTCGTATCGCGGCCGCGTCATTCGTCCCAAGACGCTCGGGCAAAAGCGCTATGTGGATGCCATCCGCTCGCATACCATCACGTTTGGCCTGGGTCCTGCCGGTACCGGTAAGACCTATCTGGCCATGGCGCTCGCCGTTGCCACGCTCAAGCGCCACGAGGTGGGCCGTCTGATCTTGACGCGTCCGGTTGTCGAGGCGGGGGAGAATCTGGGCTTTTTGCCCGGTACCCTTGAGGAAAAGATAGATCCCTACATGCGTCCGCTCTACGACGCCCTTTTTGACATGATGGATCGCGAGCGCACCGATGAGCTTATGGAGCGCGGCGTGATCGAGATCGCCCCGCTTGCCTACATGCGCGGCCGCACGCTGAGCGATGCCTTCGTGGTGCTCGACGAGGCGCAAAATACCACGCCCGAGCAGATGAAGATGTTCCTGACACGCCTTGGGTTCAACTCCAAGTTCGTGATTACCGGCGACCTGAGCCAGCGTGACCTGGTGGGTCGTCGCGGCGGTCTTGCCGACGTTGAGCAGATTTTGGGTCGTGTCGACGATGTCGCATTTTCGCACCTCGAGCGCGCCGACGTGGTGCGCCATGCCCTGGTGGGGCGTATCGTCGAGGCATATGATGCTTATGATGACGTGCGCGAGCAGCGCCCGCGCGACCGAAAGGAGTCCCGTTGAGTGTATTGATCAGCAACGATGCCGAGCTCGATACGCTGCTCGACGCGCAGGAGGTGGAGCACATCTGCGAGGTCGTGCTTGCCGCCGAGGGCGTTGAGCGTGAAGTCGAGATTTCCCTTTCGTATGTCGACGAGGACGAGATGCACGAGCTCAACCACGAGTGGCGCGGTATCGACCGCACCACCGATGTGCTCTCGTTTGAATGCGACTCGGCCTTTGACGAGGATATTCCCGCCGACGAGACGCTCGAGCTCGGCGATATCATCTTGGCCCCGCAGGTTATTGCCCGTCAGGCCCCCGGTTTTGGCAATAGCCCCGCTGACGAGTGTCGTCTGATGCTCGTACACGGCATGCTGCACCTGCTGGGCTATGACCATATCGAGGACGACGAGGCCGAGGTCATGGAGGCCCGCGAGGACGCCATCCTGCGCGATCTGGCGCTCGAGCGCGGTGAGGACCCAAAGCTAGTCCACGTCGGCCCTATCACCAACCATGCCCACGACTAGGAGCCGTCTATGATTCCCGGATCGAACAAGGACCATCCGTCCTTCTTAAAGTCGTTTTCCTACGCCATGGAGGGCTTCGTCACCGCCGTCAAGACCGAGCGCAACATTAAGGTCATGCTCGTTGCGGGCGTGTGCACCGTCATTGCCGGCTGCGTCGTGGGGCTCGACATTGCCGAGTGGGCCACGATTATCATCTGTTGCGGCCTGGTGATTCACGGCGAGCTGTGCAACACCGCTATGGAGGCCATCGTCGACCTGGCGACCCAGGAGCTCCATCCGCTGGCCAAGCGTGCGAAGGACATCGCTGCCGCCTCTGTATACGTACTTTCCATCACCGCCGCGATTGTGGGCGTGCTGGTATTTGCCCACGCGCTCGGCTTTATTTAGAAAGGGATTCCCATGTCCGACAATATGCAGCCTACCGATGTAGTTTTGGATGACGAGGTCCTGGACGAGGCTGAAGGTGCCGATTCGTTTGACGAGGCCGAGGAGTTCGACCCGTTTGAGGGCATGAGCGATGAGGAGCTCGACGCCCTGTGCGACGAGGACGACAACCTCGCGGGCTTTGGCGACGTGGAGCCCGGTTTCCGCAGCGGCTTTGTGGCCCTGGTCGGTCGTCCCAACGCCGGCAAGTCCACGCTGCTCAACGCCTGTTACGGCAAGAAGGTCGCCATCACCTCGCCGGTGGCCCAGACGACTCGCCGCCGCATGCGCGCCGTCGTCAACCGCCCCGGCTACCAGCTGGTCTTTGTCGATACCCCGGGTATCCACAAGCCTAAGGACGGCCTGGGTTCCGAGCTCAACAAGAGCGCGTTGTTTGAGCTGAACGATGTCGATGTCGTCGCGTTTTTGATTGATGCCACCAAGCCCATCGGCAGGGGAGACGCCTGGGTTGCCGAGCGTGTCAGATGCGCTCGTTGCAAGAAGGTCCTGGTGCTTACCAAGGCCGATGAGGCCGACCCCGCACAGGTCATGGAGCAGCTTAAGGCCGCCCACGAGCTCATGGAATATGACGACGAGATCGTGACGTCGTCGGTCAAGAACTTCAACGTCGATGCCTTTATCGAGACCGTTGCGCACTTTTTGCCCGAAGGCCCGCGTTGGTTCCCCGAGGACATGGGCACTGACGCTTCTGACGAGACGCTCGTTGCTGAGTTTGTACGCGAGAAGGTTTTGCGCCGTACTCGTGATGAGATCCCGCACTCCGTTGGCGTGATTTGCGATGCGCTCGAGCAGACCAAGAAGGTGCTGCGCGTGCACGCCACCATTTACGTCGAGCGCGAGGGCCAAAAGGGCATCATCATCGGCAAAGGCGGCGAGATGATCAAGCATATCGGTATCGACGCCCGTCGCGATCTTGAGCGCATCTTTGGCACGCAGGTCTTTTTGGAGCTGGACGTGAAGGTCAAGGCCGGCTGGCGTGACGACGAGGCCCAGATTCGCCGCTTTGGCTACAACGCCGAGGACTAAGGACGCGCGGCGCGCATGGCAGGCTCCCGGACATATCGCACGAAAGTGCTCGTGCTCGATAAGACTAAGCTCAAAGAGACCGACCTGATCTTGACGATGCTTGACGAGCGGGGGCGGCAGGTTCGTGCCGTGGCAAAGGGCGCCCGCAAACCCGGCGGACGCCTGGCTGCGCGCTGCGAGCTGTTCTGTACGGTCGATATGCTGCTCGCACATGGACGGTCACTCGACGTGGTTTCTCAGGCCGAGCTTATGGAGGCGCCGCTCGGCGCTGCGCCCGATTACGAGACGACCTGCGCCGCAAGCGCGATCGCCGAGGTCGCGCGCGTGTGCTCGTTCGAGGACGCCGAGGACCCGTTTACCTTTGCCATAACGCAGCGAGCGCTTGCCCTGGTGGGCAGCGGGCTTGACACGGCGCATATGGATTTACTTGTGGCGGCATATGTCTTTAAGCTGCTGTCGCACGTTGGCTATCGACCCGATTTTTCGGCCTGCGTGCTGTGCGGAGACCCCATGCTGTCGTATTTTTCGCCCCAGGCGGGCGGTCTCATGTGCGGGTCGTGTGCGTCGAGCGTTCCGGGTGCCGAGCTGGTCTCGACCGGTGAGGTCGCATGGCTGCGCGCCCTCATGTCCATGACCTTCGATGCGCTTTTGGCCGAGCGAATCGACCCGCATACCGCAGCCTTTTTGCTGGGGCTTTCGCATGTTTGGGCTGCGACGCACACCGATCAGCGCCTCCGTGCGATGGAATTCATGTTGGGTCGGTGATGATGCGCAGGCGCGGGCTGCTTGTGGTAACATACCGACCTGTTGGTACCTCGACCTTGGTTGCTCGCTCCACCGGCGGCTTCCCAGTCCGAGGCGAATCGAGTCGCCCGATGGCGACGCAAAACGAAAGGTGAAACAATGACTGTTTCCAAAGAGCGCAAGGCGGAGCTGACTGCCCAGTTCGGTAACACCCCGGTCGACACCGGCAACCCCAAGGTTCAGGTCGCCATCCTGTCCGAGCGCATCAAGGAGCTGACCGAGCACATGAAGTCCCACCAGAAGGACTTCCACACCCGTCGTGGTCTGCTCATGCTCGTCGGTCGTCGTCGTCGTCTTCTCTCCTACATCAAGAAGAACGACATCGTCGAGTACCGTGAGCTCATCAAGGCTCTGGGCATCCGCGACAACATCCAGTAGGATTTGTACATGCTAAGAGCGTCCTGCGCAGCGGGGCGCTCTTTTTGTGTAAGGGCGTGAACAATCACGCTCTGAAGCGTGGCGGGGGCAGGGGGCCCGCGTCACATGAGAAGCCCGCAGGCAAGGGGCCTGTGGGGTAAAGGAGAACAATGACACTCGTATCCAAGACCTTTGAGCTGTACGGCAAGACCTACACCTTTGAGTCGGGCGAGCTTGCCAAGCAGGCCACCGGCGCTTGCCTGGTCAAGCAGGGTGACACCACGATGCTCGACACCGTGGTTGTCTCCAAGGAGCGCAAGAACTACGATTTCTTCCCGCTGACCGTCGACTTCAACGAGAAGATGTACGCCGCCGGCCGCATCCCGGGTGGCTACCTCAAGCGTGAGGGCCGTCCCAGCGAGAAGGCCACGCTCACCGCGCGCATGATCGACCGTCCGATTCGCCCGAGCTTCCCGGATGGCTTCCGCAACGAGGTGCACATCGTCGCTACCTCGCTTGTCGCCGACCAGGTCAACCCCTTTGACGTCATCAACGTCATGGGTGCTTCCCTGGCCATGACGCTCGGCGGCGTGCCCTTCGAGGGCCCGCTTGCCTGTGTGCGCATCGGCCGTAACGTGGAGACCGGCGAGTTTATCGTCAACCCCACCTACGAGGAGCGCGAGAACTCCGATCTGGACCTGGAGCTGGGTGGATCCGCCGACTTCATCTCGATGGTTGAGGCCGGCGCAGAGGAGATCTCCGAGGACGACATGCTCGCCGCCATGAAGTTTGGCCAGGAGGCCCTTGCTGCCTTCTGCCAGGCTCAGGACGAGTTCGTCGCCGAGTGGGAGCAGGTTAACGGCCCCATCGTCAAGAAGGAGTACCCGCTCGATCAGCCCGTCGAGGAGGTCCAGGAGCGCATCTTCGCCCACTACGACGAGATGGCAGCCGCCCTTCGCGATGCCGACAAGCTCTCCCGTATCGGTAAGGTCGAGACTCTGAAGGAGTCCATCCGCGCCGAGTTCACCGAGGAGGAGCAGGCCGCTTGGGAGCGCGAGATCCCCGTGGCGCTCAAGAAGCTCGAGAAGAAGGCCATGCGCACCATGGTCGTCGAGACCGGCGAGCGCGTCGACGGCCGTGCCGCCGACGAGATTCGCCCCATCATGGTGAAGGATAACTACCTGCCGCTCGTTCACGGCTCCGGCCTGTTCCAGCGCGGCCAGACCCAGGTGCTCTCCGTCCTGTCACTCGGTATGCTCAACGAGGGCCAGCGTCTGGATACCATTGAGCCCACCGAGGGCAAGCGCTACATGCACCATTACAACTTCCCGCCGTTCTGCACCGGCGAGACCGGCCGCATGGGTAGCCCCAAGCGCCGCGAGATCGGCCATGGCAACCTGGCCGAGCGCGCCCTGCTTCCGGTGCTCCCCGACGAGAACGAGTTCCCCTACGCCATCCGCGTCGTCTCCGAGGTCATGGAGTCCAACGGCTCCTCTTCGATGGCTTCGACCTGCGGCTCCACGCTCGCCCTTATGGACGGCGGCGTGCCCATTAAGCGCCCGGTCTCCGGTATCGCCATGGGCCTGATCCAGGAGGAGGGCAAGACCGTGGTCCTGTCCGACATCCAGGGTCTCGAGGACTTCCTGGGCGACATGGACTTTAAGGTCACCGGCACCACCGAGGGCATCACCGCCCTGCAGATGGACAACAAGGCCACCGGCCTCACCTTTGACATCCTGGCCCGCGCCCTGCAGCAGGCCAAGGAGGGTCGCGCCTTCATCCTGCAGAAGATGCTCGATGTGATCCCCGAGCCGCGCCACACCACGCGCAGCACCGCTCCGCGCATCGTCTCCATCCAGGTCCCGACCGACAAGATCCGCGACGTCATCGGTTCCGGCGGTAAGGTCATCCGCGGTATTCAGGACGAGACCGGCGCTTCGGTCGACATCCAGGAGGACGGCACCGTCTTTGTCGGCGGCACCGGCGAGTCCGTGGACCAGGCCGTCGAGCGCATCAAGCTCATCATCAAGGTTCCCGAGCCGGGCGAGGAGTACACGGGTCGCGTGGTCTCCATCCAGCCCTTCGGCGCCTTTGTGAACCTGCTGCCCGGTAAGGATGGCCTGCTGCACATCTCCCGCGTTGCCAAGGGCCGCGTGGAGAAGGTCGAGGACGTTCTCAACGTCGGCGACGAGGTCAAGGTCGTCGTCATCGAGGTCGACGATCGCGGCAAGATCTCGCTCGATCGTCTTGACAAGCCCGAGGCCCCGGCTCGCGCCGAGGGTGCCTCCGAGGGCGACGGCGAGCACTTCCAGCGCCGTGAGCGTCCGCGTCGCGAGCGCTCCGAGCGCAGCGACCGTCCGCGCCGTCCCGGTGACAACGGAGGCCGCAAGCCCCGCCGTCACCACGACGCCGAGTAACAGCTAAACATAAGCAGATCAACAAGGGCGACTCCGTACAGGGGTCGCTCTTTTGCTATTCCCGGCGGGGTCCGCGGATAAAGTTTCCTGCTCTACAGTCCTGCTCACGACGGAGGCCACATTAAGTGGCCTCCTGTTCGTGCGGAACTCGCGATAAACTTTATCCGCGGCCCCCGCCGGGAATAGCAAAAGGGCTGGTTGGTGCGGGTTGCGATTTAGCCAGATAGCCTATTCAGTTTTCTTTTTTCTGAATTGTCGATAGCCGTGCTCTTGGCATATCCCCAGATAAAACCGACCAAAATAAACCTGTCCCTTTTTGGCAGGTCTGGGGCCATCGGGGGCCGGGGCGGGTTAAGTTTGTCGCGAGTTCCGCACGCAAAGGAAAGCACTTAATGTGCTTTCCGTCTTGCGCAGGACTGTAGAGC
>DBFRXD010000074.1:0-83313 GCA_048502435.1 Collinsella aerofaciens
ACCGTCCCCTGCGGGGACTGAACGGACAGATGCATATGCCGAGCAAAATCGAAAAAAAGCAAGCCGCCGCAAAGCTGCGCAAACCGCCGCGCGACTTCTCGTACACGCAGAACCGAGAGCTCAGCTGGCTGCGCTTTGACAACCGTGTGCTCGACGAAGCCTTCGACGAAACCGTTCCGTTATTCGAGCGACTAAAGTTCGTCTCGATCTTCGAGTCCAACCTCGACGAGTTCCTTATGGTGCGCGTGGGCGGCCTGTCCGATCTGGCGGAGCTCAAAAAACAACCTGTCGACAACAAGAGCAATATGACCGCCTCCGAACAGGTCGATGCTGTCATGGCCGAAATGCCCGGGCTCCTTACCCGTTGGGAGTCCATCTTTAAGAACATCGAGGGCAAGCTCGACGCCCTGGGCGTTCACCGCGCCCGCACCGATTCGCTTACGCCCGAGGAGCGCACCTTTGTAACCCGCTACTTCCAGGCCTACGTGTCGCCGGTCATCTCACCGCTGGTGATCGACCCGCGCCACCCCTTCCCCAACCTGCGCAACGGCGCACTCTACCTGGCATGCGGCCTGGACGGCGTCACCGACGAGGAAAGTCTGCTGGGCCTGATCGAGATTCCCGCCTCGATGAACCGCGTGGTCGAGATCCCCTCGCCCACCGGCACCTACTCCTACATTCTGCTCGAGGACGTCATCCTCGCCTGCCTGGACAGCTGCTTTGGCTCCTATAAGCCGCTGGATCGCGCGCTGATCCGCGTCACCCGCAATGCCGATATCGACCCGGACGGCGAGGGCGTCGAGGAGGAAGAGGACTACCGCCAGCATATGAAGCGCATCCTCAAGAAACGCTTGCGCCTGCAGCCGGTGGTGCTCGCCGTATCGGGCTCGCTCGAAAAGCCAACGCTCAAGACTATCCGCAAGGCGCTCGAGCTCTCGCGTCGCTCGGTCTTTACCTGCGATATCCCGCTCAACCTGGGCTACGTCTTTGGCATTGAGGGCAAGATTCCCGAGCACCTGCGCAATGAGCTGCTCTTTACGCCGTTTAAGCCGCAGCCCAACCCCACCATCGATATGACCCGCTCCATCCGCGAACAGGTGCTGCAGGGCGACAAGCTGCTCTTTTATCCCTACGAGGCCATGAACCCGTTCTTGGACCTGGTGCACGAGGCCGCCTATGACCCCGAGTGCATCTCGTTGCGCATCACGCTCTACCGCGTGGCCAAGCAGAGCCGCCTATGCGAGTCGCTGATCGATGCTGCCGAGAACGGCAAAGAGGTCACGGTGCTCATGGAGCTCCGCGCGCGCTTTGACGAGCAGAACAACATCGAGTGGGCCGAGCGTCTGGAAGAGGCGGGCTGCACCGTCATCTATGGTTCCGAGGGCTTTAAATGCCACTCAAAGATCTGCCAGCTCACCTATCGCGAGGGCATGGCGCTAACGCGCCTCACGCTTTTGGGCACCGGCAACTTTAACGAGAAGACGGCCAAACTCTACAGCGACTTTATGCTCATGACCGCCCATCCCGGCATCGGTGAAGACGCCAACCTGTTCTTCCGCAATCTGTCGCTGGGCAACCTGCGCGGCGACTACCGCTTCCTGGGCGTGGCGCCCGTCGGACTGAAACCGCTCATCATGCGCGGGCTTGACCGCGAGATCCAGCGCGCCCTTGCCGGCGAGCCCGCTCGCGTGTTCTTTAAGCTCAACTCGCTGACCGACCGCGAGGTTATCGACAAGATCGCCGAGGCATCGTGTGCCGGCGTGCGCGTAGACATGATCATCCGCGGCATCTCGTGCCTCAAGCCGGGCGTTCCGGGCAAAACTGAGAACGTGCATGTCCGCTCCATCGTCGGACGCTTTTTGGAGCACGCGCGCGTCTATGCCTTTGGCGTGGACTCGGACATGATTTACCTGAGCTCGGCAGACATGATGACACGCAACACCGAGCACCGCGTGGAAATCGCCTTCCCTGTGCTCGACCCCACCTGCCGCGCCCTGGTACACGAGTACATGGGCATGCAGCTGCGGGACAACGTGAAGGCCCGCAGCCTCACGAGCGACGGCACCTGGGTCCCCGTAGAGCGTGCAGAGGGTGAGAAACCCTTCAACTCGCAGGAAGCTCTACTGGAGCGTGCCTATCGCAACGCCGAGGCCGCGCCCGAGCCCGTCATTGAGGCGAAACCCGCCCCCGAGCCCGAGCCGCAGCCGGTAGCACCCAAGGTCCAAGAGGTCCAGGCGACCGTCATTGAGCCCGAGCCTGCACCTGCACCTCAGCCCGATCCGCAGGTCACCAAGCCCGCACCCGAGACGAGCGCCCGTCGCGATAAGCCCGCCGGCAAGACCAAGGCCATCGAGCGCCATCGCCCCGGCCGCGTGCGCATGGGCCTGGGTCTGATCGGCCTGGGTCTTAAGACGCTCATTACCGGCAAGACGAAATAGTCGTTTGTAGAAGCGCCCCGCATTTGAGGAAAGCCTCGGATGCGGGGCGCTTTTCCCTGCTACCATGGTGCGAACAACAACGCGAATGACAGGCAGGAATATGAAGCTCACTATAGAATCGATGACCTACGGCGCCGACGGGCTGGCGCACGCCGACAACGGCAAGGCCGTCTTTGTGCAGGGTGCCGTGGCAGGCGACACCGTCGAGGCCGAGGTCGTACAGGACGGCAAGTCGTTCATGCGCGCCCGCACCACCGAGATTCTGGAGCCAAGCCCCGATCGCATTCAGCCTCCCTGCCCCTTCGTGGGCATCTGCGGCGGCTGCTCGTGGGGCAATCTCTCACGCACGGCACAGCTCGCCGCCAAGGAGCAAAACCTGCGCTCCACGCTCGAACGCATCGGCAAGTTCGCTCCTGAGCAGGTCGATGAGCTGATACAGCCCATCCGCCACACCAAGGACGACTGGGGCTACCGCAATAAAATCGAGCTCGAACCGACCGTCGTCAACGGTCGCGTGCGCCTTGGCATGCACGGTGTCGACCCCAGCAAAATCGTGACCGTCGATACGTGCCCGCTGTTCGATAAGCGCTTCCCGAAGGCGCTCAAATCGGTCGTCGGCGCACTCAACTATCTAAGCGGCAGCCATGACTTGGGGCTCGAACGCGTGGGCATTCGCGCATCGCGCCGCACCAAGGCACTCGAGGTCGCACTCTGGACGCCCACGGGCTCTTTTCCGCGCTCGCAGGTCTCCCGCGTGCTGGCGGACGCCGCTCATCCCACGAGCATCGTGCGCGTGATGAGCAAGGGTGAAAAGAAGGCCCGCCGTGTCTCCAAGGTCGAAATGCTCGCCGGAGAGGGCTCATGGACCGAGAATATCGCCGAGGGTCAGATGCGCTTGTCTGCCCCGTCTTTTTTCCAGGTCAACACCAAGGGTGCCGAGATTTTGATCGAGCTTGTCATGGAAGCGCTCGACCCGCAGGAAGACGAGCTTGCCGTGGACCTGTACTGTGGTGCCGGCACCTTTACCCTGCCGCTCGCCCGCCGCTGCGACTTTGTCGCCGCCGTCGAGGCCTACGGCCCCGCCGTGCGCGACCTGCGCCGTAACCTGGAAATCAACAAGCTTGATAACGTCGACGTCATTGGCGGAGACGCGGTGCGCGAGTTCCCCGACCAGGATGCCGACGTCTTGGTGGTCGACCCGCCGCGCGCAGGCCTCGCCCCCGAGGCGATCGACCTTATCGCCAGCACGAGTGCTCGCGATGTCGCCTACGTGAGCTGCGACCCGGCCACCCTGGCGCGCGATCTCAAACGCTTTGTCGAAGAAAGCACCTTCTCCCCCGTAAAGATCACGCCAGTCGACCTGTTCCCACAAACCTTCCACTGCGAGACCGTCGTCCACCTCAGGCGCAACTAGCCACTTAATCATTGCTCAGAAAAATCATTGGGAAATCGAGCGTGGCAAGCGGAGGTCTTCGGGGTATAAGACGGCTAATTGTATGCCGCCTATGAAAGGAACCCTCATGCCCAGCGTTGCCGTTCTCGCCGCCGATGGCTTTGAAACTATTGAGTGCTTGACCATGGTCGATGTCATGCGTCGCGGCGGCGTGCGTGCCACGCTCGTCTCGATTATGCCCACGCGTGAGGTCGTAAGCTCGCTGCAGATCCCCGTGACCTGCGATGCGCTCTTTGATGAGATCAACTTTGACGAGTACGACTGCGTCGTGCTGCCCGGCGGCCTACCCGGTGCCACCAACCTGCGCGCCGATCAGCGCGTCTGCGACGTGGTCTGCGAGTTCGCCGCGACCAAGCACGTCGCCGCCATCTGCGCTGCCCCGTTTATCCTGGGCGAGCTCGACCTGCTCGAGGGGCGCCACGCCACGTGCTTCCCTGGCTTTGAGAAAAGCTTCCCCGAAGGCGCCTATACCGGCGAGAAGGTTACGCAAGACGGCAACATCATCACCGCTAGCGGCATGGCCCAGTCGCTCCCCTTTGCGCTTGAGCTGCTGCGCACGCTCGCCGGCGACAAGGCCGTCGAGAAAGTCGCCGAGGGCATTCAGCTATGATTTTGGCTTCGCAATCACCGCGCCGCATCGAGTTGATGCGCGAGGCGGACTATGACATTCGCATCATTCCTGCCGATATCGACGAAACGCCGTTTGATGGCGAGGCCCCGCTTACGCTCGTTGAACGCTTAGCACGCGCAAAAGCCGCCGCCGTTGCCGCCGAGCATGCCGAGCCCAATGAGCTGACGGTCGCGGCCGACACCATCGTCACCTTTGACGGCAAGATTCTGGGCAAGCCGGCAACCGAGGACGAGGCGCGCACCATGCTCCGTGAGCTTTCGGGCCGCACGCACCAGGTCGCAACCGGCGTCTGCATCGTTAAGGCAGGCGATACGGCCGCCCCGCATGCCGCCGAGAGTCTGTCCTTTGTCGATGTGACCGACGTGACGTTCTACGAGCTCACCGACGAGCAAATCGAGCACTACGTCGCCTCGGGAGAGCCCATGGACAAGGCCGGCGCCTACGGCATTCAGGGCACAGGAGGACGCATGCTCGTGCACGATATTTCGGGCGACTTCTATAACGTGGTGGGCCTACCCATCGCCCGCGTCGCGCGCGCGATTCAAAAACTCTCGTAATTGCATCTGGCGCTGGGTATCCCCCGGCGCCTACAATTTTGGCGTACCGTACGGATCCCGACCGGGCACAAGGCGCGGCGGAAAACCGATAGGAGTTAAACATGGATACACTGCTCGAGGCCATTGACGTCTGCGATGTCGATGGCTTTTGCTATGGCAACTATACGGACGAGGAGGCCGGCACCGGTTGCACCGTAATCGTGGCACCCGAGGGCGCCACCGGCGGTGTTGACGTACGCGGTGGCGCTCCCGCTTCGCGCGAAACCGACCTGCTGCGACCCGAGAACACCGTCGACAAGGTACACGCCGTCTGCCTTTCGGGCGGATCGGCCTTTGGCCTCGAGGCTGCAAGCGGCGTCGCTCGCGAGCTTGAGAGCCGCGGCATCGGCCTTCCCGTCGGCCCCACCCAGGTGCCTATCGTGTGCTCTAGCTGTATCTTCGACCTTGCCTTTGGCGACCCCACCGTTCGCCCCGACATTGAGGCCGGCATCGCCGCCGTGCGCGAAGCGCTCGACCACACCCCCGCCACGCTCGAGCAGGGCAATGTGGGCGCCGGCACCGGCGCCACTGTAGGCAAGCTCATGGGGCCTGCCACCTGCATGAAGGCCGGCCTTGGCGCTGCCGCCGTGGCGCTCGGCCCTGTTAAGGTGGGCGCCGTGGTCTCGGTCAACGCCTGCGGCAACGTTGTCGACCCCTTCACCGGCGAGTGGGTCGCCGGCATGCGCGCCGCAGCCGATAGCGACCAAATCGTCGACATGGAACTCGCAGCCTTTGCCGCCGCCGGATCCATGCAGATGCCGCTCGACCGCACCAACACCACCATCAGCTGCATCGTCACCAACGTGGAACTCACTAAGGCACAAGCCACCAAGGTCTCCCAGATGGCCGCAGACGCCTACGCACACGCCATCCGTCCCACGCACACCACCAACGACGGCGACACTATCTACACCCTCGCCAGCGGCAAACTAGACGCTCAGACAAGCGCCGCCGTTCCCCTAGACCTACTGGGCATGCTCGCCGTAAGGGCCCTACAGACCGCCATCGTAAACGGAGCCAAAACCGCCAAAACCTCCCACGGCATCCCCGGCGCCGCGAAGTAGCCTAACCTGACCGGTTGCCCGGTGGGGCTTGGTTATGTTTGCTGCTCTACAGTCCTGGCTCGCACGGAGGCCACATTAAGTGGCCTCCGGCTCGTGCGGAACTCGCGACAAACTTAAACCGCAGGCCGCCCGGTCCGGGAATCCGACATGCTCGTCGAGGCAACGCTACCTGCCAAAAAGGGACAGGTTTATTTTGGTCGGTTTTATCTGGGGAAACGTCGCGCTCCAGCGGTGATCTGCTCTCATCTGTCGCATGGAAATCGGCGGCGTTTCCATTTAACGCAAAAGAGGCCGCTTCCCCTAGTAGGAAGCGACCCCAAATCTTACGAATAGACGATGGTAAAGGGCTCTTTCGTTTCGGTCTCCCCTGTTGATGTATACCTCACAATTTCAAGGGTTACCGAGACAACTTGATCGACATCAATCAACTTCGTTGGCACCCAGATGTTCTCTCCGCTATTGCGCCCATAAGAAAAATATAAGTTGAACACCCCTGCGTCGTCATCTTCGATAATCTGCTCCGATCCATCCTTGTAGCTGACGGTCAGCTTATTATCAACTGCTTCATAGCCCAAATCATCGATGTGCGTCTGGATGGAAAACGGGCTAATCTCAAGAGGCGAGTCACCGGAGCGGAGTTCCTTTGTATCGACGTACGCTCCAATATTGAACTCGGGTGTCGACGCCTCAAACCGCCTCGCACTCTCACCTTCACCCTCGGTCCAATGGATATTCCAGGTGACAGCATGTTGCAAATCTCGCTCGCGATCCATAGCGGCAAAGTACATCGTGCCATTAATGACAGTATCGCTTGATGTGTCCTTATCAATTGTGCTGCGTGTGTCAGGCCATTCCTCGCCGAACTTCATATCGGGCGTGCCGATGCCCTGCTCTTCTTCACCATAGAGAACAAGTTCGCCAATCTCTGCTGCTGGCTTGTAGTAGTTAACTCCATTTGGATTGGACAACGTAAACGTCACGGCACCGCAACCGTTTTTATCGATAGCCATATCATGAATGTCGAGTGTATAGCCGTTGCCCTCGACGGACAGATTGACCTTCTGTACTGAACCCTCCAAGCTTTGGGGCGCGATACCATCACCAAACTCTCTGGTGTAGGTATATTTAGTCCCCGACGAGCCACCTTGAGTCCAGGTAATGGACTCTCCGTTGCCATGGTTTCCCCAGGCAGAGGCAAAATAACTGGAATTGACGACGTCGTAGGCGACCCCTCCGGTCGCCAGCACTCCGGCAAGGCATCCGATCACGGCAACATACAGAGGCTTCGCGTGACCCTTTCGGCGAAGCGGCTCACCAGCAGCGGCATAAAGAACACGGTCAGCAAGATCGCTATCGGCTTGGACGGACTCGAAGGCCTGCTTGATTTGATTGGATTTCACGGTCGCCCTCCTCTAGGATGAATTTGAGCTTCGATCGACCGCGAGCTAAACGCGTTCGAACGGTCGCGGCTGGCACATGCAGTAACTCGGCAATCTCTGAGGTCGAAAAGCCCAGATAGTAATAAAGCACGATGGGAACAGGGAATCGCTCCGGAAGTCGCATAACGTCTAACAAGACCGCCTTGGTCTCATCCTGCGCTGCCGAGAGCGAATCGGCCAGGTTCTCAATATCCTCCACACGCCTCCATGGCTTTCGAAAGAGCGATTTGCATTCATTGATCGTGACCCGGATAAGCCAGCGACGAAGATGTTCCCAACTTTCAAAGTGTCCATCGCTTTTAAGCAACTTAAGAAAGACATCTTGGGCAACATCATCGGCATCGGCGCGATCGCGCAGGTACGTCAACGCGATTCGAAACACGACATCCCGGTGATCTTCGACCGCCAGTCTAAATGCTTGTTCTTCCATAATCACCTCCCGGTGACGCTGATGGTTCTTGATGAGGTCCTCACCATAGATACGCTTTGACCGAACGAAATGTTTCAAATTCAAGCAGGAATAACCTACCAAAAAAAACCCTGCCCCTTATTGGCAAGGGATCGACGGAACGCAACAGGTTGAGCATACGCAAGCGAGCGGCCCCCAGAGCGTACAAGGTGGCATGAAAAAGGCAGGGCATTGACCTTTTGGTCATGCCCTGCCTTTTGAATGACAGATTGTAGCTCTGGGGGCCGCGCAGCGACGGAGATCGCCGCCGTTCGTTAGAACGGCGGAACTAGTTACTCCTCGTCGTTGTCCTTAGCCTCTTCGGCGTCATCGGTGTCCACGAGCTGGTTGAGCAGCTCGTCGAGGGAAGCCATGTCCTCGTTGATCGCGCCGTTGGCGGGAGCCTTCTTGTCGTCGATCGGGGCGCCCAGAAGCTCCTCGTCGGCGTCGGCGTGATGCGTCGGAGCGGAGGTACCCAGCAGGATATCGTCCGGACCGTCGGGGCTAAAGACCATCTGCAGCAGCTGCGAGAGGTCTTCCTCGTCGGCAACGTCGTCGTTGTTCTCGAGGATGTAGAGCAGGTCGTGGGCCTCCAGGCCGTCACGGAGCTCCTCGATTGCCTTGGCACCGATGCCATCGATGCGCAGCAGATCCTCCTCGGACTTGCCGACCAGGTCGCCGACCGTCTCGATGCCGACCTCGCTGAACTTGTTGGTCCAGCGCTGCGACACGCCCAGGTCGTCGAACAGGTACAGACGAGCCTTCTCGGCGGAGATGGTGTGGCCGTTGCGGGTGAACGAACCGTCAGCACCACCGAACTCGTCGTAGCCGGCCCAGTCGAGCTGCTGCGGGAGCTGCTCGTCCAGGTCCTTGAGCTCCACAGGAGCCCACTCGGGCAGCGACTTGGCGTTGGGCGAAGCCGGGCCGTCGATGTCCACGTAGCCGTCGGCCGTGCGATACGTCAGCTTGGCGTTGGCGTACGGCTTGAGGCCGGTACCGGCAGGAATCTTCTTACCGACGATGACGTTGGACTTAAGGTCGAGCAGGTGGTCGACCTTGCCCTCAATGGCAGCCTCGGTAAGGACGCCGGCGGTACGGATGAACGAAGCGCTCGACAGCCAGGAGTCGATGTTGGACGCGACCTTGAGCGTACCCAGGATGACGGGCTCGGCCACGGGAGCCTGACCGCCCAGACGGGCAACGCGCTCGACCTCGTCGGCGAACTCGTAGCGGTCGACGTACTGACCAAGCAGGTACTTGGAGTCGCCGGGGTTGGTGATCTGAACGCGACGCAGCATCTGACGTGCGAGCACCTCGATGTGCTTGTCATTCAGGTCGACGCCCTGGCTGGTGTAGACGTCCTTAACGCTCTCGACGAAGGTGTGCATCGTCGACTCGATGTCGGTCAGCTTGCGCAAGTTGCGGAAGTTGACGAAGCCCTTGGTGATCTGGTCGCCGGCGCGAACCTCGCAGCCGTCCTCGATCTCGGGCATAAAGCGCACCGAAGCGGGAACGCGACGCTCGTCGAGGACACGAGTGTGATCCTCGGAGTCGGTGAGCGTCAGCACGTACTCGGACTTCTCGGGCTTAATCGAGAGGTGGCCGGAGTACGGAGCCAGCTCGGCCTCGCGACCCAGGATCTTCTCGTTGACGTTGCCGACGATATCGAACATACGGCTGACCGTAGGCAGACCCTGCGTAATATCGTCGACGCCAGCGACGCCGCCGGAGTGAATGGTACGCATCGTAAGCTGCGTACCGGGCTCGCCGATGGACTGGGCGGCAATAATGCCGACGGCAGTACCGATAGCGACCGGACGACGGGTGGAAAGATCCCAGCCGTAGCACTTCTGGCACACGCCGTACTTGGAGCGGCAGGTGAGCAGCGCGCGAAGCTTGACCTTCTTAAGGCCCGCATCGACCATCTTCTGGATGTCGGCGACCTTCTCGATGTAGCCGTCCTGCTCAAAGAGCACGGTGCCATCGGGGGCCACGACGTCCTCAATGAAGCAACGGCCGACGAGGTCGGTGTTGAGGTCGGTGGTACCGGGGATGATGAGGTTGTAGGTGACGCCCTCGTGCGTACCGCAGTCCTCCTCGCGGACGATGACGTCCTGGGCCACATCGACCAGACGACGGGTCAGGTAACCAGAGTCCGAGGTGTGGGATGCGGTATCGACCAGGCCCTTACGGGCACCGTAGGTCGAAATGAAGTACTCGAGCGGCAGCAGGCCCTCGCGGAAGTTCGCCTTAATGGGAAGGTCGATCGTCTCGCCGGACATGTCTGCCATCAGGCCACGCATGCCGCCGAGCTGACGCAGCTGGGTCTTAGAACCACGGGCGCCGGAGTCGGCCATCATGTAGAGCGGGTTCTCCTCGTCGAACATGTCGAGCATGAGCGCTGCAACCTTATCGGTACAAGCGGTCCACTCGTTAACGACTTCGATGTGGCGCTCCGTCTCGTTGATGAAGCCCTCCTCGAAGTACTCGTTGATCTGGTCGACGTTGGCCTGGGCGCGGTCGAGCAGCTCCTGCTTCTCCGCAGGGATGAGAGCGTCCCACACCGAGATGGTGAGGCCGGCGCGGGTAGCGTAGTGGAAGCCGGAGTACTTGATGGCGTCGAGGATCGGGCCGACCTTGGCCTCGGGGTAACGATCGCAGCAGTCGGCAACCAGCTTGGCCACATCGCCCTTGACCATCTTGTAGTTCATGAACTCGTAGTCTTCGGGCAGGCACTGGCGGTTGAAGATGATACGGCCGATAGAGGTCTCGAAGCGCGCGGTCTTGTTACCGGTGACGTCGTAGTCGACAAACTCGTTCTTGCCGTTCTTGACGCGGAAGATACGGGTGCCGTCCTCGTTGATGACGTTGGCGTCGGCAGCGGACACGCGGACCTGGATCTTGGCCTGCATGTCGACCTCGGAGCGGCAGTCATAGGCGTGCAGCGCGTCGTCGAAGCTCGAGAACACGTGGTTCTCGCCCGGCAGACCCTCGCGAACCTGGGTGAGGTAGTACACACCGATGATCATGTCCTGCGAAGGGATGTTAACCGGCTTGCCGGATGCCGGCGAGCGCAGGTTGTTCGCAGAGAGCATGAGCACGCGGGCCTCGGCCTGAGCCTGGCTGGACAGCGGCACGTGGACAGACATCTGGTCGCCGTCGAAGTCGGCGTTGAAGGGCGAGCAGACCAGCGGGTGCAGGTGGATGGCCTTGCCCTCGACCAGCACCGGCTCAAAGGCCTGGATGGACAGACGGTGCAGGGTCGGTGCACGGTTGAGCAGCACGACGCGGCCGTCGATGACCTCTTCGAGGATGTCCCACACAAAGGTGGCACCACGGTCGATAGCGCGCTTGGCGCCCTTGATGTTCTCGACCTTGCCAAGCTCGACCAGGCGCTTCATGACGAAGGGCTTGAAAAGCTCCAGCGCCATGGTCTTGGGCAGACCGCACTGGTGCAGCAGCAGCTTGGGGTCGGTAACGATTACCGAACGGCCGGAGTAGTCGACACGCTTACCCAGCAGGTTCTGACGGAAACGACCCTGCTTGCCCTTGAGGGCCTCGGCGAGCGACTTGAGCGGGCGACCGCCACGGCCAGAGACCGGGCGACCACGACGGCCGTTGTCGAACAGGGCGTCCACGGACTCCTGGAGCATGCGCTTCTCGTTGTTCACGATGATCGCGGGGGCGTCCAGGTCGAGCAGGCGCTTGAGTCGGTTGTTACGGTTGATCACGCGACGGTACAGGTCGTTGAGGTCGGACGCAGCGAAGCGGCCGCCGTCGAGCTGGACCATCGGGCGCAGATCGGGCGGAATGACCGGGATGACGTCCAGGATCATGTTCGCGGGGCTGTTGCCGCCCTTCAGGAAGGCGTCAACGACCTCGAGGCGCTTGACGGCCTTCTCGCGCTTCTGCTTCTGGGAGTCCTCGTCGGCGATGATGGCCTTGAGCTTCTCGGCCTCGGAGGGGAGGTCGATGGCAGCAAGCAGGTCGCGGACGGCCTCGGCACCCATACCACCCTTGAAGTACATGGAGTAGTAGCGGGTCATCTCGCGGAACAGCGGCTCATCGGAGATGAGGTCGCGCTCGGTGAGCTTCATGAAGGCGTTGAAGGCGTCCGTGCGGAGCTGCTTCTCGTCCTTGCACTCTTCCTCGATGTCGACGATGCCAGAGGCGATTTCCTCGGGGGTCAGCGGCTCCTCATCGGAGAACTCGTCAAAGTTCTCGGGGTTGCCCTGCTCCTTGAGGGATTCGATCTGGCGGGCGCACTCGGCATCGATCTCTTCCAGATCGGCGGCGAGCTCCTCGCGCAGGTCGTCAGCGTCGGCCTCGCGAGCCTCGTAGTCTACCTCGGTGATGATGTAGCTGGCAAAGTACAGAACCTTCTCGAGGTCCTTGGACTTGATGTCGAGCATACGGCTCATCGGGAAGCTCGTGGGGCTCTTGAAGTACCAGATGTGGGACACGGGAGCGGCGAGCTCGATGTGGCCCATGCGGTCGCGACGCACCTTGGCCGAGGTAACCTCGACGCCGCAGCGCTCGCAGACGATGCCCTTAAAGCGGATGCCCTTGTACTTGCCGCAGGAGCACTCCCAGTCCTTGGCGGGACCGAAGATCTTCTCGCAGAACAGGCCGTCCTTCTCGGGCTTGAGGGTACGGTAATTGATGGTCTCCGGCTTCTTGACCTCACCGTGCGACCAGGAACGGATCTGGTCGGCGGAGGCAAGGGAGATCTTTACCGAGTCAAAATCAGTAGCTTCGAAATCTGCCACAGTCAACTACTCCTTATCAGTGGTCGTGGCGGCGACAGCCTCGGGTGCCTCGGCGGTCTCGGCATCCTCGGCCTCGACGTCGGCGTCAACGCCGGCGAGCGCAGCCAGGTCGTCGAGAGCGGAGGTCTCCTCGGCGGTCACAGGGGCGGAGGCGTCCTCGTCGGCATCGTGCATGGGCTCGATGTCCAGTGCGAGGGAGCGAATCTCCTTGACGAGAACCTTGAAGGACTCGGGGATACCCGGGACAGGAACGTTCTCGCCCTTGACGATGGACTCGTAGGTCTTGACGCGGCCCACGGTATCGTCGGACTTGACGGTCAGGATCTCCTGCAGGACGTTGGAAGCACCGTAAGCATACAGTGCCCAAACTTCCATCTCGCCGAAGCGCTGGCCGCCGAACTGAGCCTTGCCGCCCAGAGGCTGCTGGGTAACCAGGCTGTAAGGGCCGGTCGAACGGGCGTGGATCTTGTCGTCGACCATGTGGCCGAGCTTGAGGATGTAGGACGTACCCACGGTAATGGGGTCGCGGAACTCCTCGCCGGTGCGGCCATCGAACAGGCGGGTCTTGCCGCGCTCGTCAAGCTGGGTGACAAACTCGGGGCGCATGTGATCGCCAAAGGCAGCGGTGGCCTTGTTGAGCATGTTCTTGTTGGCGCGACGGATGACCTCGGCGATCTCGTCCTCCTTGGCGCCGTCGAAGACGGGCGTCGAGACGAAGAACGGACCGGGGACATACTTGTCGGAGTCGGCATCCTCGGTATCCCAACCGCAGGCAGCAGCCCAGCCAAGGTGGCACTCGAGCAGCTGGCCGACGTTCATACGCGAAGGAACGCCCAGCGGGTTGAGGATAACGTCGATCGGGGTACCGTCAGCCATGTAGGGCATGTCCTCGACCGGCAGAACGTTACAGATAACGCCCTTGTTGCCATGGCGACCGGCGATCTTGTCGCCCTGCTGGATCTTACGACGCTGGGCGACGTAGACGCGCACCTGCTCGTTGACGCCGGGGGCCAGGTCGTCGCCGTTCTCGCGGCTAAAGCGGACGACGTCGATGACGCGGCCATAAGCGCCGTGAGGCATCTTAAGGGAGGTGTCGCGAACATCGTGAGCCTTGGCACCGAAGATGGCGCGCAGCAGGCGCTCCTCGGCGGTCAGAGCGCTCTCGCCCTTAGGCGTGACCTTGCCGACCAGGATGTCGCCAGGGCCGACCTCGGCGCCGATGCGGATGATTCCGTCCTCGTCGAGGTTGGCAAGCATGTCCTCGGAGAGGTTCGGGATCTCGCGAGTGATCTCCTCGGGGCCGAGCTTGGTGTCGCGGGCATCGATCTCGTGACGGGTGATATTGATGGTCGTCAGCAGGTCCTCGGCCACCAGGCGCTCGGACACGACGATACCGTCCTCGTAGTTGAAGCCTTCCCACGGCATGTATGCCACGGTGAGGTTCTGGCCCAGTGCGAGCTCGCCATGATCGGTCGAAGGACCGTCGGCCAGAGGCTCGCCCTGCTCAACGGTATCACCGACGCGCACGAGCGGACGGTGGTTGATGCAGGTGGACTGGTTGGAGCGCTGGTACTTGGCCAGGTGATACTCGTCCATGCCGCCGGCATGCTTGACGATAATCTTGGAGGCGTCGGCAAAGATGACCTCGCCGGCGTTCTTGGCCAGGGTGACCTCGCCAGAGTCCAGGGCGGCGCGACGCTCCATGCCGGTACCGACATAGGGAGCGGCGGGGTGAACCAGCGGCACGGCCTGACGCTGCATGTTGGCGCCCATGAGCGTACGCTTAGCGTCGTCGTGCTCAAGGAACGGGATCAGCGTAGCTGCGACGGAGAGCATCTGACGCGGCGAGACGTCCATGTAGTCGACGTCCTCGACAGGCACGTCGGCGGGAGCGCCGAAGGAGCCGTCGAAGTCGCGGGTACGGGCGATCACGGTGTGCGGACGGACGATCTTGCCCTCGGCATCGGTCGTGATGAACTCGTTGGTCTTGGGATCGAGCGGCGTGTTGGCCGGCGCGATGACGTGCTTCTCTTCCTCGTCAGCAGTCATCCAGTCGATCTGGTCGGTGGCAACGCCGTTCTCGACGCGGCGGAACGGGGCCTCGATGAAGCCGTACTCGTTGACGCGGGCGTAGAGGGCGAGCGAGCCGATCAGGCCGATGTTGGGGCCTTCGGGGGTCTCGATTGGGCACATGCGGCTGTAGTGCGAGTTGTGAACGTCGCGGACGGCCGTCGGCACGTTGGTGCGGCGGCTGGAGCCCGACTTGTGGCCGGCAAGACCGCCAGGGCCGAGTGCGGACAGACGGCGCTTGTGGGTCAGACCGGTCAGGGGGTTAGCCTGGTCCATGAACTGCGAGAGCTGCGAGGAACCGAAGAACTCCTTGATGGAGGCCACGATCGGACGGATGTTGATGAGCGACTGCGGGGTGATCTCGTCGATGTCCTGGGAGCTCATGCGCTCACGGACGACGCGCTCCATACGGCTCATGCCGATACGGAACTGGTTGGCGACGAGCTCGCCGACGGTGCGGATACGGCGGTTGCCAAAGTGGTCGATGTCGTCGACCTTGAAGCCCTGCTCGCCGGCGGCGAGGGACAGCAGGTAGCGCAGCGTCGCGACGATATCCTCGTCGGTGAGCACCGTGACCTCTTCCTCGGTGGTGAGGTTGAGCTTCTTGTTGACCTTGTAACGACCGACGCGGGCCAGATCGTAGCGCTGCGGGTTAAAGAGCAGGCCCTCGAGCAGGCTGCGGGAAGCGTCCACGGTGGGAGGCTCGCCCGGGCGCAGACGACGGTAGATCTCGATGAGGGCGTCCTCGCGAGTGAGGGCGGTGTCGCGCTCCAGGGTGCGCTTGATCACATCGGAGTTGCCGAGCAGCTCGATGATGTCGTCGTTGGTGACGGCAATGCCAAGGGCGCGCAGGAACATCGTGGCGCTCTGCTTGCGCTTACGGTCGATGGAGACCATGAGCTGGTCGCGCTTGTCGACCTCAAACTCAAGCCAGGCACCGCGGGACGGGATGATCTGGGCCTTGTAGATCTGCTTGCCCGAATCCATCTCGGAGCTGTAGTACACACCCGGGGAGCGGACGAGCTGCGAGACGACGATGCGCTCGGTACCGTTGATGATGAAGGTGCCCTGATCGGTCATCATGGGGAAGTCGCCCATAAAGACGAGCTGCTCCTTGATCTCGCCGGTCTCCTTGTTGGTGAGACGGACGTCGGTCAGAAGCGGGGCCTGATAGGTCATGTCCTTCTCGCGGCACTCCTCGACGGTGTGCGCGGGGTCGCCGAACTGATGCTCGCCGAAGGTAACCTCGAGAACATGGTTCTGGCTCTGGATGGGGCTGGATTCCTTGAACGCCTCACGAAGGCCCTCGTCCTTAAAACGCTCAAAGGATTCCCTTTGAACAGAGATAAGGTTGGGGAGCTCCATGGCCTCCGGGATTTTCCCGAAGCTGACGCGCTTGCGCTCAGTGGCAGTGTATGCGTAGGTCACCAGGTTTTTCCTCCTTCACGGAAATGCTCGGTGGGTTGGCGAGGCATAGCTTCGCCAGTTATCGCAACCTAATAGTTTATCAGGTACCGACCGTTGGGCAAGAAAAGCCTTGACGCGATTGAGTTTTTGGAGTAGCAAAGTTTTTCGACGGAAAACACGCAGGTAGATGTATGTGTATCGAACATCTGTTCATATATTTTCTGTGAACAGAGAGCCGGCAATCGCAGCTCTTATAAAAAACGGGCGCGAACCGAGGTCCGCGCCCGTAAATGTCAATGTCCGAAGGCTTACTTGCGCATCAATCCGCCGCGCTCGTCGATGGCGTCCCAGAAGGCATCGGCAAAGCGAGGATCGCTTGCGGCCATGAGGGCGTTGGTTGCCATCCAGCCAGACGGGGTGCCGGTGTCGTAGCCCGACAGCGGGTCGATAACGACGGCGTACATAGCCTCGCGATCGAGCGAGCGGGCCATGGCGTCGGTGAGCTGAATCTCGCCGCCCTTGCCGGCCTGCTGATCAGCGAGCAGGTCCATGACCAGCGGGCTCAGCAGATAACGGCCGACAATGTACAGGTTGGACGGAGCCGCCTCGGGAGCGGGCTTCTCGACCAGACCGCCGATGCGCCAGACAGCGCCCGGCTCTGCATCGGCAACGTCCTCGGCGCCCTCGAGCGAACCGACGCGCTCGCCGGCGATAACGCCGTAGCGGCTGACTTCCTCGGGCGAGCAAGCAGCGACGGCGATAACCGAAGCTCCACCGTGCTCCTTGGAAACGGCGAGCATCTTGTCGCAGATGTCGCGGTTAGGCACAACGTAGTCGCCCAGAAGAACCAGGAAGTTCTCCCCTGCCACGGCGTCAGCAGCAGAACGAATAGCATGGCCGAGGCCCTTGGGCTCGTACTGATAACGGAAGTCGACCGGCATACCGCCAGCGTGGGCGACGGCATCGGCATAGGCATTCTTGCCGCGCTCGCGCAGCAGGTTCTCGAGCGAGCAATCGGCCTGGAAGTAGTTCAGTAGCTCGGGCTTGCCGGGAGAGGTAACGATGATGGCGTCGTCGACCTCCTCGGGCTCGAGTGCCTCCTCGACGACGTACTGAATGACGGGCTTGTCGAGCACCGGCAGCATCTCTTTGGGCGTGCACTTGGTGCCAGGCAGAAAACGCGTGCCAAGACCGGCGGCGGGGATGATTGCCTTCATGTTATTCAAGGATCCTTTCGCAGGCGCAGAATGCGCCCTGTGCGTGCGGCACGGCGGCCGCAGACCAAATTGCGATACCGAAGTATCTTACCGCCGGAGACATACGTCGCCGTAAGGCAAACGCAATTCTTCAGCAGGTCAACGCAAATTATTGCTCGAATGGTGCAATTTTACGCCCCAGCGGTAACGGGATTGGCGCGGCGAAGGCAGCGGTGTGCTGCGTGCCGAGCAATGGGAATGAAGGGCCAAAACAAAAAAAGACGGGGCTCGCAATGCGAACCCCGTCTGCAAAGAAATCTGGCGAGAAAGCCTGATTACTTGAGGGTGACAGCAGCGCCAGCAGCCTCGAGCTTCTCCTTGGCAGCCTCGGCGTCCTCCTTCTTGGCACCCTCGAGAACAGCCTTGGGAGCGCCCTCGACGACCTCCTTGGCCTCCTTCAGGCCAAGGTTGGTGAGCTCACGGACGGCCTTGATGACCTGGATCTTGTTGTCGCCGAAGCCCTCGAGCACGACGTCAAACTCGGTCTTCTCCTCGGCCTCAGCAGCGCCAGCAGCGGGAGCGGCGACAACAGCGGCAGGAGCAGCGGCGGAAACGCCGAAGGTGTCCTCGATAGCCTTGACGAGCTCGGAAGCCTCGAGAAGGGTCATTTCCTTAAGAGCATCGATGATCTCATCGGTGGTAAGCTTAGCCATTTCTAAGTCCTTTCGGTTTCCGTGCGGATGCACGGAGATCAGTTAAAACACAGCGCGAATGCGCCAGGGGTGCGGCGTTGCCGCCGCGGGTGAAAACAGCAACTAGGCTGCCTTCTGCTCGGAGACCTGCTGGATCGAACGAGCGAGACCAGAGGAAACGCCGTTGACGCAGACAGCGATGTCGCGAGCGAAACCGGAGATGAGACCGGCAATCTGGCCGAGAAGCTGATCCTTGGTGGGCAGCTCGGCGATAGCCTTAACATCATCAGCGGAAACGGCCTTGCCGTCGGAGATACCGCCCTTGATCTCAAGGACGCCCTTGGACTGAGCGGAGAAGTCCTTAAGGGCCTTAGCGGCCTCGACCGGCTCGGACTCGTAGAACACATAAGCGACGGGGCCGGCGAGGATCTCGTCGATCTCGGGCTGCTCCTGGTTCTTGAGGGCGATCTTGACCAGGTTGTTCTTGTAGACCTTCATCTCGGCGCCGCACTCGCGAAGCTGATGACGCAGCTCCTGAGCCTGCTTAACCGTCAGACCGTTGTAGTTGACGACGAACAGACCGGCGTTCTCGGCGATACGGGACTCGATCTCTGCAACCTTGTCGATTTTGTACTGCTGGGGCATGAATTACACCTCCTCGAATTCTTTCCGGGCACGGTCCGCCACAAGGACGTGACGGGGGCATGTCCAAAAAGAAAGCCCCCGCGCTGCATGAGCGACGGGGGCGAGAAGACATATCTACTCGACCACCTCGGCTGGCGGGATATCCCATTAAGCTCGCGGGCGATGCCCGTTTGCACCGGCTGTCTCTGGCAGCGGATTCGTGCGTGAACCGAAAGTATTATGGCGGGGACCCCGGCGTCGGTCAACGGAAAACCGGGCTGCACACAATTCCACCATCCGGCACGCTCCGCCGAAGGCCAGGCGCAAGGTTTCCGCTCGGTCAGGTCCTGGGCTCGCTCGGAAAGCACATTAAGTGCTTTCCGGCTCGTGCGGAATCTACGGAAACCTTGCGCCTGGCCTTCGGCGGCGCGTGCCTGCGTTGACTTTGGGCAGCCCGGGTTTTCGTTGGCTGACGCCCCCACTCATAATGCTTGGGTCGGTGGGCTGATGTGTTGCGTCCCGTTGGGCTATAAGGTTGAAATGAAGGTGGACAGGCGATTTAGGCCTTCGTCCAAATCTTGGTCGGAAACACAATAGCTTAGGCGGATGTGGCCTTCGGTGCCGAAACAGTCGCCCGGGACTAGGGCTACGTTGGCTTCCTCGATGGCTTTGATGCAGAAATCTTCGCTTGTTAGGCCGAACTTTTTGATGCTCGGGAAAGTGTAGAAGGCTCCTGCGGGCTCTACCACGTCGAGGCCCATGGCGTCTAAGGCTGCGAGTACGCGTTCGCGGCGGGCTCGGTAGACTTTGAGCATGGGCGTGGGGTCGACGGTCAGGGCTCGCGCTGCGGCGTCCATCTCGAAGGAAACGGCGCTCGATACTAAGTATTGGTGGGCCTTTGCGATCTCGGCGATGACGGGGGTTGCCGCTGCGAGCCAGCCCAGGCGCCAGCCAGTCATAGCCCAGGGCTTGGAGAAGCTCTCGATGACGACCGTCTGCTCGCGTAGCTCTGGGTGGCGCTGGGCAAAGCGCTCGTAGCCATCCACATAGACCAGACGGTTGTATACGTCGTCGCAGACTACGTAGATGCCCGCCTGCTCCGCTACGCGCGCCACGGCGTCGAGCGATGCCGCGTTGAGGATGCAGCCCGTGGGATTGTTGGGCGTGCAGATGACGATGGCCTTGGTCGCCGGCGTCACGCAAGCACGAAGTGCGTCCTCGTCAATCTGGAATTGCGCGGGCTCCGTATCCAAAAAGACCGCCTTGGCGTGGTTGGCCACGACGATACTCTCGTACAGGCCAAAGGCCGGCGTGGGGATAATGGCCTCGTCGCCGGGGTTGAGCATAGCCATGAATGTTGCCGACAGGGCCTCGGTCGCGCCGTCGGTCAGGATGACCTCGTCGGCGGAAAATGCCAGGCCCGCGTCACCCATATATTTGGACAGTGCCTCGCGCAGGGCGGGACGGCCGTTGTTGGGCGGATAGTGCGTGTCGCCGCGGTCGAGCGAGGCCGTCACCTCGGCGCTAATCACATCGGGCGTGGGAAAATCGGGTTCGCCAAGCGCAAGCGCGATACACCCTGGGTGCTGGGCGGCGAGCGCGTTAATCCGACGGATGCCGGAGGGCTTGAGCGTGGCAAGCGAGGTATTCATGGGCAGTCGCATGGCGTTCCTTTCGTAAGGGTTGCACTAGGATAGCGCGGCGGGGCGCCGCCGGACGGTGTAACCTAAACGGAAACCAACCGGAAAGGAGGCAGCATGGAGCCGACCGCGCGCAGCGACGTACCAAAGACACTGCACACCATTGCGTATATCAGCATTCCCAATAGTGCCGATCTTGAGTTTTTGCTCTGGGACCTGCAGGATGCCATCGCCGCCTATGCACAGCTTTCCGGCACCGCACTCCCCCGCCCGGTCGACTTGAAGGCAAATGACGCCGGCAGCGTTGCCGATGGCATCGTGCTGGCCATTGAAGATGTGGCTGACGATGAGACGTTGGCAGCCATCGAGCAGGCGCTTGAGCGCTTTGGCGGTACGGGAACGCGCGTCTATGCCGCGATTCGAGCCGCACAAGAGAGCACTGAGCAGGCGCGTGGGACCGCCGTTCGCCTGCACAAGGCATGTGAGCGCCATGACCAATTGTGGTGTGGCGGCGTTGCCATCTGCGCCGGCAGCGGCATCGCAGCGCTTCGCCATTCCCCACGCATGGGACTCTTGCGGCGACCGTTTTCGGAGGCCATGGACAAGCTCGTGGGCGCCGTTCGCATGGGGTGTTCCGTCGAACACGCGCAGAAGCTCGGTGGCGCCGCAACGGGTGGCGTCGACACCGACGGCATGGTGCGCGCCACGTCTGCGCTGCCCACACCGATCTGGCACGCCGTTATGAGGCATCTTGCCGAGCACTCAAACTGCTAAATCGAAAAAGCCTGCCAATCAACGGCTTCACTCCAACGCTCGACAAGCCGCTCCAAACGCCACGCCGCGTTGGCAGGACTCGTCGACGGCAGCACGATGGCGGGTAGCCCCGTCCGCTCTTGTAGATAGCGTTTGTAGAGTCGCCCTGCCGTACCGCCGTTACAGACAACGACCTCGATCGGCGCGGCATCGGCAATGCGCTCGATATGTGCCGGCACAACGTTACGAATGCTCGCGTCGCTCGAGCCCTTAATGTCGCAGCTCTCGATCACATCCCACAGGGCCACGCCGCCGTTCAGCAGCATGGCCCGCTTGGCGGCAATGGAGGCATCGAGCGTCGCGGGCTCACCACTTGCCAAAGGGTCGCCCTCGTTGGGTGGCACAGGCACACCGAGGCACGCGGCCATCACGCGCCAAAAGCGATTCTGAGGGTTGCCGTAATAAAAGGCATTGGCGCGCGAAAGCACCGAGGGAAACGACCCGAGCACCAAAACGCGCGAGTGCTGGTCGAACACAGGCTCAAACCCATGCTCAATATGTTGATAGTCCTCGTCAGACACGGCCATGGGCTAGGCTCTCAACAGATAGCGCACCTCGTAGGGCGCAAGCTCAAGGGTACCCGTCAGCTCGACCGTGGGCGCATCGTCGGCAAGCAGGTCGACGAAGGAGCCGTTGAGTTCGCCGGCACCAAAGGTATAGGGCTCGTTCACGGCATTGACCGCCACGAGCACCGTCGCGTCGTCGCAGGCGCGCTCGAACAGCAGCTGCTTGTTCTGGATCACCACGTTGCGGTACGCGCCGTAGTTGAGAGCGCGTGCCGCCGCACCGTCTGTCGAGCGCAGGTGCGCGAGCTGCTTGATGAAGGCCGTCAGCTCGTTGGGCGCAGGCTCATCGAGCGCAGGTCGCAGCGCCCAGTCGCCATCGGGGCCGCCCTTTTCGCCAGGAATCCCCCACTCGCTGCCATAGTAGACGCACGGAATGCCCGGCATGCCAAACAGCATGCCATAGGCGGGGCGCAGGCAGGACTTGTCGGTAAGGATGCTCGCCAGGCGCGGCACATCGTGGTTATCGACAAACGACAGCAGATGCTTGCCGCAGTAGATGCACCACGGGTCGCCGCCAAACTGACGGTGCAACGAATGGGCGATCTCGAACATGTTGACCGAGTTAAAGCTGGAGTACAGGCCCTTGTAGCACTCGTAGTTGGTGCAGGAGTCGAGCATCTCGTCGTTGACAATCTGGTTGTAGTCGCCGTGGAGCGTCTCGCCGATCAGCACAAAGTCGGGCTTAAGCTCACGGGTAAAGGAGTGCAGGCGGCGCATAAAATCGCGGTCGAGCATATAGGCGACGTCCAGGCGCAGACCGTCGACGCCAAAGACCTCGGCCCAGCAACGCACGGACTCAAGCAGGTAATCGACCACGGCGGGATTTTGCAGGTTGAGCTTCACAAGCTCAAAATGGCCCTCCCAGCCCTCGTACCAAAAGCCGTCGCCGTAGCACGAGTCACCGTCAAAGCTGATGTGGAACCAATCCTTGTAGGGCGAGTCCCACTTGCGCTCCTGCACATCGCGGAAAGCCCAAAAGCCGCGACCGACGTGGTTGAAGACGGCATCGAGCACCACGCGAATGCCATGGGCATGCAGCGTCTCGCACACGGCGGCAAAATCGGCATCCCCGCCCAAGCGACGGTCGAGATGGCGCAGGCTACGCGTATCGTAGCCGTGGCTATCAGACTCGAGCGGCGGGTTGATGAGCACGGCGCCGACGCCGAGTTCCTGCAGGTAATCGGCCCATTGGGCGATTTTCATGATGGGGGCATCGGGGTTGGGTGCAGTGCCGGCAGCTTGGGAGAGTTCGTCCTCGGCAACGGGTGCGGCGTTTTCGCGCGGAGCTCCGCAAAAGCCCAGCGGATAGATCTGATAGAACGTCGTCTTGTATGCCCACATAGCAACCTCCCGGTAAGCTCAACACAACGACATCCATTGTATGCCCGGCTTGTATCCTCTTCCCCAAAATAAGTTGCGGTGGAACAGCTCCTGCTTGGGCCTTCAGAGGCCTTAAACAGGAACTATTCCACCGCAACTGATGAGGGGACGTGGTTAGGCGACAGGCTTTGCGCGGCGAATGGCCGGGAACATCACCGTGATGGCGAGGATGACGCCCATGGCAGCGATCGCACCGCCCGCGAAGCCGATCCAGGCGATACCGGGGCCCGAAACCACGGCTCCGCCGATCGCGGTACCCGTGCCAATGCCCAAATTGAACAGGCCCGAGAAGATCGACATGGCGACGGCCGACGAATCTGCCGGCGTGTGCTTGATGAGCTCGGCTTGGAACGCCACGTTAAAGGCCGTGGCGCAGCAGCCCCACAGCGCGCAGACGGCAAGCACTGCCACGAGCGACGATGCGGCCGGGCCCATGAGCAGCAGGGCCACCGGCACGCCGGAGAGCGTAATCGCGAGAAACGGGAACCGGTGCCCATCGAACAGCCGGCCGAACAGCCAGCTTCCGAGCAGACCAGAGCAGCCGAACGCCGTCAGCGTCATAGTGATGGCGCTTGCGTCGACATGCGCGACCTGAGCCAGGAAAGGCTCGATATAGCTATAGCCCGTGTAATAGCCAGTTGCCATGAACACCGTGACCGCATAGAGCGCGATCAGTAACGGGTTCTTGAGCAGCTCGGGCAGTTGCTTGACGGTAAAGCGCTCACCCGCCGACATGACGGGAAACACGGTCGCCTGGTAGACGACCGCGACAGCAGACAGCGCCCCGACCACGGCAAACGTCATACGCCAGCCCACGGCCAGGCCAATGGCGCGACCGAGGGGCAGGCCGAAGATCTGCGCGATGGACGAGCCCGTAGCGATCATGCTGATGGCGAGCGCGCCGTGGCGAGTGTCAACCAGGCGCGAGGCCATAATCGAGGCGACCGACCAGAACACGGCATGTGCGCAAGCGACCACCAGGCGCGCGCAGACCAGGATGGGATAAGTCGGCGCCACAGCGGACAGAAACTGGCCCAGCGAGAACACGGCGAGCACGCCCAGCAGCATCCGCTTGAACTCGAAGCGCGAGGCAAACACCATGAGCGGCAACGACAGCAGCATGACGCCCCAGGCATAGACCGAGATCATGATGCCCGCCTGGGCCTCGGTGAGCGAGAACGACGCGGCGATATCAGTCAAAAGGCCGATGGGCATAAACTCCGACGTGTTGAACACGAACGCACAGCAGGTGAGCCCGACGAGCGGGAGCCACTGCCTGAGCGTGATGCCGTCTTGCCTTGCCTGACTCATATATAACGTCTCCAATCATTTTGAGTGGAGGCGATTATATAGCAACGGCCCCGCATCCGTCAGCAACAGGTGCGGGGCCGAAAACAATTCGATACACAGAGGTTGCGCCGTCAATAAAAAACTAAGCCAACCCCAGCAATATGCCCGCCGAATGCACGACAAACGCCACGATCCAGGCGACCGTCACCTGAAACGCGAATACGGCCACGGCATAGCGCGCGCCCAACTCGCTCTTGACGGCGCCGATTGCCGCCACACAAGGCGGGTACAGCAACGTAAAGACCAGGAACACATAGGCAGTAAACGGCGAAAACATGGTCGACAGTGCCGCGGGCGAGGTCGCGCCCAAAAGTACCGTGAGGGTCGAGATGACACTCTCCTTGGCGATAAGTCCGGTGACGAGCGCCGTGGATGCACGCCAGTCGCCAAACCCAAGCGGCGTCAGCGCCGGCGCGATGATGCTGCCGAGGCCCGCAAGCAGACTCTGCGACTGATCGGCGACCACGTTAAAGCGGATGTCGAACGTCTGAAGGAACCAGATGACCACGGTAGCGGCAAAGATAATGGTAAAGGCCTTGGTAATAAAGTCTTTGGCCTTATCCCATGCCAGCATCACTGTCGTCTTGACGCTCGGCAGGCGGTAATTGGGCAGTTCCATGATAAACGGCACCGGGTCGCCCTTAAATGCCGTACGGTTGAGCACCAGGGCGGCAATGCAGCCGACCACGATACCGATCAGATAGAGCGAGACCATGGCGGGAACTGTCGCCTGTGGGAAAAACGCCCCGCACAGCAGACCGTAGACCGGCAACTTGGCCGAGCAGCTCATGAACGGCGTGAGCATGACCGTCATCTTGCGGTCGTGCTCGGATGGGAGCGTACGGGTCGACATGATAGCCGGCACGGTGCAGCCAAAACCGACGAGCATGGGCACGAAGCTACGGCCCGACAGGCCAAAGCGACGCAGCACTTTATCCATGACAAAGGCCACGCGCGCCATGTAGCCGGAGTCTTCCAGAATGGAGAGGAACAAGAAGAGCACGACGATAATCGGCAGGAAGGTCAGCACGCTGCCCACACCCGTAAGCACGCCGTCGACAGCCAGCGAGCGCACCACGTCGTTGGTTCCGAATGCCTTGAGGCCCGCGTCGGCCGAGGCGATGATGGCAGCGATACCGTCCTCCATGAGTCCCTGCAACGCCGCGCCGATCACGCCAAACGTCAGCCAAAAGACGAGGCCCATGATCACCAGAAACGCCGGAATGGCTGTGTAACGACCTGTCAGGATGCGGTCAATCTTGACGGAGCGCACGTGCTCGCGGCTCTCGTGCGGCTTGACGACGCAACGCCCGCACACGTCGCCGATAAAGCTAAAACGCATATCGGCCAGCGCAGATAGGCGGTCGGTGCCGGCCTCGCCCTCCATCTGGGTGATGATGTGCTCGATAGCGTCGAGCTCATTGCGATCCAGGTGAAGCGCCTCGGTTACCAGCTCATCGCCCTCGACCAGCTTGGTCGCCGCAAAGCGCACCGGGATGTGCGCCGTCACGGCATGGTCCTCGATCAGGTTAGCAATACCGTGGATGCAGCGATGCAGCGCACCGCCGTCCGGACCGTCGGGCGCGCAAAAGTCCAGGCGACCAGGGCGCTCGCGGAACCGCGCCACGTGCAGGGCGTGGTCCACCAGCTCGCCGATGCCCTCGTTGCGGGCAGCGCTAATGGGGACAACGGGCACGCCCAACAGGCTCTCGAGCAAGTTGACGTCCACGGCGCCGCCGTTGGCGGTCACCTCGTCCATCATGTTGAGCGCGATGACCATAGGACGGTCAAGCTCCATGAGCTGCAGTGTCAGGTACAGGTTGCGCTCGATGTTGGTGGCGTCAATGATGTCGATGATGGCGTCCGGACGCTCGTCGAGGATGAACTGACGGCTCACGACCTCCTCGCCTGTGTACGGCGACAGGGAGTAAATGCCGGGCAGGTCGGTAACGCTCGCCTCGGGATGGTTACGGATGGTGCCATCTTTGCGGTCGACCGTCACGCCGGGAAAGTTACCGACGTGCTGGTTGGAGCCCGTCAGCTGGTTGAATAACGTGGTCTTGCCGCAGTTTTGGTTGCCGGCGAGGGCAAAGTGCAGCGGCGCGCCCTCTGGCACGGCCGTCTTTGCCGCACGGGGCGAATACGTCCCCTCGCCCAGGGCCGGATGCTCCGTCGTGCCGATTGCGGCGTTAGCGCGCGGACCCGTATCGGTGTCGTGAATACCCACGAGCTCGATGCGAGCGGCATCGTCCTTACGCAGTGTCAACTCGTAGCCACGCAGGCGGATCTCGAGCGGGTCACCCATGGGGGCGTACTTCATCATGGTGACTTCGGTGCCCGGCGTTAGACCCATGTCCAAAATATGCTGTCGGAGTGCCTGATCGTCCGATGCCACCGATGCGACAACGGCGTCCTTTCCAATCTCGAGCGTATCGAGCTTCACGTCCGTGTTCCTCCCCCGGCGCCCACAGGGCGTTGTATTTATGTTCACCATGGCTAACCGTTTGCCATGGCTAACCATTTTTAAGCTTACATGATAGCGTGAACACACAATGACGTTCAATCAGCAGATTGGCGCAATGGGGACAGGCAGGAGAGTTCAGGGCCATAGTTTCCCGATGAGGCCTCTCGGGGAAACTACATCCCAGAATTCTGGCTCGAAACGGGATATGGTTTCCCAAACAGGCCTCTTACGGAAAATGCATCCCGGAATCCCCACTCGAAACGGGACGCACTTTCCCAGTCGAGGCCCTATGGGAAACCGTGTCCCACCTTGAAAGGCAAAACTGGGACGCAGTTTCCGGGCGGGGCATCAAAAACAAAGTTGCGGTGGAATAGTTCCTGGATGGGCTGGTTGATGCCCCAGATCGGAACTATTTCACCGCAAGTTATTGAAGGGCTGGGATGCCCGTCCTCTTACAGATGGCGCTCCAGGAAGCGGAAGGCTAGGCGGATCCAGGGACGGACTGCCACCTGCTTGTCCTCGTTGTCGACCGCGGTGTTGGCGTTGCCGAGCGAAAGGCCGTGACCGCCCTGGTCGAAGACGTGCATCTCGCATGCAACGCCCTCCTCGGCCATGCGCTGCGCAAACGGGTAGACCTGCGCGATCGGCGCCGTCTTGTCGTCGGACACGCCCCACACAAAGGTCGGTGGCATCTGACGCGAAACATGCGTGGTGGGGCAGATGTCGGCCAGATGCTCGTCAGTTGCCTCGCCGCCCGTCACCATCGACAGGTAGTCGTTGAGCAAATCGCGCCCCGTCTTGCCGCCCGTCTTGGGCACACGCAAGTCAATGCGCGGATCGCGCGTCTGCATGTCACGCACATAGGCAAAGTCGAGCAATGGATAGCCCAGCACCACGGCATCGGGACGAATGTCGTCCGGACGCGCCCCGGCAAGTGCCGCGAAGGGGCCGGTCTTCCACTGTGTTGCCAGCGAGGCGCAGATCATACCGCCCGCCGAGAATCCCACGACGCACACGCGCTTAGGATCGACATGCCACTCGTCGGCGTTGGCGCGCACCGTGGCGACCATCTTGGCAAGATCTGCCTGGGGGTGCGGAAAGCTCACGTCACCCGTAGAACTCGTGACATAGTTGAGCACAAAGGCCTGGTAGCCGTGATCCAAAAACGCAAACGCCACGGGATCCTGCTCATGCGGAGCGATATGCGTAAACGCACCTCCGCCGCAGATAATCACGGCAGGGCGGCGGCCATTCGGTTTATCGGGCAGCGGCTCGGCACCCAAATACGTAAAGGTCGCCGGATATTCCTCGGTCGGCTCCTCGCCCCACAGCGCATGGTTCTCGACAATCATATGTGCTCCCTTCGCGCAAATTAAGCGCCCTTGTTTTTTGCCTTCAAGCGTACCCCACTTGAACCCGTGGCGCAGAAACACTCCGGCAATAAGTTTCCCTTCAACTGATATATCACATAATCCCAGTTCAGAGGTATCTTTGAGCAGCGTAGAATAGGGGCGTTGACCAAGCCGCGAAACACATATGAAACGTTTCCGGCAAACCAAACGCGCGATATGCGCCTATTTAAGTTGGAGGCAACTATGGGTCTGCTCGATTCGCTTAAGTCCACCTTCACCTCGACCGGCGAGGCGTCCGTTCCGCCCGCAGCAAGCTTCGCTACCCGCGAAGGCGTCATCTATGCCCCCGTCAACGGCGTGCTCGTCAACCTGAACGAGGTTCCCGACGAGACGATCGCCTCGGGCATGCTTGGCCAGGGCTATGGCATCGAGCCCATTACCGGCACCATCTATGCGCCCGCCAACGGCCGCATCGGTGCCACCACTGTCACCAACCACTCCATCGGCATGATTACCGAGGACGGCCTGCGCGTGTTCATCCATGTTGGCCTGGGCACCGTGGAAATGAACGGCAAGGGTTTTGCCCGCTTTGTCGAGATGGGCGATGTGGTCAAGGCAGGCCAGCCGCTCATCAGCTTCGACCGCGAGGCCATTAAGGCCGCTGGTCACGAGGACATCGTGACCGTCATCGTCTCCGAGCTCGATCGTCTTAAGAGCATCGACCATGTCGGCGAGTCTGGAACGCTTATCGGCGGCAACCCGCTCGTCAAGCTTGGCGACCCGCTGCTGGTTGCCAAGACCAAGTAGCCAGGCCCCGCGCCACACAGCCAAAAGGCACCTCGTCAAGCGCCCACGACCATTAGGCCGCGGGCGCTTTTCGTTTGAAAAACCATCCCGCCAATGCCTTATCTGTATAGCCCAAATGAGCCGAGCTGCTAGAATATCGAACTGTATGGATAACTATCATTCAACCGTTATGGGAGGATACGTGAACCGCACCAAAATCGCGCAGCTCTATGCCGATGCCGAGTCGCTCGGCGGCCAGACCGTCACCGTCGCCGGCTGGGTCAAGTCCGTCCGCGACATGAAGAACTTTGGCTTTGTTACGCTCAACGACGGCAGCTGCTTCCGCGACCTGCAGGTCGTCATGAACCGCGAGGCACTCGACAACTACGACGAGATCGCCCATCAAAACGTCTCGGCCGCACTCATTTGCACCGGCACCGTCAAGCTGACCCCCGATGCGCCCCAGCCTTTCGAGCTTTCTGCCACCTGCATCGAGGTCGAGGGCGTCAGCGCCCCGGATTACCCACTGCAGAAGAAGCGCGCAACCGTCGAGTTCCTGCGCACCCAGCAGCACCTGCGCCCGCGCACCAACCTGTTCCGCGCCGTGTTCCGCATCCGCTCTGTCGCGGCTGCCGCCATCCACCGCTTCTTCCAGGAGCAGGGCTTTGTCTACGTCAACACCCCCATCATCACCACGAGTGACTGCGAGGGCGCCGGCGAGATGTTCCGCGTGACCACGCTCGACCCCAAAAATCCGCCCCTCACCGAGTCCGGCGAGGTCGACTGGAGCCAGGACTTCTTTGGCAAGCATGCAAGCCTCACCGTGTCCGGCCAGCTCAATGCCGAGAACTTTGCCATGGCCTTTGGCGACGTGTACACCTTTGGCCCCACCTTCCGTGCCGAGAACTCCAACACCACGCGCCACGCCGCCGAGTTTTGGATGATCGAGCCCGAGATGGCCTTTGCCGACCTTAACGACTACATGGATAACGCCGAGGCTATGCTCAAGTACGTCCTTAAGGACGTCATGACAACCTGCCCCGACGAGCTCAATATGCTCAACAAGTTTGTGGACAAGGGTCTGCTCGAGCGCCTGGACCATGTCGCCAACTCCGACTTTGCCCGCGTTACCTACACCGAGGCCGTCGAGATCCTGGAGCAGGCCGTCGCCGCCGGTCACAAGTTTGACTATCCCGTGAGCTGGGGCATCGACCTGCAAACCGAGCACGAGCGTTTCCTGACCGAGGAGCACTTTAAGCGCCCGACCTTCGTGACCGACTACCCGGCCGAGATCAAGGCGTTCTACATGCGCATGAACGAGGACGGCAAGACCGTCGCCGCCGCCGACTGCCTGGTGCCGGGCATCGGCGAGATCATCGGTGGCTCCCAGCGCGAGGAGCGCCTGGATCTGCTCGAGGCCCGCATCAAGGACCTGGGTATGAATCCCGAGCAGTACAAGTACTACCTTGACCTGCGCCGCTACGGTTCCTGCAAGCACGCCGGCTACGGTCTGGGCTTCGAGCGCTTGGTCATGTATCTGACCGGCGTGGGCAACATCCGCGACGTCCTGCCGCACCCGCGCACCGTGGGCAACGCCGACTTCTAATCGTCGAACGCTAGCTCGCGTCGCCACACGCCAACGCTCATCGCACAAGCGTCTCTCGACATCGGTCGAGAGACGCTTTTTTCAACAGCATCCGTCAAGCTTTTGGCAAGTTTTTGGTCAGTTGAGCAGGGCTGTTGAAAACTCGACCCGCCGTTTGCCGACGACTACCGACCGCCCAGAGCGCCCTGCGCCCCTGGGAAAGCCCCGCGTCCTAGGCTCCATACCGTCGCCACCCAAAACGGAAAGGACGTGGGCACCATGACCGAAGCCGCTGTTGAAACCTACGACACCACGACGAGGGGCGCCGCCTCGATGGCAGCCTATCGCGCCGTTCGTATCCTGCAGCTCTTGAGCGAAAACACCGGCGAAGACAAGGCCATGCTTTCCGATGAGCTGATCCGGCGCCTCGCCCATCCCGACGACCCCGCCCGCATGCCCATCTCGGCGGCGCGGCGCAGCATCTACACCGCCATCTCCGCGCTTCGCCATGCCGGATACGAAATTGAATACAAACGCGGCGTGGGCTACAAACTTCTTACCCGCCCGCTCACCGATGAAGAGATCATCCGGCTCCACGGTATGGTCATGCGCAACCGCTCCACGCCTATCGCTATCCGCAAGAGCATGGCGCAGCACTTAGTTGCCATGGCGAGCGCCGACGTTCGCGGCTACCTCGATACACCCGAACCCGCTCCAAGCGCAGGCAGCAAGGCTACCAAGGCAACACGCACGCCCATCAAGCGCATCGACACGTGCGAGCTCGTCGAGCAGGCCATCGACCACGGAACCACGGTGAGTTTTGATATTTCGAGCGTCACGACACGCGGCGAAACCGAAGCAGCACGGATGACACTCCGTCCCTTTGCCATCAGGCAGCGCGATGGCATCTCGTATCTGCTGGGAACGGTCTACGACGCCCGAGGCACCGACGATACGCTGCGCACCGTCGAGATCGCCCGTATGAGAAACGTCAGCACGCGCCTGCTCGACGGCAAGAAGCTCTTCGCCGCCCTGGACGAGGACGACGCCTCCTCCGCCGCATAAGACCCTCCGCCGCCCATTCGACTACCCGTACCGCCCATCCGATTCTGTATTAAAAAACCCGCCAGGCTGTTGTAAAAATGGACATCAGCGCTACTATAGTCCCACTTGCACTTTGTCCCAGTGCAGTGTTTCCAGCCATTTTTATACTGGGGGTAATGATATGAAGGACATCACCATCAGCCGCAGGAGCCTTCTGGTCTCCGCCGGCCTGCTCGCGCTCGCCCCGCTCGCCGGATGCGGCGGCAACTCTGGTTCCGGCTCTGCTGCCGCCGGTTCCGACTACACCATCGGCGTTCTGCAGCTCACCGAGCACTCCGCGCTCGATGCCGCCAACGACGGCTTCGTCAAGGCCATCAAGAAGAGCGGCCTTAAGGTCAAGATCGACCAGAAGAACGCCCAGAACGACCAGTCCACGTGTAAGTCCATTGCCGACAAGTTTGTGGGCGACAACGTCAACCTGATTTATGCCATCGCCACGCCCGCCGCGCAGGCTGCCGCCGGCGCCACGGCCGATATCCCCATCGTGGGCTGTGCCATCACCGACTACGCCGCCTCCGGCCTGGTCCAGGACAACGACAAGCCGGGCACCAACGTCACGGGCGCTTCCGACCTCACCCCGGTCGCCGAGCAGCTCGAGATGATGCAGAAGGTCCTGCCCGACGTTAAAAAGGTCGGCCTGCTCTACTGCACCGCCGAGTCCAACTCCGACGTCCAGATCAAGGCCGCCAAGAAAGAGCTCGACAAGCTGGGCCTCGAGTACACTGACTTCACCGTCTCGAGCTCCAATGAGATTCAGTCCGTCGTCGAGTCTGCCGTGGGCAAGGTCGACGCGCTGTACTCCCCCACCGACAACACCATCGCCGCGGGCGCCTCGCAGGTCGGCCAGATCTGCAAGGAAAACAAGCTTCCCTTCGTGACTGGCGAGGAGGGTATGTGCATGGCCGGCGGCCTGTTCACCCTCTCCATCAACTATGAGGACCTGGGCTACGCCGCGGGCGAGATGGCCGTTAAGATCCTGAAGGGCGAGGCCAAGCCCGAGGATATGCCGATCAAGCACCTCTCGAGCAAGGACCTGGTCGTCGTCAAGAACGACGAAATGGCCGAGGCCCTGAGCATCGACCTTTCCGCCCTGGACGCGTAATGCCATACGCGGCATGCGTCTAGAGCCCGTGCTCGCGCTTTAGCCGCGTTATTCAATATCTGAGCCACAGGGGCGGGCGCTGTAGACCGGCGTCCGCCCTGCTTGTTTCAGGTAAAACAAAACGTCTGTCCGTAACTCTTCTATGCATTGTTACCGCTATTATGGTGAATCACGTGTCCACCCTATCCTAGGAGGTATGAAGCATGCTCATTGCATTGCAGGGCGCCGTTTCGCAGGGCGTCCTCTGGGGCATTATGGTGCTTGGCGTGTTTATCACGTTCCGCCTGCTCGACATTCCCGATATGACCTGCGACGGCAGCTTTGCCCTCGGCGGCTGCGTCTGCGCTGTGCTCATCGTCAATAACAACGTCGACCCGCTGTTCGCCGTGCTGGCCGGTATGTGCGCCGGCGCCATCGCGGGCGCCGTCACGGGCATTTTGACCACCGTCTTTGAGATTCCTGCGATCCTCGCCGGAATCCTCACCCAGATCAGCCTGTGGTCCATCAACCTGCGCATCATGGGCAAGTCCAATACGCCCATTCTTGCCAAGGGCACCGTGTTCTCGTCTGTCAGCAACATGACGGGCCTGCCGCAGTCCACCGTCGCCATCATCCTGGGCATTTTGCTCGCTGTGGCTATCGTCGCCATCCTGTATTGGTTCTTTGGCACCGAGATCGGCTCGGCACTGCGCGCCACCGGCAACAACGAGTACATGATCCGCGCTCTGGGCGTCAACACCAACTCCACCAAGATGATCGCCCTCGTGCTCTCCAACGCTCTCATCGGTCTTTCGGGCGCGCTCATCTGCCAGAGCCAGAAGTACGCCGACATTGGCATGGGCACCGGTGCCATCGTTATCGGTCTTGCCGCCATTGTTATCGGCGAGGTGCTCGGCCGCCTGCTGCCCGGCGGCCTCACGCAGTTTAGCGTTCGCCTGGCCTCCGCCGTCTTTGGCTCCGTGGTCTACTTCCTCATCCGCGCCATCGTGCTGCAGCTGGGCATGGACGCCAACGACATGAAGCTGCTCTCCGCTGTGATCGTCGCCGTGGCCCTGTGCGTGCCCGTGGTTTGGGAGCGCTATAAGCTCCGCAGCTCCTACACGAAGGGGGATGAGGCAGATGCTTAAGCTCTCACACGTCAAGAAAACCTTTAACAAGGGCACCGTCACCGAGAAGCGCGCGCTCACCGGCGTCGACCTCACCCTTAACGACGGCGACTTTGTAACCGTGATTGGCGGCAACGGCGCCGGCAAGTCCACGCTGCTCAACATGATCGCCGGCGTGTATCCGCTCGATTCGGGTGTCATCGAGCTCGACGGCACCGATATCTCGCGCCTGAGCGAGTCACAACGCGCTAAGTATCTGGGCCGCGTGTTCCAGGACCCCATGCGTGGCACCGCAGCCGACATGCAGATTGCCGAGAACCTGGCCCTCGCCAAGCGTCGCGGCCAGCGTCGCGGCCTTTCGTGGGGCGTCACCAAGGCCGAGAAAGATGAGTACGTTGAGCTGCTCAAGCGCCTGGACCTTGGTCTGGACACGCGTCTCAACGCCAAGGTCGGCCTGCTCTCGGGCGGACAGCGCCAGGCACTCACCCTGTTGATGGCCACGCTCACCAGGCCGCGCCTGCTGCTGCTCGACGAGCACACCGCGGCCCTCGACCCCAAGACGGCCTCTAAGGTGCTCAACCTGACCGAGGAGATCGTCGACGAGAACCACCTGACCACGCTCATGGTCACGCACAACATGAACGACGCCATCCGTCTGGGCAACCGTCTGATCATGATGCACGAAGGCCACGTGATCTACGACGTGGCGGGCGATGAGAAGAAGTCGCTCACCGTAGCCGACCTGCTGCAGAAATTCGAGGAGGTCTCGGGCGGCGAGCTCGCCAACGACCGCATGCTGCTAAGCTAAACCTACCAAAAAGGGACAGGTTTATTTTGGCAGGTTTTATCTGCGCAAACGTCAAAACCGCCGCTAAGGGACAGGCGCCCTTGCGGCGGTTTTCGCATATTATGTCGATAATCCGATATTCAACCAGACATTCTGGCTAAGGACTAAGGAAACTGCCATGAAAAGACTCCCCCGCCTTGCGTTAGCCGCCGCGTTGTTTGCCGGCGCGCTCGCAGGCATCCCAAGCCTCGCTTTCGCGGGGAACCTGCCCGCCGCTATTGACGGCTCCGTGGCCGTCATGCACACCAACGACATCCACGGCAGCTACAAGTACAGCTACAACGAAAGCAAGGGCACCGGCACCGTCGGCTTCGACGGACTGGCAGTTCTCTATAGCGCCCAAAGCAGCGCCCCCGATCTTTTGCTCGATGCGGGCGACACCTTCCACGGACAGTCCTTCGCCACCATGAGCGAGGGCAAGAGCATCGCCGAGCTCATGGACACCTTCTACGCCGACGGCTACGACGCGACCACGCCAGGCAACCATGACTGGAGCTACGGCGCAGACAAACTCCGCACCATGACCGGCTACAGCACCACCGGCACGCCCTTCGCCATACTCTGCGCGAACGCGAAGTCTACGAGCGGCGTATGGAGCTCGAGCATCACGAAGACGCTCGATCGCACCTGTGAGGATAGCGAGGATCACTCCACATTCGACTACAAAATCAAGGTCGGCGTCGTCGGAGCCATGGATGAGTCGCTAGGTTCCTCGCTGCGCGCGGACCTGGTCGCGGGCACCAGCTTCTCGAGTGCCGCGAACGCCATCAATGCCGAGGCAGAGCAGCTGCGCAAGGAGGGCTGCGATGTTGTTGTGTGTATCGCGCACACGCTCGACGCAAAGACCTTTGCCACGCGGCTCCGTGGCGTCGATGCCCTTATCGCAGGCCACGAGCACATCAACCTTAACGAGAAGGTGACGGGAGCCGACGGCAAGACGATCCACGTTGTCGAGGCAGGCAGCGCCTTTGCCGAGGTGGGGCTGCTTTCCATTCCGTACAAATACGACACGAATGGCACCGAGACGACCGACGATGACACGGTCACGGTCCCTGCAGACGGCAGCGACGAGAAGCTCTACACCGCCAAGAACGTCAACGACCTTTTGGCAGACCCCGACAAGGGCTCCGACTACCAAAGCCGCCTTGAAGCCGTCCGCAACAAGATCAAGCCGCTCGACGAGGACTTTGAAAACGAATCGAACAAGGTGCTCGGCACATCCACCACCAACTATTTCTACGGCGAGGACGCCGCAGGCACGCATGGTTGGGAAATGGTGCGCACCACCGATTTCGGCCCCAGCAAGGAGGGCGACACCACCAAGGCCCAGACCATCGGCCACGTGATTTGCGGCTCCTATCTTGCCCTGACGGGCGCGGACTTCGCTATCGAAAACGCTGGCGGCATCCGCGGCGGCATCGCGGCGGGCAACGTGACCGCCGGCAACGTCATCGCCATCTCGCCCTACGGCAACACCGTGGAGACCTGGACCATGACCGGCGCGGACTTCCTCGCAGCGCTCGAGCACTCGCTACAAATCAGCGACGATTGCAACGACAGCTACGAGCTTCAGCAGGCTTATGTGGCGGCCGGTCACACCGAGCAGGAGGCGCAAGACAAGTACAAGTGGCGCGATGACTCTGGCAGCGTTCTCTCCTTTGGCGGCATCAACGTGACGATTGATTGGACGCAGCCCGAAGGCAAGCGCATTGTGAGTGCCACACTCACCAAAGACGGCAGCACGCTCGACCCCGCCAAGACCTATACCGTCGCCACCAACAACTACATCATTACCAACACGACCGACTTTCCCACCTTTGCACACGCCACCAAGTACACCGAGTGGGGCACGTGCGAGGCGGCGCTGAGGGCGCTGATTGGGCAGAACGGCTGGGAGAGCAAGATGGCCGGGCTCGCCGGCACCATCAGCTTCGGCTCCGTAGCCGTGGACCCCACGCCCACACCGGCCCCGACGCCTAAGCCCTCGCCTAAGACGGACACGACGACCACGAAGGTCAGCACCAAGAAGACGAGCGGTAAGCTCGCCGCAACGGGAGACCGCACGCTGGCAGTAGTTGGCGCGTGCCTTATCGGCGGCATCATCGTCATCATCCTCGGCATTATCTGGAAGCGTCGACGCTAAGCTACACCGCCGGGCCTTGCAGCCCCGCCGCGTAAACCTTATATCGAGCACAGAAGCCCGTCCGAATTTGATCGGACGGGCTTCTTGGTGGGTATCATGGTTGGACGATCATTAGGAGGTTTTCCCTACATGGAATTGTTTGAGCCGATTCTTCATTTCTTTGAGCAACGGTGGGTCCACAACATCATCTGGGCCGTCATCTTGGCGATAGGCACCGCCGTCGCCGCCAAGGTCGTATCCAAGACCCTGAACCATCTGCTTAACCGAGACGATAATCCGCTTCCGGCATCGAGTATCTTCATCAACATCGCGCGTGCCGTCATCTGGATGATCGGCGGCAGCTTTATCCTCGACAACTGCTTTGGCATTAACGCAAACGCGCTCGTCGCCGCTCTTGGCGTCGGCGGCATCGCTATCTCGCTCGGCTTTCAGGACACGCTGTCAAACCTTATCGGCGGCATGCAAGTGACCTTTATGGGCATCATCAAACCCGGCGACAATATCGAGGTCGGCGGCGTATCCGGCGTGGTCCAAGACATCACTTGGCGCCATACAACGATTGAGGATGCCTGTGGACAGACCATCATTGTGCCCAACTCCAACATCTCCAAGAACACGCTCGTGCATTTGATGCCCTTTGGGCGCGTGGCCGTGCCCGTTGCCGTAAACGACACGTCTAAGTGGGCTTCCCTTGACGTGCTGGCAGACGAGCTCACGAGCGCAACCAAAACGGCCGTCTCGCCCATCTCGGGCTTTGACAAGGAGCCCTACGTACTCTTTAGCGAAATCGGCGACTTTGGCATCAAAGGAAAGATCATCTTTATCGTCAGCGACGACAGCACTACTTTCACGGCAGCCGACGCCTGCATCCGCGCCATCGCCCCCATCATCGCCTAAACCACCGCAAAGGGGACAGGCATCTTTGTAGTGGTTTTCATTCGTGGTACCATGGTTCATATCGTTGTTTAAACGACTAAGGGAGTAGACACCATGGAAGAGGCCTATCGTCAAGCACGCAAGCGCGGCGAGCAGGGACGCCGTCGCGCCATCAGCCAAAGCGAGCATCCATACCTTACGGACCTCGATAGCTTGGTTGCTCAGCTCCCCTTAGGTCAGCGAGAGAATGTCGGCCTGCGGGATATTCCGCTCGAAATGGTCGTCGGCACGGTCACCAAAGGCCGTCAGTCCGCCTTTTCGTGTAACTTTATGCCCCTGCTTCCGTTTAGCACCGAGTTCGCCCGCAAGTGGTCCAACCTCTACGACATCCAGGTAACCGAGGGCTATCGCGACCCCATCATCGTCACCGAGTTCATGCATCGGTTCTATGTCCAGGAAGGCAACAAACGCGTCAGTGTCCTCAAATTCCTGGACGCTCCAACGGTTTCGGCCAGGGTCACCCGTCTCTACCCCGGCACATGGGATTCCGTCGAAAGCCGCCTGTACGGCGAATTCTGCGCGTTTTGGCGCGTCTGCCCCCTATACGAGATCGACTTCTCGCGTGAGGGAAGCTACGAAACGCTCGCCAAGATGCTCGATCAGAACCTTATCGAAAAATGGCCGCAGAAAAAGGTCGACTACCTGCGCCATACCTTCCTGCTCTTTAAGCGCGCCTACCTTCGCGCAGGCGGCGACCACCTGGACATTACGCCTGCCGACGCCATGCTCGTGTACCTCAATGTGTACAACCAGGACCGCCTGCTGGATACGCCGACGGATATCGTCGTAAACCGCCTGTGCAAGATTTGGCGCGAGCTGGTCATTGCCGGCAAAAATGACGAGGACAAGGTCGATCTTGTCGAAGCGCCGAGCGTCGATGAGGAGGAGTCGCCCGCCAAGTCCACCTCCGGCGTGCTCAATTTCTTTATGGGCAAGACCGTCTATTCGGCGGCCAACCCCCTGCGCATCGCCTTTATTCATGAGTTCCCCTGTGCGACGTCGAGCTGGGACAGCCTGCACGACCAAGGGCGTCAGTATCTCGATGAGCACTTTGGCGGTATCCTGCGCACTGAGGCGTTCGAGGACTGTCACGATCCAGACGTGTTCTACGCCGCCGTGGAAACGGCTGTCAAACATGGAGCAAACGTCATCTTCTCGACCTCGCACCGCCTGATGGAATACACGCTCAGGGCTGCCGTTGAGTATCCCCGGGTTCGGTTCCTCAACTGCTCTATCGGCCTTCCCCATCAAAGCGTCCGTTCGTACTTTGGCAAGATGTACGAGGCCAAGTTTCTCCTGGGCGCCCTTGCCGCCAGCATGGCGGAGAACCACCGCATCGGTTACCACGCGTCGGTCTTCGCATCCGGCGCGCTCAGCGAGATCAATGCCTTTGCCATCGGTGCCTCGCTGCTCGACCCCCGCGCGCAAATTATCCTCACCTGGGGCGATGTGCCCGCCGGCGGTCTCGCCGAGGCCATGTGCCGCGAAGGCGTAAGCGTCATGACCGGCGCTGACATGTCAAAGTCGCTCGAAGACCCTACGGCCTACGGACTCCACCGCCTGGTCGATGGCAAGGTTACCGGCATCGCCATGCCGGTATGGAACTGGGGCCGTTACTACGAGCTCATCGTGAAAAGCCTGCTGCACGGCACGTGGGACGAAACCGCCGATGAGCAGCAAGTGCGCGCCGTCAACTACTGGTACGGCATGAGCTCAGGTGTTATCGACATTCGCTACGCTCCGGGCCTGCCTTATCAGACGCGGAAGCTTGTTCAGCTCCTCCGCAATGGCATTGTTGAGGGATCCATCAACCCCTTTGGCGGCGAGCTCCACAGCCAGAACGGCGTGGTACAGATCGAAGGCTTCCCTCCGCTGCCGAGCACGCAGATTGTCGAGATGAATTGGCTGGCGGACAACGTGGTGGGCACCATTCCGCAGCTCGACGATGAGCCGAAAGTCCCTGCCCTATGAAAATCCTTGCCATAGCCGATACCGAAGAACGATGCCTTTGGGAGTGCTTTCGCAAGGAACGCTTTGAGGGAGTCGACCTGATATTGTCCGCCGGCGATCTGGACCCGGACTATCTTGAGTTTTTGGTTACGGTCATCAACAAACCGCTCATCTACGTGCGCGGCAACCACGATGACCGCTACGCACGTCATGCACCGGGCGGATGTATCTGCGTAGAAGACAGCGTGTACACGTACCGAGGGATTCGCATTGCGGGCCTTGGCGGGTCCATGCGTTATCGCGACGGCGCCAACATGTACACCGAACGCGAGATGTCCAAGCGCATGCGTAAGCTGTCGCGTAAGGTTAGGATGGTCGGCGGGTGCGACATTCTGCTTACCCATGCACCCGCCGCCGGTATGGGTGATTTGGACGATCTGCCGCATCGAGGGTTTGAGTGCTTTAACACGGCGCTTGAGTCCTGGGGGGCCGACTACATGGTGCATGGGCATGTACACCAAAGCTACGGTTACGATTTTCAGCGCGAGCGGCAGCATGCGTGTGGAACGACGATCATCAACGCCTGCGGCTATACGCAGTTTGAACTCGACCAGACGCGCTACCCCATCCGTGGCTGGCAAGCAGCTTGGCTCAACTCGCAAACCATGCGCCGCGAGCTCAAACGTCACGATGCCATCGAGTCCTCAACAGCCAGAACACCCTGGTAACCACCACAAAGTGGACACCGTCCCCTTTGTGGTGGTTTTGACGCGATAGCAAGAAACCCGGTCCTGCACAAGGCAGAACCGGGTTTCTTTAGCAATGCTTGCTTTGCTCAGGCAGTAACTAGCAGTTACTCAGCCAGGAAGTCACGCTGGACAGCGGGATCGACCTTGACGCCAGGGCCCATGGTGGAAGACACGGAGATGGACTTGACGTACTTGCCCTTAGCAGAAGAGGGCTTGACGCGCAGGATCTCGGTGTACAGGGCAGCGTAGTTCTCGACGAGCTGCTGCTCAGAGAAGGACTTCTTGCCCAGGGGCACGTGGCAGATGCCGTAGCGGTCGGCTCGGTACTCAACGCGGCCAGCCTTGAGCTCGGAGACCATCTTGGCGACGTCCATGGTCACGGTGCCGAGCTTGGGGTTCGGCATGAGACCACGGGGACCAAGGATCTTACCGATGCGGCCAACCTTGGCCATCATGTTCGGCGTAGCGATAGCGGCGTCGAAGTTGATCTCGCCCTTCTGGATCTGGGCGACGAGCTCGTCGGAACCGATGATGTCGGCGCCGGCAGCTTCAGCCTCGCGGGCCTTCTCGCCCTCGGCGAAGACGGCAACACGAACGGTCTTGCCGGTGCCGTGGGGCAGGGAGATGGAACCACGGATGTTCTGGTCAGCCTTACGAGTATCGATGCCCAGACGGAAGTGGGCCTCGACGGTCTCGTCGAACTTGGCGGTGTCGAGCTCCTTGATGAGCTTGGCAGCCTGAAGGGGGGTGTAGAGCGTGGCGCGGTCGATCTTCTCGGCAGCGGCGTTATAGCTCTTACCATGCTTAGCCATGTGCATTACCTCCTGTGGTTAAACGGGCGTGAGCCCTCCCACATCGTATCGTGTGCCCTATTGCACACATTTAACGGGCGCCCCGGTCGGAGCACCCGCCGTTACCATAAGAAATCGCTACTCAGCGATGGTGACGCCCATGGAACGGGCGGTACCGGCGATGATCTTCTTGGCGGCGTCAATGTCGTTGGCATTGAGGTCCGGCATCTTGATCTCGGCGATCTTGGTGAGCTGCTCCTGGGAGAGCTGACCAACCTTGTCAGCCTGGGGCTTAGCGGAACCAGACTTGAGGTTCAGCTCCTTCTTGATAAGGTGAGCCGCCGGCGGGGTCTTGGTGATGAAGGAGAAGGACTTGTCCTCGTAGACAGAGATCTCAACGGGGATGATGTCACCCTTCTTGTCCTGCGTCTCGGCGTTAAAGGCCTGGCAGAACTGCATGATGTTCACGCCAGCAGCGCCCAGGGCGGGGCCGACGGGAGGAGCGGGGTTTGCTGCACCAGCAGGAATCTGGAGCTTAATGACGTTGGCAACCTTCTTCTCAGCCATGGTCATTCCTTTCGAATCACGAGTGTGAAGTACTTGCTATATCGTAAGCACGCACGTGTTAGAAGCACTCCTGAGATGAGCAGTCACAGAAGAAGCACGCTCGCGCGAACGGTCGAAAACTTAAGCGATGACAGCGACCTGGTTAAAGTCGAGCTCGACCGGCGTCTCGCGGCCAAAGATCATCAGCGTGACCTTGAGCTTGCCAGCCTCGGTGTTAACCTCGGAGACCTTGCCATCAAAGTCGGTAAGCGGGCCATCGGTGACGCGGACGGACGTACCGACCTCAATATCAACCGAGGTGCGCTTGGGCGAATCGCCCTTACCGGGACGACGAGTCATCTTGTTGTACTCGTCGCGGGAAAGCGGAGCGGGCTTGCCGTTGCCGCCTAGGAAACCGGTGACGCCAGGCGTGTTACGAACACACGTCCAAGCATCGTCATCCATCTCCATGCGGACCAGGACATAACCCGGGAAGATCTTGGAATCCTTGGTCTCACGCTTGCCACCCTCTTTAATCTCGGTGACGCGCTCCATAGGAATCTCGATATCAAAGATACGGTCCTGCATGCCCATAGTCTCGATGCGATGCTCGAGATCGGACTTAACGCGGTTCTCGTATCCAGAGTAAGTGTGAACGACGTACCAACGCTTAGACATGGTTTAGCCCCTCAATCCAGAGAACAGAGCAAGAGCCTCGCCAAAGCCAGCATCGAGCAGAGCGATGACGACGCCGACGACGATCAGAGAAGCGCAAACAACAACCGAGTAGTTCACGAGCTCCTTCTTATCGGGCCACGTGACACGCTTCATCTCGGACTTGACCGAAGCGAAATACTTCTTGGTGCGGGCGAAGAAACCAGGCTTCTCGTTCTTCTTGGACTTCGCAGCCTTCTCGTTCTTCTTGGCAACGGCCTTCTTGGCCTCAACCTTGGAGTTGGCGGCAGCTTTGTTGGCAGGTGCCGGCTGCTGAGCCTTCTTCTTGTTCTTCTTGTTGGCCATTTGGGTTACCTCCGCGCAATGCGCTTATACATGAGTAAACCGTAAGCCCCCAAGTGGGAGCTTACGGAATAATGACTGGCACGCCAGGAAGGACTCGAACCCTCAACACTCGGTTTTGGAGACCGATGCTCTACCAATTGAACTACTGGCGTATGTGACTAGAGACTAGCGAGTCTCTTTGTGCAGCGTGTGGTGACGGCACCAGGGGCAATACTTCTTGATCTCCATACGATCAGGCATGGTCGACTTGTTCTTGGTGGTCGTATAGTTGCGGCGCTTGCACTCAGTGCACGCAAGAGTAACTAGAGTACGCATGTATCCTGAACCTTTCATTTCCGCCCCGTACGGGCACGAGTTGTTACTTTATCAGCTCCACGTAAGTGCTGTCAATGAAAACCTCGAGTCAATTGGTTCTCGGTGGATCCATTCATATTTGGAACACATCAATGAAGCCATCGAGAGCTAATCGACGGTGCATCCAGGACCATTATCGATCCTCTCGACACCAGCAACGGCTCAATATCCATTGCAGAAAAGAACCCGGCACCCATATAAGTGCCGGGTTCTCTAAGTCAGCTATATCAAAGAGCTAATTTACTCAATGATCGTGGAGACGATGCCCGAACCGACGGTGTGGCCACCCTCGCGGATAGCGAAGCGCAGGCCCTCCTCCATGGCGATCGGGTGGATAAGGTCGCCCTCGATGGTGATGTGGTCACCAGGCATAGCCATCTCGGTGCCCTCGGGGAGCTTGACCGTACCGGTAACGTCGGTGGTACGGAAGTAGAACTGAGGACGATAACCATCGAAGAACGGGGTGTGACGGCCGCCCTCCTCCTTGGTCAGAACGTAGATCTCGCCGGTGAACTTGGTGTGCGGGGTAACCGAACCGGGCTTGCAGAGAACCTGGCCGCGCTCGATGTCCTCACGCTTGATGCCGCGGAGCAGCAGACCGACGTTGTCGCCAGCCTCGCAGAAGTCCATGGACTTACGGAACATCTCGATACCGGTAACGACGGTGTTCTGGGTATCCTTGATGCCGACGATCTCGACGGGCTCGTTGAGCTTGAGCTCACCGCGCTCGACACGGCCAGTAGCAACGGTACCACGGCCGGAGATGGTCATAACGTCCTCAACGGCCATCAGGAACGGGAGGTCGTTGTTACGAGCAGGCGTCGGGATGTACTCGTCGACGGCCTTCATGAGCTCGCGAATGGCGTCCATCCACTTGGCGTCGCCCTCGAGAGCGCCCAGAGCGGAGCCACGGATGACGGGGATGTCGTCGCCGGGGAAATCGTACTCGGAGAGGAGCTCACGGGTCTCCATCTCGACGAGGTCGATGAGCTCGTCATCGTCGACCATGTCGCACTTGTTCAGGAAGACGACGATGTAGGGAACGCCGACCTGACGGGCGAGCAGGATGTGCTCGCGGGTCTGAGCCATGGGGCCGTCGGTAGCAGCGATGACCAGGATAGCGCCGTCCATCTGAGCAGCGCCGGAGATCATGTTCTTGACGTAGTCAGCGTGGCCCGGGCAGTCAACGTGAGCGTAGTGACGGGCAGCGGTCTCGTACTCAACGTGGGAGACGGAAATCGTAATGCCGCGCTCGCGCTCCTCGGGAGCCTTGTCGATGTTCTCGAACGCAGTGAAGTCAGCCTTGCAGCCCTCGGTCTCGGAGAGAACCTTGGTGATGGCAGCGGTCAGCGTGGTCTTGCCGTGGTCGACGTGACCAATGGTGCCGATGTTAACATGCGGCTTAGTGCGCTCAAACTTCTCTTTGGCCATAAAGCCCTCCTCTTAACAGGTCGTCCCCGGACGGGACTTTGCCTTTATACCATAGTGGCCTCTCAACATACTATTGAGAAGCCACCGTGTTACCTATGGTAGCGGTGACTGGATTCGAACCAGTGACGCCACGGGTATGAACCGTGTGCTCTAACCAACTGAGCTACACCGCCGGATGGAGCCTGCAACCAGACTTGAACTGGTGACCTCTTCGTTACCAACGAAGTGCTCTACCGACTGAGCTATACAGGCACTTGACGGGTGGGAGCTATAGGATTCGAACCTATGTAGGCAGAGCCAACGGGTTTACAGCCCGTCCCCATTAACCACTCGGGCAAACTCCCAATCGTTCAAGTATCCGCAGGTCCTTTGGTCTTTTGGACCGCCGCCCCCGCGAACGAAGAAGATAATACGATGCCACCTTGGGGGCTGTCAACGAAAACCTCTAGATACACGGTGCCGGGCGTATCTATATAGCCGTGACCTGCGGTTTTATTGAGTTTGGATATGAAGGACAGTGGTTTTGGATACTGAGGTGACGTTTCCCAAGGTAACACTTTGCTGTAGTGGAGTACACCTTCAGTATCGAACTTCGATACCAGCTTATTTGCACCTATATATAGGTCGAGATCGGGGCTGCCCAGACAGAAGATTGCTCTTCCCAGGCAAAACCGAGCGTGGATTTTCTTCCGTTTGAAATCGAGCGTGGATAATCTCCCACTTTGCCGTGCCATCGAATCCAAAGTGGCAGATTATCCACGCTCATTCACTAGGCGGAAGATTTTCCACGCTCGTGTGTCCGATAATCCACGCTCGATGACGATGACCAACCTCGCCCCGGCCTATGTCTCGACCTGTAACAGCAAGAGGGTTATTCCTCCCCTATCTGTTACAGATCGAGATGTTTCGCAGAAACCCCCGCTTACGTCTCATTCTGTAACAGTAAGAACGGTTTTCAGCCTCTTCGTGTTACGGATCGAGATGTTATCGGCCTTCCCTTGGCAATGTTTCGATCTGTAACTATAAGGAGGGTCTTCAGCCCACTCGTGTTACGGATCGAGACAAACCTGAAGCTTGGTTGGCGCCAAACACGCTGACTTATCGACATAAATAGAAACGGGCCCTGTCCCACAAGGAAACAGAGCCCGAAACTCTCATGGAGCCAGTGACAGGAATCGAACCTGCAACCCACTGATTACAAATCAGTTGCGCTACCGTTGCGCCACACTGGCACACTTGGCGCTTTCGCGCGAAGCCAATTAAGAATAAAGGAATTGCCGACGAGGCGCAACAGGCCCTTCACCCGACCACATCTCAAAACCATTCGTCAGAACGAATAGTTTTAATTACAATTGCTAAATATAAAACTATTCGTTCTGGCGAAGGGTTTCGCGATGCTTACTACCAAAGAAGCCGCCGAGCTGCTCGGCATCACCCCGCGCAGGGTGCAGGAGCTCATTAAGAACGGCGCGCTGACCGCCCGCAAGGCTTCTGGCGTGTGGCTTATCGACAAAGACAGCGTAGACACGCGACTCCGCTCCGTGACCAAAACGGGGGGACGTCCCCGCCGCGGCCACGGTAAGAGTGAGATCGCGTTCGCCCTCATGAACCGCACGTACGAAGTCGCTCAGCTGGTCTACAACACATCGCGAAAAGACTTCACCCACATCGGCGCCGACGTCGACTACGCCCACGCCCCTATTGGGGTATTTGGCCCTAATAGCCCCGTATCGCTCGACTCTTTCCGCACTTGGTGGCGCGGCCGCGGTATCCCGCTCGCACGCATTGGGCTAGCCTCCCTGCTTGCAGAAGCCGCAGTCGATGTTCCCGATGAACTCGTACAGCGAAATCTTGGCCTCTCCTTATCCGACCAGTATTGGATTAGGCCCCAAGACTCCGGTCTCGCGTGGAAAGATATCAATTTCTTCAATAATGCTTTTGACGACGTCTCTCTCAGCATCGCGCCCTTCGCCCCAGAGGGCAAGGCAGCTGCCGCAAAGCCCGATAACACCTCGGACGGCAATCTTCAAAAGTACTGGACATGCGAGGATGACCGTCGAATCCTCCACAAGGCAGGTGCACATCTAAACCAGGAACCTTATAACGAGCTGGTGGCGACTGCACTTCACCGTCGCATCCTAAACGCTTGCGATTATGTGCCTTACTCGCTCGAGGGCACGGGCACTTCCGCCCTAAGCATATGCGATGTCTTCTTAACTGATGAAGAAGAGTATGTCCCTGCGTTCTATGTAAACCAGCATGCAAATGCAGACAAGCGACTAACCGATTACGAACGGTATGTTGCAAACTGCGAGGAGCTTGGAGCGACGGATATAAAAGACGCCCTTGACCGCATGATCGTGTGCGACGACATCATCGCCAACTACGATCGTCATTGGCGTAACTTTGGCCTTGTGCGAAACGTAAACACGCTAGCCTGCAGACCTGCCCCTATCTTCGATTCGGGCTCATCACTCTGGTGCAACATATCACTAGAGGAGCTTAGGGCGGAAGAGCACAGTTTTACGAGCGCACAATTTCATTCAAGCCCCGCCAAACAAATGTTGCTCGTCGAGGACATGGGCTGGTTTGACGGCGACAAACTCGAGGGTTTCGTTGACGAGGCAATCGAAATCCTATCCAAAAACGACGCTCTTACAGCGAGACTGCCTTATCTAAAAGAGGCGCTAACATGGCGCCTCGAAAGAATGATCGACATCGCTGAATGGAGTTAGCGAGACAGCATCGCCCCGCCAACTCCCCTACCTCCCGCGCAGAGCTTTGAGCTTGGCCAGGGCCTCGGGGCTTAGACGGCTGCCCAGGGTCATCTTGATCTGCGGGGCCTCCTCGGCCTCGTGCACGTCGTTGTCGATCTGTTTGATCTCGTCCACCAGCATACGGCTCGAGATGCGCGTGACGCCCTTGCCCATGACGACGGCCTGGATCGTGCCGTCGCTCGATACCACGGAGCACGCGCGGCCTTCCTCGCGCGCCTCGATGCAGAGCTTTTGCACCACGGTATCGGCAGAAACGCCCGTCGGCGAAAACTCGATGCGCACGCCGCGGGCCGGCAGGTTGGGGCGCTCGTTGGAGATATTGCCCGCGCCGTCGAACACGATCACGGCCTCGTAGCGGCCCTGGGCAAAGGCGGCGACGTCGTTGATGAGGGCGGTGCGTGCCATATCGTGAACGTCGCTGGAATACGGATCGTCTGAATGGTCGTACACGAGCTTTTCGTAGCGCGGCGTGCAGTGGATCACGTTGTAGCCGTCGACCACCAGCAGCTCGGGCTTATTGGAGTGCACCGTCGAGACCGGGTCGGCGATGGCCTGCGCAAACGCATTGCCGCCCACGCCGTAGGTCGCGGCCGAAACAATCGGCTTGGCCGAGCCCTCGCCAAAGCGCTTGGCCTTGGACTTGGTACGGTTCTTTTTGGACATGCGCTACTCCTCCCCCATGAGCTCGCCGACGTTGCGGCGCAGCCACTCAAAGCACAGCGCCGTGGTCGCCTGGGCAACATTGAGGCTCTCGGTCATGCCGCGCTGGGGAAGCTTGGTCAAAAAGTCGCATTTCTCGAGCACCAGGCGCGAGATGCCGTCGCCCTCAGAGCCCATGACGAGCGCAACGCGGCCCTCGAAGGGAGCATCCCAGCAACTGCCCTCGGCATGCTCGGAGGCACCGCCCACCCAAAAGCCAGCAGCCTTAAGATCGTCAAGCGCACGAGCGATATTGGGAACCTGCGCGATGGGCAGATGCATGACGGCGCCGGCAGAAGTCTTGTAGCTGCCCACGGTCACGCCGGCGGCACGCTTGTTGGCGATGACGACGCCGGCCGCGCCCACGACCTCGGCGGAGCGCACAATGGCGCCAAAGTTGCCGTCGTCGGTCACATGGTCGAGCACGACGACAAGCGCCGGACCGTCGCCTGCGCGGTCGAGAATATCGGCGACATCAGCATAGGGGAAGTTGCCAACCTCGAGTGCGATGCCCTGATGAGCGCCATGGCTCGACAGTGCGTCGAGCTGCGCACGCGGCACATACTTAATGCGGACGCCCGCGGCGTTGAGGTCGTCGACCAGGCGCGACAAGGCGGCATCGCGCTCTCCACCCTCGACAATGAGCGCGCACTTGATGGGAAAACCAGTGCGTAGCGCCTCGGCGGCAGCACGACGACCTTCGATAAACTCGCCCTTGGGAGCCTGGACAGCGTCGCGGTTGCGATCGCGCTGCGGACGTGCGGCCTGGGCGCGATCGCGCTGGCCCTTGGGAGCGGCAGCGCGATCATTGCGGCGAATCGGACGCGAGCCAGAAGCAGCCTGCTTGCCGCCACGAGGCGCACGCTTGCGATTGTCGGCCATAAAGCGACCTCCTAAATACAACTATCAAACGAAACAAAATAAACGACCGCCCATGAATATTAATTCGGGCGGTCGGTACGGGTTTTCCAAGTGCCCGAGATTGCCGTGAAAGAGGAGCGACGCGTACTTGAGTACGCGAGCGACGGTTTGAACGGCAAGGTCGGGTGCTTGGGAAACCCGCGGGGATTAGAGAGATTTGATACGAGTGCCGGCGGCGGTATCCTCGATCGTCAGCCCGAGGTCCTTGAGCTGGTCGCGGATGGCGTCGGCCAGATCCCAGTTCTTGGCGGCACGGGCCTCGGCACGGGCCTCGAGAATCTTGGCAGCGGCCTCGTCCACGTCGTCGCCCGTGTAGGCAACCAAACCGGCGGCAACGCCCAGCAGGCCCAGCGGCAACTCGACCTTGGGCTCGGGAAGCTCAACGCCAAACGTATCGAGCAGCTCGGCCAGCGTATCGGCGGCAGTCAGGACTGCGGCCTTGTCGGCAGCATCGCCCGCCTGCTCCAGGTACTGGTTGCACTCGGTCACAAAGCCAAAGACAGCACCCATGGCACCGGCGGTGTTAAAGTCGTCGTCCATGCACTCCTTAAAGGTGGCACGGGTCTCGGCGGCCTTGGCGGCAAACGCCTCGGATGCTGTCTCATCGGCATCGGCCGTCGCATGGTTCGCGGCCCAGCGCAGGTTCTCGACCGTACCGGCGATACGCGTGAGCGAGTTCTCGGCACCCTCCAGGCGCTCCCAAGAAAAGTCGAGCGGCGAGCGATAGCTCGTCTGCAGCATCAGCAGGCGCAGGGCGGCAGCGGAGTGCTGCTCGAGGACCTCGGCCAGCGTAAAGAAGTTGCCGAGCGACTTGGACATCTTCTCGCCGTCTACCAGCAGCATGCCCGTGTGCATCCAGGTGTTGGAGAAGCCCTGGTGCCAGGCGCAGGTGGCCTGAGCGCACTCGTTCTCGTGATGCGGGAAGGCAAGGTCGGAGCCGCCGCCGTGGATGTCGATCGGAGTGCCCAGGTAGCGATGCACCATGGCGGCGCACTCGGTGTGCCAACCGGGACGGCCCTCGCCCCAGGGGCTCGGCCAGCTGGGCTCGCCGGGCTTGGCGGCCTTCCACAGGGCAAAGTCGAGCGGGTCGTTCTTGTCCTCGTTCTCCTCGATGCGTGCGCCAACCATAAGGTCGTCGATGTTGCGGCCCGAGACCTGACCATAGTTGGGATCGCTGCGCACGGCAAAGTACACATCGCCGTTATCGGCTGCGTAAGCGTGGCCCTGCTCGATAAGCGTCTTGATCATGGCGATCATGGGGCCGATCTCCTTGGTGGCGCGGGGGCGCACATCGGGATCGAGCACGTTGGCGGCGCGCATGACGCCGATGAACTTGTCGGAGAACTCCGTCGCGACCTCGGCGGCCGTACGGCCCTGCTCGTTGGCGCGCTTGATGATCTTGTCGTCGACATCGGTGAGGTTCTGGGCGAACGTGACCTCGTAGCCGCTCGCGATGAGCCAGCGGCGAATCACGTCAAAGCTGATGAACGTGCGGGCGTTGCCGATGTGGATGTTGTCGTAGACCGTGGGGCCGCACACGTACATGCGGACCTTGCCGGACTCGATGGGCTGAAACTCTTCCTTTTTATGGGTAGCGCTGTTGTAGATACGCATTCGTTACTCCTTAACGGTTTTCTGTAGCAGGCAGACGGCCCAGGCGCCGATTCCCTCGCCCTGGCCTTCCCAACCGAGCTTTTCGGTCGTAGTGGCGGCGACGCCCACGTTTTCGACGTCAACGCCCAGGGCATGGGCAAGGTTGGCGCGCATGGCATCGCGGTGCGGGGTGATCTTGGGTTGCTGGCAGGCAATGGTGCAATCGGCATCGACAAACTCGAAGCCCAGCTCGCGCGCATAGTCCATCACGCGAGCGAGCAGCACCATCGAATCGGCACCCTCATAGGCGGGGTCGGTATCGGGGAATAGCTTGCCGATGTCTCCCCCGCGGCAGGCGCCCAGAATAGCGTCGGCCAAGGCGTGCGCGAGCACATCGGCATCCGAGTGGCCCAGCAGGCCGCGCTCGTAGGGAATGTCGACACCGCCGATGATACATCGACGCCCCTCCACCAGACGGTGGACGTCGTAGCCATGGCCAATGCGCAGGTTACTGAACATGGGGAAGGTCCTCTCCCTCGGCCATGCGGCCAAGCAGAATCGCGGTTACGGGACGCAGGTCCTCGGGCACCGTCACCTTAAGGTTATCGCGCGGGCTCTGGACACAGCGGACGCGCCCGCCCATGCGCTCGACCAGCGATGAATCGTCAGTACCGATAAAGCCCTCGGCAATCGCCGCGGCATGGGCGCGCTTCATAGCATCGACGCTAAAGATCTGCGGCGTCTGCGCGGCCCAGTACAGCTCGCGCGGCGGCGTCTCGACGATGTTGTCGCCATCGACGATCTTGAGCGTGTCGATCGCGGGCTGACCGCACACGACACCGTCGAGGGCGCGGTCGCCCACAAGCACGTCGATCGCGTGGTCGATGGCCTCGGTCGTAATGAGCGGACGAGCACCATCGTGAATGGCAACGTATTCAAAGCCCGCCGGAACCGCATGCACGCCGGCACGGGTGGAATCCTGGCGGGTATCGCCGGCATCGGCAAAGCTGATGGGCGTGTCATAGTCAAACGGGTCGATGGCAAGGCGGCGCATCTCGGCACGGCGCTCGGCAGGACACACCACCACGATATGGCCGACCTTGTCGCTACGATCAAACGCGCGGATGGACCAGCTCATGAGCGGACGGCCCGCCACGTTAACGAGCTGCTTGCCGCCGGGATTTCCAAAGCGCTGACCGCTGCCGCCGGCAACGACCACGGCGCATACGGGCGCCATTATGCGTTCCCCTGTTTGGTGCCCTTCATGCGGTACAGCGAGTCCGCAAGAATGGCAGGGTTGTTGACGCCAAAGTCGCCCAGGCGCTCCGGATCCTCGCTGATGTCGTCCATGAGCTCCTGCAGCGAGCCGTACTCGTCGACGATCTTCTCGGCCACGCCGTCGCGCACGACGGACACGCGCGAAAGCGTGCGCAGGCCCAGCGGCGTCATGACGGAGTCCTCGTCCAGGTCGTCATAGCCCAGAACTGCCGCCACGTGCTGCGGGTCGGACAGGTCCTTAGGCGTCATGCGAGCGAGCTCTGCACGAATCTTCTCGGCGTTTGCCTCGGAGGAATCGCTCGCGTAGTCGCGGATCATCAGGTCGTATTCGGTATCCATGCTGGAACCGGCGAGCTGCTCGAGCTGCATCTGCACGAGCTTGCCCTGGTTGCCCAGCTTGACGATGCAATCCTTAAGCTCGGTCTTTGCTTGCTGCATGATCTCGAAGCTCGAGAAAATACCGGTAATGTCGGCGAGCGTAACGTAGTCGTCGAGCTCGAGGGCCGTCAGGCGCAGCAGGGAGCGGTCGAGCGACTGACGAGTAGTCTGAAGCGTGGCGACGAGCTGGTTGACCGAGCTCATGATGGTGGTGACGGGCTGGATCTCGTAGCTCTTGCCGTGAACGTACACGTTAACGACGGCACGACGGGCCGAGACCGAGATCACGATGGCATCGGTGAGCACCGACATGCGAGCGGCGGTGCGGTGACGCATGCCCGTCTCGCTCGTGGCAAGCGAGGGATCGGGATTGAGGTGGAAGTTGGCGCGCAGGATCTGGGTGAGGTCGCCGTCGATGACGATGGCACCGTCCATCTTGGAGAGCTCGAACAGACGGTTCGAGGTGAACGAAATGTTGAGCGGGAAGCCGTCGTTACCGGCAGCGAGCACGTTTTCGGTGTCGCCGACGCAGATAAGGGCGCCCAGGTGACCGGCGATGATCATGTCGAGGGCGGTGCGGATCGGCTGACCAGGTGCCGTCAGGCGGATGGCCTGTTCCATACGCTTTTGCAGCTCGTTCTTATCCAAGGCATCGCTCCCATCGTATACGCTCCATAAACGCTAAATAGTTTCTCACGGTTTGTCCCCGCGGCGCTTGCGAAATCCGATGCTTACAGAATGAGCGAACACAGCTGAGAGCCCAACCCAAATGGGCTGCTTATGTGGTAGCATCGGGGTTCACATGAATGAGGGAGTAGTCGCGTGGCCGGGTTCGCCTCCGGTGGCGCGGCAAGTCAACATACTGGCCGAAACGGTCTGGCTTGCCTTAATGAACGAGACTCGTGGTTGTGCGCGCAGCGCGTACGCCACGGGTCTTTTTTGTTATTCCCCCAAGAGGTACACGCGGGCTCGCCCGCAGAGAGGGAGCCGGGCTATGGGACTCGCAGAGCTCGTGTTGCTCGCCGTTGGCCTTTCGATGGACGCCTTTGCCGTTTCCATCTGCAAGGGTCTCGGCATGAAAAAGATCAACCTTAAGGTCGCCGTGATACTCGGCCTGTTCTTTGGCGGTTTCCAGGCCGGCATGCCCGTAATTGGGTGGGCCCTTGGTAGCCAGTTCATGGGCATCATCAGCCCCATCGACCACTGGATCGCCTTTATCCTGCTCGCCTTTATCGGCGGCAAGATGCTGTGGGAAGCCTTTACTGAGGACGAGAACGAAGGCGACGGCAAGGATGCCGAAAAGATCGACCTGGGCGAATATCTAATCCTTGCCATCGCCACCTCGATTGACGCGCTTGCCGTGGGCATCTCGTTTGCCGCGCTCTCGGTCGACATCGTGCCCGCTGTATCGCTTATAGGCATCACAACGTTTATCTTCTCCGTCGCCGGCGTGGCGATTGGCCACACCTTTGGCGCGCGCTACGAAAAGCCCGCCACCATCGTAGGCGGCGTTGTGCTTATCCTTATCGGGCTTAAGATCTTGCTGGAGCACCTGGGGATTTTGGTGCTGTAAAACACCCTTCAAAACTAAACGTCCGGGCAAGGCCTCATGCAGAGTTTTGCATGAGGCCTTTTCATGCAGACTTTTGCATGTCATACTAGGATGCAAAAGTCTGCACGTTAGGAGATCGCCGTGGATACCCTTCCCATCACCACACCGCGCCAAGCTGGCATCTACGTGCGCCAGGCACGCGAGGCGCAGGGAATCACCCGTGCGGCCCTCGCTAAAAAAGCCGGTGTTTCGGAGCGCCTGCTCGCATCGCTCGAGCTGGGAGACGCCACGGGCATTCGACTCGACAAGTTGCTGACCGTCTTTAACGCACTCGGCATAGGTCTCTTCGCGCAAAGCGATAACGACTCCATCGCATCGCCCTCCGAACATCCGGCGACGATAGTGAACCTCCCTATCGCGAACTCGAATACCCTGCCAAAGCCAAGCGTAGGCAGACGACCCACTCGACAAGGAACGCCATCTTCCTATGGTGCCTTGCTGGCCCAAATCGCAGCCGAGCAAGGCCTTTCCGGCACTTCAAACCTCTCCTTTGGCTGCAAGGTTGTGAAATAAATGGCAGAGATGGAGCTCACGACCCTCATTTGTGGCGAAATCGCCGGCACTCTCCGGCAAGACGAGCATGGACTCTGCAGCTTTGCATACGCCCCAACCTATCGCGGAGCACCGTTATCGCTAACAATGCCGCTTTCCAATCGCACGTATGGCCATAACATCGTCCGCCCGTTCCTATTTGGCCTTTTGCCCGACAGTCAAGAGCAGCGTCGCGCTATTGCCACCGAGCATGATGTTGCATCCAACAACCCCGTCGCCCTCTTGTGCCATATCGGTCTTGACTGCGCGGGGGCCGTTCAGTTTTGTCGAGCCGATCAATTAGACGCCGCCCGCGGCAGGGTCTCGGCATACCGCCCGCTTACCAATTCTCAAATCGCTCACAAGCTCAAAGCAATTCGCGATGACGAAAGAGAGACATGGATGGGCTCCAACGAAAGCTGGTCCCTGGGCGGCAATCAAGGCAAATTTGCACTAGCTTGGCATGATGGCCAATGGTGCGAATGTCTAGGGTCATCCCCCACTACCCATATCTTCAAAAATGGTGTCGTTGGGTTCAAACATCAGGCCTTAAACGAATTCGTCTGCATGAAAACGGCTCGGCGTGTTGGCATTCCAACTGCCAACGTCTCCTATTACACATTTGAAGACGAAGCCGCGCTCGTCGTTGAACGGTACGACAGAGTGGTCAATAGCAGCGGAAATATCGAAAGGCTGCATCAGGAGGACTTTTGCCAGGCGCTCGGTGTATTGCCAAGCCAGAAATACACCGCCGACGGAGGACCAACTACACGAGACATCCAAGAACGACTGATTAACACAGTCCCCCACCACATGAATCTTGTGCTTTTTACCTATATGTTGTTCTATAACGCCATTATCGGAGCGCCTGACGCACACGCTAAAAACTACTCGCTCATCCTTGGCAAAGGCACAAACGCGGCACTCGCACCCATGTACGATGTCGCATCGGGCTTAGCATACGAACGTATGCGGCGAAAAGCGCGCCTTGCCATGAGCGTTGGCGGCGAAAATCGTGTGGGGCGCATCGGTCCAGGCGCTATCCGCCGATACCACGGTATGGGCGACCCCGCGCTGGAGGCGGCGCTCACCGATGCCGGGCTATCCGAGAAGTTTTGCTTTGCGACCATGATGGACCTCGCCTACGAGGTACCCATTTGCATGGAAGAGGTCATGGACGAATACGCCGACCTGCCCGGCATGGCGGACCTGCGCGAGCATATGCTCGGCCCCGTCTGCGAAAACTGCCAGCGCACCCTCGACCTCATCAAGGCGGATATGGGCTAGGTGTCCGTAATCTCCCATTTCCCAAAAGAAGAGAGGAGGCACCCGTCGCAAAAGCTCGGGTGCCCCCTCTCATAATGTCATTTGCAATCCACCAGCACGTGGCTCGGACTGCTGCTAGCGCAACCTTTACGCAGCGAGGCGCTTGAGGACGTCGATGAGCAGCTCGTAGAAGCGCTCGGCAGAAGCGAGCTCCATGCTCTCGTCCGGGGTGTGGACATCGGAGAGCGTCGGGCCCACGGCGATGGCGTCCAGGCCGTGCAGGGCCTCGGCAAACAGGCCGCACTCAAGGCCGGCGTGAATGGACTCGATTCGTAGCTCGGAGCCAAAGAGCTCGCGATAGCTCTCGACAAAGATGTCGCGGACCGGCGAATGCTCGGCATAGCTCCAGCCGGGATACTCGAACTCAAACTTGGCGTCGAATCCCAGGACATCGGCCAGCGTCTGCAGGCGGTCCTTGAACTCGTTCTGCAGCGAGGTGATCGAGGAGCGCGGGGACAGCATGATCTTGACTTGGTCGTCAGAGGTGGCAACCACGCCGATGTTGGAGGAAACCTCGACGGAGCCGTCGGTGGCGACATTGCGGCGGATCACACCGTTGGGGGCAAGACGCAGAGCGCGAATAAGGGCAAGTGCGGACTTTTCGTCCATGGCCTCGACCTCAGTGTTGTCGGCAATCTCAACCGTGCAGGTAAAGCCGGGGTCGAAGACCTCGAGCTCGGCAGTAACGTCGGCGATGATGCCCTTTGCGATCTGGGCCGCGGCCTCGGCTGCAGCGTGGTCGGCGTAGACCAGCTCGGCCTTGCACTCACGGTTGATGGCGTTGTCCTTGGTGCCGCCGTTAAAGCTAACGATGGCGGGCTCGCCGGCAACCATCAGGCGGTCGATGATACGGGCCATGATGAGGTTGCCGTTGCCGCGCTCCAGGTTGATGTCGGAGCCGGAGTGACCGCCCAGCAGGCCGGAGATGTCGAGCGTGAGGGTGCTACCGGTCTTGTGCTCGCGCGCGATCGGGCAGGTGTAGGTAACGACGACGCCGCCGGCGCAGCTGACGGTGGCAACGCCCTCTTCCTCGGAGTCAAGGTTAATCATGGTGCGGGCGCTAATCTGGGACTTGTCGAGCGTCTCGGCGCCGACCAGGCCGGTCTCCTCGTCGGTGGTGAATACGCACTCGAGGGCGGGGTGAACGATCGAATCGTCATCGAGAACAGTGAGCATCAGAGCGACGGCGATACCGTTGTCGGCGCCCAGCGTGGTACCGTTAGCGGTGAGGACGCCATCCTTGACGACCAGGTCGATACCATCGGTCGTAAAGTCGTGCTCAACGGAGCCCAGCTTGTCGCACACCATGTCGATGTGGCCCTGCAGCATCACGGTCGGGGCATTCTCGACGCCGGCAGATGCGGGCTTGCGAATGATGACGTTGTAGACCTCGTCCTGATACACGTCGAGGCCGCGCTCCTTGGCAAACGCAACCAGGAAATCGCTGATGCCCTTCTCGTTGCCAGACCCACGGGGGATCGCGCTGATCTCCTCAAAGAAATGGAACAGCTGGGCGGGCTCGTAGCCGGTAATCTTGTAGTCCATGGTGCCTCCTTGGCGCAACTGGTTAGACAATAAGACATGCGACTTGTATATTCCCAGACTTTGCGTGCATAAACCAGTCGAAAACGCCGAGCGCCCTCGCATCATCGGCTAACGGTGAGGAAACGTCACTTTATCAAGATAAAGCAGCTTAGACGGGCCGCGCCGAAGGGACGTTGGACCCTTCAACCAGCCTCAACGCCTGTTGAACGTTAATGCATACACCATTGGTATGTTTGATGAGATTTTTGTCCTCTGTCACGACGTAATCGGCATCAATGCGATTGGCGACGCCCAGCATAAGGTCGTCCTCGAAATCGTTGTGATGATGCTTGAACACAAACGAATCGAAGACCTCGTCTGCACCGACCGGCGCGATAAGGGCGAGCTCGCGCATCTGCCGAACGCATGCCCAGGCCGTTTCGTCCGCCGCCGCAATGGCGTTATCGCTCAGCGAACCATTCTTCCTTCGGCACTCCCTCTTAATCGCCGCCGAGACAAGATACGAGACATCTTTGACCGAAAGAGACGAGGCAAACAGGGCAATCTGCTCCGAGACATCGGCAATCTCGAATAGACGGACAACATCCGCTGTCCGGTCCGACCTTCCAGAAAAGTAATCCATCCATACGTTGGTGTCGATGAGCAACTTGAGAATGCCGTCTGCACTCATAGCTCCACCCACTCGGGATAGCGCTCCGCCATTGCTTCCTCATAGAGGTCATCGTAGTCACCCGAGAGATCGGGAACAGGGATGTCGTATTTGAGGCATGCATCGCGCACGATGTGGCTGCCCTGCGTAACCCTTGATTCCATTGACGCAGTCGCTGGCACGTTAGAGCTCGGTACCGCAACCCCCGATCTCGAGGGCATGCATCCGTTGACGACCAGATATTCCCAAAGTGTCCGCACCGCTTGTGACGGCGTCATGCCGATATGCGCCAGCACGGCGTCCCCAGCCTCTTTGAGTTGGCGATCCATGCGCACATTCATCTGGACCGGCCGTGAGTCGAGTACCGATATTGGCATGCTAGCTCCTTCTGCTATACATATTTATATTTCGAGTATAGCACCATTTACTCATAAAAAAGGGGCGCCCCGACAGGAGTGCCCCTTCGCAAAGCTATGTTACGCCCTACAGCGCGCCGGAACCGGCTTGCATCATGCCGCCGGGGCCCGAGGTCACGCCGCCGCTCACGGGCGCGGCGTTGCCGGTGTGCGGTGCCGCCGGAGCGGTATCGCCACCGAGCGTGCCCGCCGGACGCGGTGCCGGGATCTCGCCCGTGCCGTGGCTAAAGACAAACTTGCCATCGGCCACGTCGCACAGGACGGTATCGCCCTCGCCCCACTCGCCGGCCAGAAGCTCCTCGGACAGCGGGTCCTCGATGAGCTTTTGAATAGCACGGCGCAGCGGACGCGCACCGTTGGTGAGGTCGGTGCCCTCGGCCACGATCTTGTCATAGGCCGCATCGGTGAGCTTGATGTTCATGCCGTTGGCAATCAAACGCTGACGCAGGTCGTCCACCAGCAGGTGCGCGATCTTGGTGAGATTCTCGCCCGAGAGCTTCTGGAACACCACAATGTCGTCGATACGGTTGAGCAGCTCGGGGCGGAACAGGCGCTTGAGCTCGCCCATCGCGCGACCACGGATCTCACTCGACGTGAGACCCTGCTCGCCGGTGGTGCCAAAGCCAACGCTCGCATCCTGCGCAATCTCGCGGGCGCCCACGTTGGACGTCATGATGATCACGGTGTTGCGGAAGTCGACCGTCTTGCCCTGGCTATCGGTCAGGCGGCCCTCCTCCAGCACCTGCAGCAAGATGTTGAAGATATCGGGGTGCGCCTTCTCGATCTCGTCGAACAGCACGACCGAGTACGGGTGACGACGAACGGCCTTGGTGAGCTGGCCGCCCTCGTCGTGGCCCACATAGCCCGGGGGGCTACCGATGAGCTTGGAGACCTCGAACTCACTGCCAAACTCCGACATATCGAAGCTGATGAGCGCGTCCTTGCTGCCAAAGAGATACTCGGCGAGCGTCTTGGCGAGCTCGGTTTTGCCCGTGCCGGTGGGGCCCAGGAAGATAAAGCTGCCGCCGGGGCGACGCGGGTCCTTGAGCGGCGAGCGGCTGCGGCGCACGGCCTTGGCAACTGCCTCGACAGCCTCATCCTGACCGATGATGCGCGTCTTGAGCACGCTTTCGGCCTGCAGCAGGCGACGGCTCTCGCTCTCGGTAAGCGAAGACACCGGCACGCCCGAAGTCACGGACACGATGTCGGCGATCTGGGAGACATCGATGGTGAGCGGGCTGGCGTCGAGCTCGGCGGTCCAGGCGGCCTTGGCCTCGGCGAGCTCAATCTCGGCGGCCTTCTGCTGCTCGGTGATCTCGGCGGCCTTGTTCATGTCGTCGCTCTCGGTGGCCTCCTGCGCGGCGGCCTTGAGCTCCTCTATGCGATGCTCGGCCTCGCACACCGGCTCGGGCGCGCGATTCGCGGCGATGCGAGCGCGGGCACCGGCCTCGTCAATGAGGTCGATGGCCTTATCGGGCAGGAAGCGATCCTGGATGTAGCGGTTGGAAAGGTTCGCGGCGGCCTCGATAGCACCCTGCGTATAGCGCACATGGTGGTGCTCCTCGTAGCGCGGCTTGAGCGCGGTCAGGATCTTGACCGTGTCCTCGACGCTCGGCTCCTCGACATCGATGGTCTGGAAGCGACGCTCGAAGGCCGGGTCCTTGGTGAGGTACTTGCGGAATTCCTCGGCCGTGGTGGCGCCGATAATCTGGAAGGCACCGCGCGCGAGCACGGGCTTGAGCATAGAGCTCGCGTCGATGGAGCCCTCAGCAGAACCGGCACCGATGATGGTGTGCATCTCGTCGATAAACAGGATGACGTCGTCGGCTTCGGTGGCCTCCTGGATCACGTTCTTGAGGCGCTCCTCAAACTCGCCGCGATACTTGGCACCCGCCACGAGGCCCGGCAGGTCGAGCGTCCAGATATTCTGGTTCATGAGGTTCTCGGGCACGTTGCCGGCTGCAATCTGCTGAGCCAGGCCCTCGACGATGGCCGTCTTGCCCACGCCGGGGTCGCCCAGAATGAGCGGGTTGTTCTTGGTGCGGCGCGAAAGAATTTCCATCATACGCTGGACTTCCTTTTCGCGACCAATTACAGGGTCGAGCTCGCCGTCGCGCGCCTTCTGCGTGAGGTTGGTCGCGAACTGCTTAAGCGTATCGGTGCCACTCCCCTTTTGCTGAGAGGCATCCGAGCCGCTAAAGAACGGCAGGCCCGCACCGGGACGCCCGGCACCGGCGCCGGCGAGCGGACGCTTCTTGTCCTGGTCCTTGGCAGTGAGTTTCTCGATAGCCTTTTTGATAGAGGCGGACGACACACCCAGGCGCATGAGGATGTCCATGGCCATGCCGTTGCCCTCTTCGACGATGCCGATCAGCAAGTGCTCGGTCGACACGTAGGTCTGGTTATTCTCACGCGCCACGCGGAATGAACGCTCCATAACACTAATGACGAGCGGCGTAAAGGCGAGCTTAGCCGCCTCGGTCTCCTCACTGGGCTCGGGAACCGTGGTCTGGACATCCTTGAGGGTGTCCATGATGTCGTCGTAGGAGATATCAAGCGAGCGCAGTGCCTCGGCGGCAATGCCCTCGTCCTCCTTGGCAAGCGCGAGCAGCAGGTGCTCGGTGCCCACCTTATTTGAATGAAGATCGAGAGCCTCCTGTTTGGCCATCGACATGACCTTGCGCGCTCGATCGGTAAATCTATCTAACATGCTCGTTTCCTTACATGAGTTCATCGAAATCAAAACGCCCGCCCGTCGGCGGCGCTTTTGTCTCTTTACCCACAGGTTGTCTATGTTAACAGCTGGAGGAATATCTATAAACCCGGCTCACATGAATGCAGGTTATGACCGCATCGCGGGACTCACCGCGCGATGCGCGACAGGCGCCCCGCAAGAGAAACCCTAGGCGTCTTTCACCACGTCGGGACTCGTCGCACGCGATGCGCGATAGGCATCGGCCTCCTTGGAGACGCGTTCGAGCAGCTCGGATGTATCGACGCCCTCGACTTGCGCGACCGTTTCCACCGTCTGCATGGCGACCGCCCTCAGGTACGCGCACGCGCTGTCCCCCAGCTGCTCGAGGTCTATCTCCTCGCCGCCCTCCCGGGCAAAGCCGACCGCCATCACAAAGTCCATGATGCCCGAGACCAGAAAGCCCACCGCAAAGCTCGAATCTGCCTTGAGCTCTTCTCCGTCGGGGTGGACGATCTCTCTCACGCGGTCGATGATGATCGTATGGATGCCCTGCACGACCTGCTCGGCGGCACCCGCCCTCATGGTGATGACGATGCGCCGCAGCAGGCAGCGGACGTCGCGCCGGTCGAACGCCGAAAGGTCGCCCTCGCTCGAAAAATGCCAGAGGGCATCGGTGATGAGCTCGTTATCCTGCAGCAGCTGGGCTATGGCGATGGCGACGAGTTCATCGAAATCGTGAAAATAGTAGTAAAACGTTCCGCGATTGCACCGGGCGGCGCGGGTCACCTCGCCAACCGACAGCTCGAAGATGCTGTTGTTCTCGATGAGCTCCCAAAACGCCTCGATGATACGGGTGTGTGCATCGGGCGCATCGGCGTCCTTACGCGGTCTCGCCATGCGCCTCACCGCACCCCTGCGCCTTGGCGTTCATGATGAGCATCTGAAGACGGTTCTCCACGTTGGCGAAGCTCACGTCGGGATCGTAGTCGAGCGGCAGGAACTGCGCCGTGGGATACTGCTCCTTGAGCGCATGGATGAGCCCGCGCCCCACGACATGGTTGGGCAGACACCCGAACGGCTGCAGGATCACGAAGTTGCGGCAGCCGCGTTTGGCGTGCTCGAGGATCTCCGCCGGAATCAGCACGCCCTCGCCCGCATCGAACGTATGGTGCAGGATCTTATCGCTCGCGCGCACGAGCTCGGGCATGCGCGTCGGCGGCTCGTAGAGCGGGCTCGCCGCGCCCAGGCGGTCGCAACGGTCGTGCGCGAGCTCGAACAGGTTGTCCGCCGTGGCGTACCAGGCCTTTTCGGGCAGCGACAGGTCGACGTGGAACTCGCGCGACTGCGCATGCTTGTAGAAATAGGTCTTGCGGATCACGTCGGTCATGCGCGCCTCGATGACCTCGAGCCCGTTGTCCTCGAGGTAGCGCTCGATCTCGTGGTTGGCGCCGAGATGGAAATTGAGCAGGTACTCGCCCACGATGAGAACGGTCGGATGCGGGTTCGAGCGGTCGTACGGAACGGCGTCCATGATCGCAAGCGCGCGTTTGAAGCCCGTCGCCTGGCCTCTCAGCCCGGAGCGCTCCATGCCCTCGATAACCTCATCGAGCGCGCGGTCGAACGCAGCGTCCGCCGCGCCCTTCTCGAGCTCGTAGGGACGGATGCGCCTAAGCATGGCCTCGAGGGTATCGATCATGGGAAGACCGTAGGCGATCTGGATGCTCGGGCCAAGGCCGAGCTTGAAGCCCGGATGCGCATTGTGGGCATCGACGTCGTCGTTGGTGAGCACCGGGACATAGTCGTATCCCGCGTCGTCGAGCGCGCGGCGCAGCAGGGGCATGTAGTGCGTCAGGCGGCAGTCGCCGATATACTTGCCAGTCACCACGGCGACGTCGTGCGGGTCGTACTTACCGCTCTCGAGTGCCGCGAGCGCCTCGCCGATCACGATTTGCGCGGGGAAGCAGATGTCGTTGTGCACATAGCGTTTGCCCAGGCGGATGGCATCCTCGCGCCCGATATCAAGGGCCTCGGCGCGCACGCCCTGATTGCGCATCGCCGCGGTCATGAGCCTGCAGAACGCATGGGAGGTGTTGGGGACCAGCGCGATCTTGTCGTGCCGGTCGCGCTTGGTGTACTTGACCTTATACGGGTCGTCGAGCGGATGGACCGCGTGCACCCGGGCGCCCTCGGCACGCTCCTCCGCGCGACGACGGTTGACCGACTCGATAAACGAACGCACGCGAATGCCCATGGGACCGGCGACGTCGCTCTCATCGAGCTTGATCATCATCGGAACCTTGGAGCCCATCTCGCCCATCATGCGCGCTATCTCGTCGGTGAGATACGCATCGTGGCCGCAGCCGAAGCTGCCCATCTGCACGAGCTCGAGCTCGGGCGTCGATGCGACGATGACCGCGCACGACAGCATGCGCGCATGGTAGTTGTTCACGATGTCGATGCGGCTGTTGGAAAGATCGACGTTGCAGACCCCCGGCACCGCATCGGGCGTCAGCACGGGGATGCCGCGCTCAGAGAAGAGCTTGGGCAGCCCGTGGTTGACCAGCGGGTCGTTGTGGTACGGGCGCGAAGCGATCACCACCGCGTAGCCGCCGTCCTCGCGCACGTTCTCGAGCACCTGCCTGCCGCGCAGCTGCAGCTGGTTCTCAAACGTCTGCTGCGCGCGGTCCGCCTGCTCGGTCGCCTTGGCAACCAGGTCGGCATCGATATCGAAGGTCTCCTTGCACCACGCCTTGAGCTGGCGGTTTCGGTCGCCCTCGTCGTACCAGTGGAACAGCGGCGTATCGAACGGAACGCCGAAACGCTCCTCCGGGTTATCGGAATTGCGCATCACGTAGGGGTATCCCTTTACGACGGCGCACATCCACTCGCTGGTAGAGGCGGTGTTTTCGGTGGGCACCGTCGTGATGATGGGCATGAAGATGCGGTCGACGCCGGCGTCGACGAGATTGCGGATGTGCCCGTGGACGAGCTTGGCCGGGAAGCACACGGTGTCGGATGTGACGTGCGCCAGACCGCGCTCGTACATCGCCTTGGTGCTGCGTCCCGAGACGCGCACCTTAAAGCCGAGCGTGCTGAAGAACGTCGACCAGAACGGCATGGTGTCCCAGAACTCGAGCACACGGGGAATGCCGATCGTGACATCGCGCCCCCCGCAGACGGGAACCGTGGGGCACGACTCGAACAGCAGCTTCTCGCGGTCGACAAAGAGATTGGGGGCAGCCGCGGTCCGGTCGCGCCCCGTGCCGGGTGCCTGTGCCTCGCAAGCACCCTGCGGACGCAGCTCCTCCGCCGCGGGAACCTCGCGCACGAGCTCATCCCATGAGATGGCGCCGCCGCGCGGGCAGCGATTGCCCGTGACGTAAAGCGAGCCGTCGCCAAATGCCACGACCGCGCGCTGGCAGCGGTTGTTGCACCGACGGCAGGTAACGCCGCCGAACTCGCGATGCTCGAAGCGCTCCACGGCATCGAGCCCGATAAACGACGTGTCGGCGTCGCCCTTGCGGCATTCCTCGCGCGCGAGCAGGGCGATACCGATAGCGCCCATCAGCCCCGGGTGGGGCGCACGCGTGACGGGTTTGCCCAGATACTGCTCGAATGCGCGCAGCACCGCGTCGTTTCGGAACGTGCCGCCCTGGACGACGACTTTGTCGCCCAGACGGTTGAGATTTGAAACGCGAATGACCTTGGTGAACACGTTCTCGATAATCGAACGGCAGAGACCGGCCATGATGTCGCCCGGACCCTTACCGCGCCGCTGCTCGGAAACGACGCTGCTGTTCATGAACACCGTGCAGCGGCTGCCGAGAACGGCGGGGGCTTTGGACGAAAATGCCTCGGTCGCGATATCCTCAACGGCTATTCCGAGGTTTTTGGCAAAACCCTCGAGGAACGAGCCGCAGCCCGCAGAGCACGCCTCGTTGACGACGATATCGGTCAGCACGCCGTGGTTGAGCCAGATGGCCTTCATATCCTGTCCGCCGATGTCGAGCACGAAGGTCGCATCGGGAACGCATGCGCACGCGGCGCGGGCGTGCGCGACCGTCTCGACCGTATGGTAGTCGGCGTGGAACGCGCGCGCGAAAAGCTCCTCGCCGTATCCCGTGGTGCCCACGGCATCGATCGCAAGCGTGACTCCCGCTGTCTCCCAGCGGTTCTTCAAGCTGACAAGACCCTGTTGGGCGACGTCGAGCGGTCTGCCGTTATTAGACGCGTAGAACGAATCGACAAGCTCACCCGCCTCATCGACCAGGGCGAACTTGGTCGTCGTGCTCCCCGAATCGATACCGAGCGCCACACGCACCGTCTCTCCGGGCGCATACGCATCCGGACCCTTTGCCGGCGTCTCTTTGCCATGGCGTGCCGTAAAATCCGCCTGCTCGGCAGGTGTGGCAAAAAAGGGCTGGGCAAGACGTCCCTCCCCGCTTGCGGGCGCGACCGTCTCGAGCTTATCCAGCCGGACAAAAGCGTCGGGAAGGTCGATCGGTTGGGACGATGCGAACATGTCGGTCAGCGACAGGGCGGCACCGCGCGCGACCATGATCTGCGGATCGCGCGGGACGATAACCTGATCGTCCGATAGATTCAGTTGCTCCCGGAACACGCGGACCAGCGTGGGGTTGTAGGCGAGCGTACCGCCCTCGAAGATTACCGGCGGCTCGATGTCGATACCCTGGGCCAGACCGCCGATCGTTTGGCGGGCGACCGCGTGAAGCGCCGAAAGCGCCAGGTCGGTGGTAGGAATGCCCTCGTTGAGCAGCGGCTGGATATCGGTCTTTGCGTACACGCCGCAGCGGCCCGAGACCTCGTGGACGGTCGTTCCCCGGCTTGCGAGCTGCTCGAACTCGCCCGATTCGGTGCCGACCCCCATGAGCTTTGCCATCTCGTCGATAAATGCACCGGTACCGCCTGCGCACGAGCCGTTCATGCGCATGTCGGCAACCTCGATGTCTCCCTTATCGTTGGTGCGGAAGAAGATCATCTTGGCGTCTTGGCCGCCCAGCTCGATGGCGCAGCGCGTCTGCGGATAGAACCTGCTGATCGCGAGCGCGTTGGCGACCACCTCCTGAACGTACGAGGCGCCCAGCGCGGTCGCGATATCGCGCGCACCCGAGCCGGTCACCGCAACGCGCAGCGACTCATGGGGAAAGCGCTCGGCGAGCTCGCCGAGCATGGCGCGCACGCTCGCTGTCTGACACGCCCCGTGGCGGCGATATCCCCACCACGCCTCGGTCATATCCTCGTGCATCGCGTAAACTTTGGTCGTCGTCGACCCTACGTCCAGTCCTACTAGCAACGCCATAATGCTCCGTCTCTCGCATTTTTCCTGCTAGAGATTTACCACTCTACGTAATACAACAGACTGTTGTATTTAAACTCCGTATAAAAAGCGGCTGCCGAAACGCTTCAGCAGCCGCCGAATGCACCAACAGATTGTTCTGCGCGCTAGCACGTCGGGCAACGGAGCAGCACGGGCCCTCCGGTCATGCGCACCGCTCACGCCCGCGATGTCGCCGAGAGAGCTATCCACGCTTAGGGCTCCAACCAAGCAAGTCGCCCGCGCTCAGCAGATCCCTAAGCGAGCTACTCGCACTCAGGAGCCATAGCCTGCTCCAAGAGCTCGGCATGCTCCTCCTCGAAAACCGTCCCCACAGGGAAGGCGCGACGGAAGACGAAGTGGGAAATCGGACCGGCTACCAAAAGGTTCCACGGCAGCGCCATCACAAAATTATGCGGGATGTTGATCATCCAGATCGCGGGCACGGAATACAGGTTCGCAAGGATGCCGCCGGGCATGTGCGTCAGACCCTCGCAGGCACCGTACAGCGACATGATGATGACCATGGGAACGACCATGCAGGAGCTGACGGCGAGCGTCATGGCAAGTGGCGAGCTCTTGCCCGGCGTGACCAAGTACTTAAAGGCGAAACCCTTGGCGAGCGGGCTGGCGACGAACCAGTCGCAGCACATGGCAAAAATGTAGGCAACGGGGAAGCCGAGCCACGCAGCGGCAACGACCTCGCCGTTGATGGCCCCGTGCTGCAGGGCAACGTTGCAGATGCTCATCCAGAGCACCATGCAAAAGCACATGATAAAGGTGAACAGCAGGCTCTCTCGTTTGTTGATAGGCATAAAGGGCAGATTCCTCTCTGTGTTGTACCGCGGCGCCACGCAACAAAAACGGGCGGGCAAGATGGAGCTGTTGGAACTTCATCTCGCCCGCCCGTGGTACGCGCGTCTGCGACTACTTATGTGGTGGAACCAGCCTAGCACGAAACGCATGCGCTTCGTAAGCGTTGAGTTTATGAAGATGCAGGGCACCGATAATCCCCCCGACCCCATAAGTTGCGGTGGAATACGGACTGTTTTGACCCTTTAAGCAGCAATTCAGTCCCTATTTCACCGCAATTCATTGGGGGTGCAAAGTAACCTGTCCCCCCTTGCACCAATTAGCTGGTGTGGCGCCAGCGAGGGTCGGTGAGCGTACGCGCCACACCCAGGCCAACGGGCAAAAACGCCACGATGAGCACTGCGCGCACAAACCAGCCGAGCATATTGACTGTGTCGAAGGTGCACATGTAATACATCGAGCGATACAGATACAAACCCGGCACCATAATGACAATCGAAGGCACCGTGAGAGCGATACGCGGGTAGGTGAGCTTGACTTCGGCCAAGCTTGCCAGCAGACCCGATACCAGCGCGCCGATAAACGCTGCTGCCTCGGGAGGCATTCCCGTGCTGAGGCCCAGGAAGGGAATCATCGTCGGCGCATCGACAAGGGTCAGACGCAGGGTATTGGAAACGGCGCCGATCAACCCAGCTGCCGCGGCCATCTTTACCGGGCTGTTGAACATCACCGAGAAGCCGAATACGCCAACGAAGCTCATCACCACGCGCAGGAGCGTAAGGGCAAGCGGCGAAAGGCCCAGTGGGGCAAAGTCGTCCGGCGCCAGGCCAACACACTCGGCAACCATCCAACCTACGAGCGTCGCCATCACAATAATCGATACGGCATATGACAGGCGCTCGATACCACTTCGCATGTCGAGCTTAGCGATGTCGAGGCCTGCCGTAATGAGCGGAAAGCCGGGAATCACAAAGAGCATGGCGCCGATATAGCCTTCTTGGTGCGACATTGCCCCCGGTATGACCTGGCCAAGGCCGAGCAATGCCAGCAGATACGAAACGCAAGCGAGCGCAACGCCGGTCGTCAGCGCGCTGAACTGACCAAGGCCCTGCTTGAGAATATGGGAGCGGGCAAAGTTGCCGACACCCGCGCCTACGAACGCGCATGCCATCTCAATAGGACCGCCACCAAGTAAAAAGACAAAGGCGCCACAGGCGCAGGCCGCCGCAAGGCCCTGCTGCCAAGGCGCGTAATCAGGTTTTGAACTCTCGACGGTCTTGAGCATCTCGTGATACTCGTGCACCGTGAAGCGACGACCATAGGTCTCGATTTCCTTGAGGAAACTCTCCATCATCCAAATGCGATGGGTATTGACGCCCGTTGTGGGCAGGCTGACGACCTCGTTAAAGCAGTGGCCATCTTCGATGCAAGTACACTCAAACGACAGGAGACTTAAGTCAACGTGGATGGTCACACCGAGTACGGCGGCGACACGATTCATGGTATCGCGAACACGCCAGGCACCCGTTCCGCTCGCGAGCATAAGCATACCGGTGCGGCAGATGATGGATGATTTATCGGTGAGCGGCGCATCGACGGCAAGTTCATCGCCTGCCGTCACGATCTGGTGCCAGTCAGTTTTCATATGGAGCGCGCCGGCACGGACACCGTGGTGCATGGGGGCTCTCGAAAGCAGCGAGTCAAGGCGCGAAGACTGTGGGGGCTCCGTTGATTCGTCCTCAACCTCATCAGCCTCTTCATCGACCAGATCAAAGGAATCAAGCGGCGCTGGCTCGCGACGGTCGATCAGCTCCTCGTCCTCATCATCAAAGTAGTTGAACTGATCGAGCATGTCCTCTTCGATTGCGCGCTCGCTCGCGTCGTCCATCCCGGTGCTCCCTTCCTATCGACTAACCCCCATCCTAGACAGCGACGGCTAAAGGAAACATAAAAGAGACGGCTGTCATGCGAGCCATGTGCGCAATATCCGTTGGGCAATCGTTTAAGAACGTCCTCAATGACTATTGACGGCTAAGGTGACGCCGATGCCTTGGCAACGACAGCGAAAGCCCGCCAGAGCGAGCAAGGTCCTTTTGGGGCGAGATGACACCATAGGTTGAGCATAAGTCAGCGAGCGGGCCGCATTTGAGACAAGGTGACGTGAAACGAAAGGGCGCTGACCTTCTGGTCGCGCCCTTGAAGTTGAACGTCAGATTGCCCAAATGCGGACCGCTCAGCGTCGAGCCGTTACGCGGTTTGGTAAAACCGCGTAACTAATACTCAAGCTTCCACATGTAGCGGCGCGTCATGTAGTCCTTGTGAGTAACGGCAGAGAGTGCACGCATATACACGTTGTTGAGGATCGGGGCAAAGATCAGGTGGTTGAAGTACTCGCTCACGCTGTCCTTGATGTCGTTGAGGCCGAGCTCCTTGGCGTCGAGCTGATAGACGCGCTCGCCACCGTACTGGTTGACGAAGCGGATGCCGCGCTCGTCGTTGCAGCGGCTGCGGCCGACGCTGATGAGCTGGAACAGCGAGGTGCGCTTGTCCAGGATCTCGAAGGGGCCGTGGAAGAAGTCGCAGGTGTTGATGGTGCAGGAGTCGATCTGCAGCATCTCCTGCACGTTGCAGATGCTAAAGACGTAGGCGGCACCAAAGAGCGGACCCTGAGCCATCACGTTGATGCAGGGCTTGTCGGCGTTCTGCTCGGCCCACTTGGCAGCGAGCGGACGGGTGTACTCGACGGCCTTGCGATAGATGGGGTCGACCAGGTCGAAAGCGGCCATAGCGGTCTCGTACTCGGCATAGCCCTCGGTCTGCTGCGTAAGCTCCATGGCGATCATGGTCACGACGGCGGAGTTGGTGCGGCCCATGCAGGACTCGTCGACGGCCAGGCTGTCGTACTGGATCTTGTAGTCGCAGACCTCGGTGAGGCCGGACTCGTCAACATAGATGGCGATGGTGCTGGCGCCGTGGTCCTTGGCGACCTGGGCGGCGACGATGGTCTCCTTGGTGCCGCGCATGGACACGACGACGGCCAGGGTGTTCTCGTTGACGTAGGCCGGGGTGGCGTGCACGAACTCGTTGCTGGTGTAGCTGGAGCTCACGACCTGCGTGGCCTCGTGCTCCATAAAGTACTGGGCAGGATAGTTGCCGCCGTTGGACCCGCCGGCGCCAATCCACACGACGCGCTTGATGCCGCCCTTGTCAGCCTTGTCAGCCAAAACCTGGGAGACGACGTCCTTAACCTGTTCCTGAGTAGTCATCGTGCATCAGCCTTTCTTCTCGTTTGATGCTCTCGATGGCATACAAGTTACATACATGTTTTGGTTATGTCGACTAGTTGTATGCTATATTTGTCTTAGAAATTTTGCTGATGCGATTTTTGATAATTGGCTACCAGCGGTTTTGTTGTTGTATTGAATACATGTTTGATTAGATTCGCTTACAAGTTAGATACAGGTTGATCGCATGAATGCTTCGTCTAAAAAGAAACTGGCCCAATACGAGCACTTGGCGGGCATGCTGCGCGACCGCATCGCCGCCGGCATCTACGCACGCGGAGACAAGCTGCCGTCCGAGATGGAACTCATGGACGAATCGGGGCTGTCGCGCAGCACCGTGCGCCATGCCCTTAAGGTGCTCGTTGATGAGGGTCTGGTTCGCACCGAGCGCGGGCGTGGTGCCTTTGTGGCCGACACGCCGGCGCTCCACGAGAACAACCTGGTGTTTTCGAGCTATACGGCGCAGGTCCAGGGTCAGGGCATGAAGCCCACCACGCGCACGGTGGACTCGGGCTTTACCAAGGCGGGCGGCAGCATAGCCAAGTTCTTTGATGCCGCCGTGGGCAGCAAGCTCGTCAAACTTGTCCGTCTGCGTTATCTGGACGATGCGCCACTGTGCCTGGAGACCACCTATCTACCACCGAGCTTTGAAGCACTCATCGACCGCGATATCAACGGTTCGCTCTACGCCACGCTGCGCCAGGAATTCCATCGCGCGCCGGCACAGGGACATAAGACCTTTGAGGTGTGCTATGCCTCGCAAAACGAGGCGTTTTTGCTCAACGTTGAGCGTGGGCAGGCGCTGATCCTAATCACCGACTACGTCTACGACACCGACGGCCGCCCGCTCCATGTCTCCAAGCGCATCCAACGCACCGACCGCGCCAAATACACCGAGCCCATCGGCTAACCAACACCAAAACCACCACAAAGGGGACAGGCACCTTTGTGGTGGTTTTAGGCGAGGAGGTCGGGGAACCAGGTTGGCTTAGGTTGGTTAGGGACGCGCTCGGCCAGGACCAGCTCCATCCAGCACATGTCGTACCAGCGGCCGAACTTCTGGGCACAGCGGTCAAACGTACCCACCAGGCGGTAGCCCATATGGGCATGGAAATCCTGACTGTTGTGCGTCAGATACTCGTCGTCCTTGTCGTGCGGCACGGCGATGAGCGCGCACATATTGGTGATGCCCATCGCGATCAGGCATTGCTTGAGCGCATCGTGCAGCTTGCGGCCCAGCCCGCCGTGGCGCACGTCGCGCGCCAGGTAGATCGATGTCTCGACCGACCAGTCGTATGCCTCGCGGCTGTTGAGCGGACTCACATAGGCATAGCCTACCGGACGCCCGTCCAGCTCCATCACCAGATACGGATAGCGCTCGAGCGCGCGCTCGATGCGCCCGGCGAACTCCTCAACGCTCGGCACCTCGTATTCGCAGGTTATCGCCGTCTCGCGCACATATGGCTCATAGATGGCAAGCAACGCCGACGCGTCATCGGGCGCCGCCAGGCGAATCGTCGGCTCGGACATCTCGGTCATACAACCCTTCTCCCCCAAAAGCAAGGGCCACCCTGCGCCAAACCCAGCGCAAGGCGGCCCCTCGTCATTACATCAGGCTACAGGACAGCCGCCAGCGCGTTGATATCCTCCTGCGTCGTGGCCCAGCTGGTGCAAAAACGCACCACCGTGTGGGTCTCGTCGTACTTTTCCCAGTACTCGATCGAGGCATGCTCGCGAATGCGGGCCATGTCTTCGTTGGGCAGAATCACGAACTGCTGGTTGGTCGGCGTCTCCAAGAAGAACTGGTAGCCGCGCTCGTGCAGCACGCGACGCAGCGCCTGAGCGGTCTCAATCGCCTGGCGACCAATCTCAAAATACAGGCCATCGGTAAAGAGTGCCTCAAACTGGACGCCCGTCAGGCGACCCTTGGCCAACAGCGCGCCGTGCTGCTTAATGCGCGGAATGGGATGCGCCGGAGCGCGCATGCCGCAAAACACCACGGCCTCGCCGCAAAGCGCGCCGCACTTGGTGCCGCCGATGTAGAACACGTCACACAGCTGCGCCAGCTCGGGCAGGGTAATGTCGCACTCATCGGCCGCCAGCGCATAGGCCAGGCGGGCGCCATCCACAAACAGCGGAATCTCGCGCTTCTGGCACACCGCGTGAATCGCCGCGAGCTCGGCCTTGGAGTACAGCGTGCCGTACTCGGTCGATAGGCTCACATACACGGCACCCGGGAACACCGTGTGCTCGTAGCTCTCGTTTTCGTAGAACACCTGGATATAGTTCTCGAGGTCCTCGGCGTGCATCTTGCCCTCGTAGCCGGGGATGGTGAGCACCTTGTGGCCGCCAAACTCGATAGCGCCCGCCTCATGGCAGGCGACGTGGCCAGTCTCGGCAGCAACGACGCCCTCGTAGGGCGCAAGCAGCATGTCGATCACCGTCGCGTTGGCCTGAGTGCCGCCCACCAGAAAAAACACGTCAGCATCGGGGGCCTGACAAGCCTCGCGGATAAGCTGCTTGGCACGCTCGGTGTGCGCATCGGTACCGTAGCCGGGCTGCGGCTCCATGTTGGTATCGACGAGTGCCTGCAGCACTGCCGGATGTGCACCGTGGGAATAATCGTTGTTAAACGCGAGCATGGCAATCCTCTCTTACCGGGTATCGGTCAGATGATTCAAACGGAGCTATTGTACGCCGCTGGGATAGGCAATGCGCGCGGCAAGGCACTCAAGTGCCAGTACCAGAGCAAAACCGCAGCTCACGTCACTCAAAAAGTGCGCTCCGATCACGATGCGGCCAAACGCGACGAGCGCCGCGACCACAGCCGCCGCCCAAAAGATCACACGGCGACGCGAAGGCTTTTCCGTAAAGGCTGCCGCGGGAAGCCCGGCGAGCATAAGGCCGATCGCCGCATGCGCCGTGTGTCCGCTCGCAAACGACTTGAAGCCGTCCTTGATCACGCCGGCGGCGATAAAGGCCCACTTGTCGGGGTTGCCAATCACCCACCACGGCTGAAAATCGAGCCCCTGTGTCACCTCGATCACGCGCATGCGCGGGCGCGACCACAGCGGCTTAACAATGACGTTGAGGATGATGGCTTGAGCGGCCCACACGGCCAGCACCATCAACGCCCAGCGCGTGAGCTCGTCGGGCTCGGTCGCGCGCGTGAGGCGATAGACGATAAGGTTGGCAGCGATGACCAGCACAAACGTCAGCACCAACTGAACCGCGATGAGTTTGCCGCCAACCCGCAGGGACGAAACGATCTCGTAGCCAGCCAGACCAACGTTAACGAGGATGCCGAGCACGGCGAGCCATTTGCTCCCTCTGGAATCGGGACGCACCGCGCGCACGAGCATAACGCCCGCAATGCTCGCCGTCAGCTCAAACGGCAGCTCGCCAGCGGCCTCGATAAAGCGGCCGTACATGCTGCCGATATTGAACAGCGCGCTCGAGATTTGGTAATCGAAGAAACTGCCCACGCCCAAACAAAGACACAGGACAACCGCGATAATGGCGACATCTTTCTTATAGATGTATCCGAACATACTTTCCTTTCGATGGAGCCAGATTGCCCAAACGGGGCGTTTGCAGCGTCGACCCGTTAGTCGTCGTCGCTGGCACCCAACTGCTGCAGCAGCATGAGTGCCGCGGCCACGGGGCCGGTGCCGTCGTTGGCGTCGAGGCCGCGACCCAGGCCGCTGCCCGCGCCGGCGCCCGCCTTGTAGGGCACCGACAACTTGCGGCTCTTGGGGAAGTTCACCGCGCCATAACGGGTCTTAAGCTCAAAGGCCACCTTCTTGGGCACGTCGACGCCCAAAAACGTGATGCGACCGCCACTGAGCGTGACGCTCTCGAGCCCCAGACGCTCGCCGCGGATGCGGATGCGCGCGCGATTGAACAGGTTAAGCCCCGCCAACGGCAGCTCACCATGCGCGGCCTCGGTCTCTTCCTGTACCTCGTCGATACTCTCCAGGTCCTCTGCAGCCGCGAGCCTGCGGTACACGAGCACGCGCTGATCCACCGCCGGCAGGTACTCATCGGGCAAGAAGTAGTCGACCGGCAGATTAATACCCACGCTCGCCGCTTCCACGCCGGCGTCGTCATCGCCGCGCGCCTCGGCCACAGCCTGGCCCAGCATCTGCGTAAACAGGTCAAAGCCCACGCTCGACAGGTTGCCGTGCTGCTCGGCCCCCATAAGCGAGCCGGCGCCGCGAATCTCCAGGTCGCGCATGGCGATGCGCATGCCGCTGCCCAGGTCTTGGAACTCGGACAGTGCGGTCAGGCGCGCCGTCGCCTCCTCGGTGAGCGGCAGCTCGCCGGGGAACATAAAGTACGCGTATGCCTGCGCGGCAGAACGGCCCACACGGCCCTTGAGCTGGTAAAGCTGCGCAAGGCCAAGGCGCTGCGAGTCCTCGATGATCAGCGTGTTGGCGGTCGCGTTATCGATGCCGCTCTCCACGATGGTCGTGGCGATGAGCACGTCGATCTTCTTGGTCGCGAACTCGATCATCACGTCCTCGACCTCGCGCGGGCTCATCTTGCCGTGCGCCACGCCCACGCGCGCCTCAGGCGCGGCCTCGTGCACGCGCGCCACGGCGTCGTCGATGGTCTTGACGCGGTTGGACACGTAGTACACCTGGCCGCCGCGGCCCACCTCCAGGCGAATCGCCGCACTCACCACATCGGGGTCGTACTCCCCCACGTGCACGATCACGGGACGACGCCCGGTGGGCGGTGTGGTGATCAGGCTCATGTCGCGCACGCCGCTCGTGGCCATCTGCATAGTTCGCGGAATCGGCGTTGCCGAAAGCGTGAGCACGTCAATCTGCTCGCGCAGGTTCTTGAGCTGTTCCTTGTGCTGCACGCCAAAGCGTTGCTCCTCGTCGATGATCACCAGGCCCAGGTTCTTGGGGTTCACATCGGCCGAAAGCAGACGGTGCGTGCCGATAAGCACGTCGATCGTGCCCTCGGCAAACGCCTTGAGCGCGCGCTTTTGCTGCGCCGGCGTGCGGAAACGGCTGAGCACCTCGACCTCAAGGCCAAACGGGGCAAAGCGCTTAAAGAACGTCTCGTAGTGCTGCTGGGCAAGAATGGTCGTGGGGCAGAGCACCATGACCTGGCGGCCGGAGTCCACGCACTTAAACGCCGCGCGCAGGGCGACCTCGGTCTTGCCAAAACCCACGTCGCCGCACAGCAGGCGGTCCATGGGCTTGGGCGCCTCCATATCGGCCTTAATGTCGGCGATGGCCTCCAGCTGGTCGCGCGTCTCGTCGTAAGGAAAGCTCTCCTCCATCTCGATCTGCTCGGGCGTGTCAGGCGGGCAGGCGATACCCGCGATTGATGAGCGGCGCGTATACAGGTCGACCAGGTCAAACGCCAGCTTTTTGGCATTCTTGCGCGCCTTGTTGGTGGCGCGCGTCCAGTCGGCTGTGTTGAGCCTGGTCAGGCGCGGTTTGTCGCCGTCGGGGCCAACATAGCGCGTGATACGGTCGACCTGCTCGAGCGGCACGTAGAGCTTGTCGCCGTCGGCATATTCCAGCAAAAAGTAGTCGCGCTCTTTGCCGCCCACTTCCTGACGCGCAATCTCGCTAAAGAGTGCGATGCCGTGAGTGGCGTGCACCACGTAGTCGCCCGGCTTAAACGGGAAGGTGATCTGCGTAATGTCCACCTTGCGGCGGCTGCGCGCGCGGTTGGCGTCCATGCGGGCGTTGAGGTCGGCGATCGAGAACACGGCCAGGTTGGCATCGGGCACCACCACGCCCTGCGGCAGGGCAGCGTCCACAAAGGTCACGCGTCCGCGCGAGATGGTGGGCACGGCGGCACCGGCGGCAGCCTGGGCCGCGCCCGCCTCGAGCGAGCGGGCGTTGAGCGCGTCGACCTTACGCTCGCGAATGGAAGCGTGGGCCTCCTGGCGTGCGGCACGGTCGGCAGAATCTGCCGCTGCCACGCGCACGTGGTCGCCAATTACGCCGGCGTTTTCGGGGGCCGCCGTCAGCGATTCCTCAAAGGTAATGCCCTCATCGCCAAAGGTGAGCTCCATCGACTCGCGCGCACCGCGGTCGGGGATGGCAAACACGCAGGCATAGCGCTTGCCCACGACTTCCTGAATGCGCGTCATAAAGCGATTGTCCGAGCCCGCAATGGCCGGCTGCTCAATCTTGAGCTCTGCCGTCACCGCACCGCCGGCACGGATGAGGCTTACGTAGTTCAGGCGCTGCTGGGCACCAAAATCGAGCTGTTGGGCGCGCACGTACAGACCATCCAGGCGGTCAATCCCTGCCTCGCCGGCACGGGCCTCAATATCCTCGTAGGCGCGCAGGCAGTCGTCGAACAGCGAGCGCGGCTCGGACAGAACCACGAGTGCCTTGCCGCTCACGTGCGCCAACGGGCTTACGGTCTGGCCGTACATCACCGGCAAAAAGCGGTCGAGCTCGGGCGTGACGATGCGCGTATCCACCATCTCGAGCAGCGCCGCCAGCTTGCTGTCGTCCTGGCTGGCACGGTAGAGCGCCACGTGCATGTTGTGGACGGCATCGTCGGTAAGCGCCAGCTCGCGGCAGGGAAAGATCTCGATACTGTCCTCGTTGCCGATGGTTTGGCCCGTGGAGCTCACCATACGGCGGATGCGGTCAATCTCATCGCCGAAAAACTCAATGCGCACGGGCGCCTTTTCCTGCGCGGGAAACACCTCGACGGTGTCACCGTGCACGCGGAACAGACCGGGCGCATCGGCGGCACCGGCATTGGTGTAGCCCATGCCCACCAGGCGCTGCGGCACCTCGTCAAAGGGAATCTCCTCGCCCACCGCAAAGGTCGTGGACTCCCAATAGTGGCTCTCGACCGGCGGCACACAACGCAGCAGCGCGCGAGCCGAGGCGACCATGATGCAATTGTCTCCGCGCACGATGCGTCCCAGTGCCTCGCAGCGCTGCGCCACCACGGCATCGTCGGGCGCCTGCTCGCGCCACGGATAGTCCTTGCGCTCGGGAAAACGGCACACGTGCGCTAGGCCCACGTAGGCGGCAAGGCTGCGCGCGGCGCGATCGGCCGCATCCTCGCCACTCACAATGTAGACCGTGGGACGCGGGCGGCGCGCAAACTGGGCGGCCGCCATAAGCGTGCGGCCCGACTGCGACACAGCCAGCGTCACGTCCTCGCCGGCATCGAGTCCGGCCTCGACGGTCTGCAGCGCCTCGGCAGTGTAGAGCTGCGCGGCTATACGGTGAATGAGCATGCTGTTCCTCCGGCATTGCAACGCCAAAAGCCCGCCGGGGCAAGCTCGGCGGGTCGTACGTCAAATACATTGTCTGTCATGGTAGCGCATGGAGAGGACTCCGGCTCAAGGGCAAACCCAGCCCCGCAAAAAACGCCAGACGAAGATGCGTTCCGCCCTACCCCGCTACGCGCACGCTGGGGCACAAATCTGCCAGCGGGCACTCGTCACACTTGGGTTTGCGGGCGTCGCAGATCTCGCGACCGAAGGTGATCCACTGATGGTTAACCGACTCCCAATACTCGTGCGGCAAAATCTTGAGCAAATCCTGCTCGGTCTTGAGCGGCTCCTTGGCATGCGTCTTGGGACTCAGCATCAGGCGGTGCGCAATGCGGTTGACGTGCGTGTCCACCGCGATGCCCTCGACAATGCCAAACCCCACGTTGAGCACGATGTTCGCCGTCTTGCGTCCCACGCCCGGCAGCTTCACGAGTTCCTTCATGTCGGCCGGCACCTCGCCGCCATAGTCGGCGACGATCATCTGCGCGGCCTCGACGGCATGCTTGGCTTTGCTCTTGTAGAAGCCGAGTGACTTGATGGTGTCTGCCACGTCAGCCACACTCGCCCCGGCCATGGCCTCGGGCGTGGGCCACTGGGCAAACAGCCGCGGCGTCACCTTGTTGACCTGCGCATCGGTCGTTTGCGCCGAGAGCAGCACCGCGATCAGCAGGCGGAAGGGATTCTCGTGGTCCAAAAAGCACTCGACCGGGCCATAGCGACGGTTGAGACGCTCGCACACCTCAACGGCGCGCTCGCGCTTGGCGGCATTGGTCTCGCGTGGCATAACGACTCCTCGGCTCAACGGCACAATAAACTTATGGGCACAATTGTCCCACGTCCGAGTCGCTTACGCCTCCAAGAATGCGCCGGTCTGACGGCTCCACAGGCCCGCGTACTCGCCACCCGCCTCGACGAGCTGCGCATGCGTGCCGTCCTCGACGATCTCGCCATCGGCCAGCACCACAATGCGGTCGAGCGCCGCCACGGTAGACAGGCGATGTGCCACCACAATGGAGGTGCGGCCGCGCATCAGGTTCTCGAGCGCCTCCTGCACCAGCGCCTCGGACTCGCTGTCGAGGGCAGAGGTCGCCTCGTCGAGCACTAGAATCGGCGCGTCGGTTAGGATGGCGCGAGCGATAGCCACGCGCTGACGCTGGCCGCCTGAGAGCTTGACGCCGCGCTCGCCCACCATGGTGTCAAAGCCACGAGGCAAGCGGTCGATAAACTCCAGGGCATTGGCCAGGCGCGCGGCCTCGCGAATCTGCTCATCAGTGGCGTTGGGACGACCGTAGGCAATGTTTTCGCGAATGGAGCGGTGAAACAGCAGCGCCTCCTGCGGCACGTAGGCAACCTGGCGGCGCAGGCTCTGCTGCGTGCAGCGCGAGACGTCCTGGCCGTCCACGAGCACGCGGCCGCCCTGCACATCGTCCAAGCGCAACAGCAGCTTGGTGAGCGTCGACTTGCCCGAGCCCGATTTACCCACCAGGCCCACGCGCTGGCCCGCCGCCACGTGAAGCGTCAGGTCGTCGAACACGTTCTCGCCCGCCGCAGCGTCACGATATGCAAAGCTCAGGTGCTCAAAATCAATCGCGCCCTCGGTCACTTTGAGCTCAGGGGCGTCCGGGTCGTCTGCCACCAAACGTGGCTCGTCCAGCACGCGCGTCATCTCGGCCGCATCGCCGAGCGCGCGGTTGATGCGCTGCATCATGGAGCTTACGTAGTTCAGGCGCATGGTGAGGTTATAGGTGTAGGTAAAGATCATGACGAGCGAGCCGGCCGAGATGCCAAACCACGCGTTGCCGCCCGCCACGAACACACTCACCACGGCCATGGTGATGACGATAAGGCCCGAGGTCGTAAAGTTGCGCTGCATCATGGCGTGCATCGAGACCGTCTCGGCGTCGCGCGCGGCACGATCGGCGGCGTCGAACAGATCGCGTTCAAAGTCCTCGCGCCCGCAGGTCTTAACGGCCAAGATGTTCGTGACCGCGTCGGAGAGCACGCCCGAGAGCTTGTTCTGCGCGGCGGACGTCGCGGCCGAAAGCGGCATGATGCGCTTGTACATAAGCCAGACAAACGCGATGTAGACGACCATGATGCACACCAGGATCACGGTAAACGTCGGTACCACCGGGGCGAGTGCGGCCACGGTGCAGATGACCGAGGTGATGGTGGGGATGAGCGAATACACCGTCACGTCCACCAGCCCCGTGTAGCCGCTCATAAAACGACTCGTCTGGCTCACAAGCGATCCGCCAAAACGGCTGGTGTGGAATGTCATGGATTGATTGGAGAGCGTGTCGAAGCACAGGCGTGCCAGGTGATAGTTGCCCGCAATCTCGAGCTTGTAGACGGTGTAGTCCTGCAGCTTGGAGAGGATTTGGCCCACTAGGTTAACGAGCACGAGTGCCAGAATGTAGGGACCAAAGACCTCAAACACCTGGTCGCCCGCCAGGGGGCCGGCCTGGACGCGGTCGACGATAAGGGCCATCACGTAGGTGTTGGCAAACGTAAGCAAAAAGATATAGCCCGCCGACGAGAACACCGAGAGAAAAACAATCAACGGCTGTGTGCGCGTGACGTCCCAAAAACGCTGCAGCGTGCGACGTACGGTGGAGCGTTTGAGCGGACTGGTGCTTCTCTGAGACATGGGCTTCCTTTCGCGTCTGATAGGGCGAAACGCCATTGTTGCACATTGAAGCGCACTTCGGGCAAGCACAATGCAAGAAGCAGCGGGGCACCCGCGTTTACGCCGGCGCCCCGCCGTCAGATGCAGCTAGTCCTCGTCTTTTTGGCCTGCGAGCAGCTCCGCGGATGTGAGCCCCAAAATCTCGTCGGCCTCCCCGGAATCTTCCAGTGCGTCGATGTCCTTGAGCTTGCGCTCCATGACGTTGGTGCGCGTGGTGATGATGCCCTCGACCGTTTTGCCCGCGGTCTCGATCTGCTGCTGGGCGCGGCGCAGCGCCGCCTGATAGCGCGGCAGCTCGGCCTTGACGGCGGAAAGCACGCGCAGCACGTCATCGGTGCGTTTTTGCAGCCTAAACGTCTGATAGCTCATCTGCAGGCTGTTGAGGATGGCCGCCATGGTGCTGGGGCCGGCAACGTTGACGTGATAGTCGCGGCCCAGGGTTTCGATAAGCCCGGGGCGGCCGACGACCTCGGCGTACAGACCCTCAAACGGCACGAACAGAATGCCAAAGTTGGTCGTCGCGGGCACGCTCAGGTACTTTTCGCAGATGTCCTTTGCCTCGCGCTTGACCATGGTGTCGAGCGTCTTGCGCGCAGCCGCCACGGTCTCCGCATCGCCCGACTCCTGCGCGTCGAGCAAATGCTCGTACGCGTCGCCCGGAAACTTGGAGTCAATCGGCAGTAGCACGGGATCGCCCTCGTCTACCGGCAGCTTGACGGCAAACTCAACACGCTCCGAGGCTCCGGGCCTGGTGGCAACGTTTTCCAGATACTGGTCGGGCGTGAGGATGTCCGCCAGAATTGCACCCAGCTGCACCTCGCCCAAAATGCCACGCGCCTTCACGTTGCCCAGCACGCGCTTAAGGTCGCCCACGCCGGTGGCGATGGACTGCATGTCGCCCAGGCCCTTGTACACGGCCTCGAGCTGGTCGCTCACCTGCTTAAACGATGCCGACAGGCGATCGTTAAGCGTGCGGGAGAGTTTCTCGTCCACCGTCGCGCGCATCTGATCGAGTTGCACGTTGTTGTCTTTGCGGATAGCACCCAGCTGGGCATCGACCGTCTCGCGCACCTTGTCCAGGCGGTGCTCGATGCCCTCGCGGTTGGCACCGAGCTGTTGGGCCGTCTCGCGGCGCAGGTCATCCATCCGGTCACCAGCTTGCGAAAACTCGCGTGCGATGGTCAGGTAACGTTGCTGCTCCACGGCCGCATCGGTTGTCTGCTGCTGCGCGATGGCATTGGCCGTGCGGCGAGTTTCGGCCAGCGCGACGTTCAGGGCATCGAGCGCGTTGTTGGCCTGCTCGAGTGCTGCCAGCGTTTCCGCGCTACTGTCGCCACGCTCCCGCAACTCGGCACGCAGGCTCTTGAACTGGAGGGCGCAAGCCACAGCAACCCCCACCGCCACCAAGGCGATCACAACAAGCACAATATCAATAGCAGACATAAACTCCGCCCAACAAACCCAATCGAGCACCAATCAAAACCGCGATCAATCTTACCCCGCCATACGCACCGGGCGCCCGGCCCCTTCTTGGGCGCCCCTCTCCTCCGCATATTCCATAATGCGGCGCGCCGTCTCCCTGCTCACCTTTGAGTCATCACCGGCTAAATATGCGTACACGTTTCCCTTATTCAGATTCAAATCGCGGCAGAGACCGTAGCGCGTTACACCCGATTCCTCTAGCGCTCCCAACGTTCTTTTTCGCATCAGGGCGTTGATTCTTCTGTCCGCCACTGGCTTTTCCTTCACCGCTCTATACGCACGCCAAACGTTGGCATAACGATTAGGAAGTTTGTCCTCGGCGCATAGAGATGCCAGGCTACCCGTTTGGGCGTACAAGGACAAAACGCCTCGGTAACCCTCTTCCATCCACGAACCCTCGGATAAGCCCAGAACGTATTCGGCTTTACCCTGTGCCAAAGCGAGCAAAAACAGGGGCTCCGCCACGCGCGGCGCAACCGTCGTCGCTTGCTTAACCAGTTTTCTAAAACTGAGCGACTGCTGTCCGGATAGCTCTCGGCAATAGCCTTTTAAGAATCCCTCAAAGGTCAGATTCAACCGAGCACCTCCTTTTTGTATTGGCTGTATGCGCAGACCATCTCTTGATAACTCCGCTCCGAAGGCGACGACGCCAGCGCCTCGCCCTCGTCGAATATAAGCCGTTCGAGCAGTCCCCAATCAAGTCGGTCGACGAATGCCTGGCTATGAAGATCGATGATGTCGTTCGGACGACAGGCATAGAGCTTCATTACCGCCAGGTCCTCCAAGGATGGCGTAAAGTACCTGATAAAGCGCGCCCCAATATCCAAGGGAATCAAACGATCTTCGTAATTGAACGGCATCTGATTACAATATGCCACCGCCATACCATTCACCTCGGGGTATCGAGCTATGATCTCGCGGAGGCACCTATCTGCCTCAAACACATCAATGTCATGTGTAACCGAACGATTCGTCACATCGTTTAGCATGAAGGCGCTTCCTCCCACCAATACAACGTTCGGCCTGTCGTCTCTTGGACCTATTTCCAGCTCCGCCTCTTCGTCAATGCCCAAAAGAGTCTGCTCTAAATCCTGCTTATACATAGCAAATCCTATTATTATTTATCTTCAATAATACTATTCAGTCGCACGACAGGACCCACAGGATGC
>DBFRXD010000075.1:0-36744 GCA_048502435.1 Collinsella aerofaciens
CCCGCCTCCTCGGCCATCTTGATGCCGGTCTTGACGCACAGGCGCTCGGTCTTGTTCTCGCTCAAAAACTGCTTATAGCCGCGGCAAAGCTCCTCGAGCTCCTCGATTTGCTGTGGCGTGTACTTTTTCCATGCGCAGGGACGCTCCATGACGCAGGCTCCTTTCGGATCGATCGTGCTGGTTGATGTACCGTGAGCCATCGTATCACGCGCGGGCTCACGGTGGCGGGGGAGCTTGATGTGAGGTGGCCGCGGGGCGGGGAGCGTGTAAACTGGAGTGAGCAAACCGTGCCCAGCCCAAAGCGAGGTATTCAATATGTCTGACAAGCGCCGCACCTTTGCCGTTATCGACGGCAACTCGCTCATGCATCGCGCCTTCCACGCCGTGCCGCCGACCATGAACGCGCCGGACGGTCGCCCCACCAACGCGATTTTTGGCTTTCTGAACATGTTTCTTAAGATGATCGACGCCTTTAACCCCGACGGCGTTGTTGTGGCGTTTGATAAGGGCAAGCCGCGCGTGCGCATGGAGATGCTGCCGCAGTATAAGGCGCAACGCCCGCCCATGGACCCCGATCTGCATGCGCAGTTCCCTATGATTAAGGAGCTGCTCACCGCGCTCAACGTGCCGATTCTGCAGTCCGAGGGCTGGGAAGGCGATGACATCCTGGGTACTATGGCGCGCCTGGGCGAGCAGGCCGGCTGTGACATGCTGCTGGTGACCGGTGATCGCGACATGTATCAGCTTGTTACCGAGCACGTCAACGTGGTCTCGACCCGCAAGGGCCTGTCCGACGTGGCGATCATGACGCCCGAGAGCGTGGACGACCTGTATCACGGCATTACGCCGGCGCTCGTGCCCGATTTTTACGGTCTAAAGGGCGACACGTCCGATAACATCCCCGGCGTGCCGGGCATCGGTCCCAAAAAGGCGAGTGCGCTCATTGCACAGTACGGTAGCCTGGACGAGGTCATCGCACACGCCGACGAGGTCAAGGGCAAGATGGGCGAGAACCTGCGTGCGCACATCGACGACGCCCTGCTGAGCCGCAAGGTCGCAACCATTCGCACCGATGCGCCTGTCGAGCTCGATTTTGAGGCGACGTCCTTCCCCGCGTTTTCCGCCGACGAAGTCTCCGCGGCGCTGGGCACACTCGGCATTACGGCCATGCAGAACCGTTTCTTGGCGCTGATTGGCGGCGAGGGCGGGGCTGCTGCTGCCTCCAGTGTGTTTGAGATACCTGCGATGGTTCGCGCAGCCGCCGGCGATGCTGACGCGCTTGGTGCCGTTGCGGCTGAGGTCTCCCGCGCGATTGATGCCGGCGAGTGGGTCGCCGCCGTGGTGGACGACGACAAGGAAGAGGGCGCGCTCTTTGGACTGACGCGCACGCTGTGGTTGGCGACGTCCAAGGGCCTGTTCGCGCTCGAGGAGGGCGACAGCTGTGCGGCGGCTGAGGTTGAGGGCTTCAACTTCGTCCACGGCGTTATTGCCGGCGTGCTTGCGCGCCTGTTTATGGAGGGCCGCGTGGCGAGCTCGGATACGAAGGCGCTGCTGCACGAGCTTTCGCCCATCGATTCTTCTGAGCCCGAGCTCATGGATCCGCTCGCTGCCGATTCCACGCGTATCTTCGATACCGTGGTCGCTGCCTATCTGCTGGATTCCGATCGCTCCGAGTTCGATGAGGCATATCTGGCCGATACCTATCTGCAGATGGCGTTGCCTGCGGCGCGCGGTGCGGAGGGTGCTGGTGAGGACGCTCCGGCGCCTGCCGCCCGTACTGCGGCTCTGACGCTGGCGCTCGTGGCGCCGTTGCGCGAGTGCACGGCCCGTGAGAACGCCGCCAACGTGTTCGATGGCATCGAGATGCCGCTCGTTCCGGTACTTGCCAAGATGGAGCGCGCGGGCATGCTCGTGGACCCCGACCGCCTGCACAGTCTGTCCGAGGGTCTGGCGACCCAGATCACCGAGGTCGAACGAAGCATTCGCGACCTTGCCGGTGACGAGACCTTTAACATCGGCAGCCCCATGCAACTTTCGCATGTGCTCTTTGATGTGATGGGCCTTCCGACCAAGGGTCTCAAAAAGACCAAGCGCGGTTACTATTCGACCAATGCCAAGGTACTGAGTGATCTTGCCCGTGACCACGAGATTGTTCGTTTGATCTTAGACTGGCGCGAGAAGTCCAAGATCAAGTCAACCTATCTGGACACGTTGGGCCCGCTGCGCCGCGGTGACGGTCGTGTGCACACCACGTACAACCAGACCATCACCGCGACGGGGCGTCTGTCTTCGAGCGACCCTAATCTGCAAAACATTCCGACGCGCTCGGAGCTGGGGCGTACCGTCAAGACGGCGTTTTCGGCAGGCGAGGGAAGCGTCTTTTTGGCGGTGGACTACTCGCAGATCGAGCTGCGTCTGCTGGCACATCTCTCGGGTGACGAGCACTTGGTGCGCGCCTTTAACGAGGGCGAGGACTTCCATGCCGAGACGGCGGCGCGCGTGTTTGGTGTGCCGGTGTCCGAGGTAACGCCCGACCTGCGCAGTCGCGCCAAGGCCGTGAACTTTGGCATCGTGTATGGCCAGCAGGCCTACGGCCTGTCGCAGTCGCTGCATATCTCGATGGCCGAGGCGCGCGACATGATCGACCGCTACTACGAGGCCTACCCGGGCGTGCGTACGTTCCTCGACAACGTGGTGGCGCGCGCCAAGCAGACGGGCTACGCCGAGACCATGTATGGCCGCAGACGCCATATTCCCGAGCTCAAGGCCAAAAACCCGCAACTCCGCGGCTTTGGCGAGCGCACGGCCATGAACCATCCCATGCAGGGCACCGCAGCAGACATCATCAAGATCGCCATGGCCCGCGTGAGCCGCCGCCTGGAAGAAGAAGGCTTTGCCGCCCATATGATTCTGCAGGTACACGACGAACTGGACTTTGAGTGCCCCGTCGACGAAGTCGAGCGCCTGACCGCCATGGTCCAAGACGTCATGGAGCACGTAGTAGACCTCCGCGTACCCCTAACCGCCGAAGCCAGCACCGGCATAACCTGGGCCGATGCCAAATAAAGACGCACCAACAACCCGAAAGTAACCAAAAGCAGAAGGGGGCTCCTTGCCAACAAGGAGCCCCCTTCATTCCGAAAAATCAGCCAAGTATCTAGACGCCAAGACGCCATCCAGGCGGCAAGCAAGTCACCGCAGGACCTGGCCGGGCGAGGCGGGTAAGTTTTTCGTAGATTCCGCACGAGCCGGAAAGCACTTAATGTGCTTTCCGAGCGAGCCCAGGACCTGACCGAACGAAAAACTTACCCGCCTCGCCCGGCCAGGTCCGACGAGCAACGTTAACGAGCCGCCAAGATGGCGTCGATGAGCGTCAGTACGCCCCCGTCGTTGTTGCTCGGAATGCGCCACTTGGCATGCGCGTTCATGTGCTCCTCGGCGTTGTCCACGATAAAGCTGTGACCGACGCGCTCGAGCATGGGGATGTCGTTGTAGGTGTCGCCCACGGCGGCGGCGTCGGCAATATCGATGCCCAGGTGCTCGCACAGGTGAGCGACGCCGGCGCCCTTGTCGACGCCCAGGTTCATAAAGTCGATCCACTCGCGCCCAGCGTTGGTGACGTAGAGCTTGTCCGAGAACTCGGGGCTATAGGTCTCGCGGAAAGCGGGCTCGGCGTCGTAGCCGGGGAAGAAGACCGAAATCTTGTTGGACTCGAAATCAATGCCCTCAAAGCTGTCGACGTAGTTGATTGTGTTGTAGTAGACGCTGATCTCGTCGTGGTATTGATGGTCGCGGGCAAGCACGTAGAACTCGTCGAAGCAGCACAGGACGGGGACAGCGCGAGGATCCTCCGAGGCACGGTTCAAGACCTGCTGATACAGCTCCACGTCAATATTGCTCTTATAGATATAGCCGCCGCGATAGATCACGCAAGCTCCGTTGTCGGGACAAAAGGCGAGGCGGTTCTTGATGCCCTCGAACATCTCCTCGAGCTTGGGGGCGGGACGTCCGCTGGCGGGGCAGAATACGATGCCGGCGTCGGCGAGCTTGTCCAGGCGCTCATCAAGACCCTGGGGCAGCACACGCTCGTCGGTCAGCAGCGTCTTGTCCATATCGACGGCGAGAATCTTAATGTTGCCGATGTTGGCGTCCGATTCGTAAGTTTGCATAAAAATGCGCCTTTCGTTTCGAGATTGTTTCAGACGTTATAACCATCAACTAGTAGTCGAGCGTATTTTCGCAGGAATGGTGCGTATTTGCACCACGCTTCACAAAGTAATGAAAAAACTTTTCAGAAATTTGAATTTGTCGCTTGTGCTGCGGGCACTTTAGCGTAATATAGCGACCATCGAAAACGGAGACGGAAAAACAACCGCTTACCGAGGAAAAGGTACCGTTTACGATATTAGAATTGCGCCCGGCGATAGGTGAAAGGAGAGGCAGATGCAGTTCGTAACGATCATCACCACTGCAGACAATGCCATCCGACGCCAGCGCGCAATTTCCCGACGACGATAACAATCGTCTCTGTCCGCATGGGGCGAATTGCCTCAACAGAGTCATTTTGAGGTCGTTGGGTTTTAGCACGACATTGCTGCATGTTTCTAGGGCATATATGTGCTGATTTTTGCTATTTAACCTGATATTGCACGTTTTTTGACCTCAAGGTGACTTGCAACTGACCGATGTTCTAACTAGCTACCAAGGGCGAAAGGAAACAGCCATGAGCAAGGAAAAAGTCGTTCTCGCATATTCCGGTGGTCTTGATACATCCGTATGTGTCAAATGGCTCCAGGACGAGAAGAATCTCGATGTCGTTTGTGTCTGCGGCAACGTGGGCCAGGAAGAGACCGGACTGGATGCCAAGAAGCAGAAGGCGCTCGACCTGGGCGTTCTCGATTGCCAGGTGCTCGACCTGCGCGACGAGTTCTCTGATGAGTTCCTGACTAAGGCCATCGCAGCAAACTCCATGTACGAGAACAAGTATCCGCTGCTCTCCGCCCTGTCTCGCCCGCTGCTTGCCAAGAAGCTTGTTGAGGTCGCCCACGAGTTTGGCGCTACCTACGTCGCCCACGGCTGCACCGGCAAGGGTAACGACCAGGTCCGTTTTGAGGCCGCCGTAAAGGCCCTCGACCCCGAGCTCAAGGTTATCGCCCCGGTTCGCGAGTGGGACCTGAAGTGCCGTCCCGACGAGGTCGCCTATGCCCACGCCCACAACGTGCCGGTTCCCGAGGGTGCCAACGACAACCCCTACTCCATCGACGACAACCTGTGGGGTCGTGCCATTGAGTGCGGCCACCTGGAGGATCCCTGGAACGAGCCGCTCGATGACGCTTGGGTTATGACTAAGAACCCCGAGGACACGCCGGACACCCCGACCTACACCGAGATTGAGTTTGAGGCCGGCAAGCCCGTCGCCGTCGACGGCAAGAAGATGAAGCTCTCCGAGATTGTCATCGCCCTCAACAAGATTTCGGGCGACAACGGCTTTGGCCGTCTTGACCTGGTCGAGGATCGTCTGGTGGGCCTCAAGAGCCGCGAGTGCTATGAGGTTCCCGGCGCCCTGACGCTCATCACCGCCCACAAGGCGCTCGAGGACATCTGCGTCGAGGGCGACCTGCTCAAGACCAAGATCAAGCTCGAGCAGGATTGGGCCACCGCCGTGTACAACGGCCAGTGGTACAGCCCGCTCAAAAACGCGCTCGATGCCTTTATGGCCGATACCCAGAAGTTCGTGACCGGCACTGTCCGTCTGAAGTTCTTTAAGGGCAACTGCCATGTCGTCGGCCGCAAGAGCCCCTTCAGCCTCTACGACTACGGTCTGGCTACCTACGACCGCGACACCACGTTTGACGAGAAGGCCAGCGCCGGCTTTATCGAGATCGATACGCTGTCGCTCAAGACGTGGGCAAAGGTCCAGGGCCCCAGTTCTGCTGCCGCCCAGGCCTAGCGCCTCCTTCCCTTGGTATCCGCGCGGCCCATCCGCGTGATACATAATGGGCGCACGGGGTCCCCACCTTTCGTTATGCTTGCTGACACTTCTTAACATCGGTGGCCCCTACGTTCCGCCCGCATATATGATGCCGCGTCTGCGGCTGAGTCCGAGCCCCGCCGGGGTTGTCCGGCGGGGCTCCTTCTATCAATTTGGCGGCTCTGCGCCTATATATATATGAGGAGTATCCATTATGTTCAATGCTATTGCGCATGCTTTACTTGCCCTCGCGCCCGAGTTCGATGCTGCAAGGGTCGAGGACGTCCCTATGAGCCTGAAGGCCTGGATCGATGGTTCGCAGGGCAACATCCGGAGGGAGACGTTGGGCGCCAAGTGCATGGCGCGTCACTTCTTTGCAAATTAGCTACATGGCTCCGCACACGGTGGGGAATGTGTAAAACTAGCGGTTGAAAAATCGCTTTAGCGATATGGCGCATTGCTTTGGGCGCTTGTTTTGGTATTTGGAGAAAGGGGACGGTTCCATGGCTCTTTGGGGCGGTCGTTTTGAGGCAGGCGTGGCCGAGGTCACGCAGGAGTTTGGCGCGTCGCTGCCGGCCGACAAACATCTCTATAAGCAGGATATCGCAGGCTCTAAGGCGCATGCCAAAATGCTGGCGGCCCAGGGCATCATCAGTGCCGAGGACGAGCAGGCGATTGCCAAGGGCCTGACCGGAATCGAACAGGATATCGATGCCGGCAACTTCACCTTCGACATCAACGACGAAGACATTCATATGTCCATCGAGAGCGAGCTGACGCGTCGCATCGGCGAGGCCGGTAAGCGCTTGCATACCGGACGTTCGCGCAACGACCAGGTGGCGACCGACACGCGCCTGGGCGTCAAGGCGCTGGCCAAGGAGCTCATGGAGGCCAATCTTGAGCTGCGCCATGTGCTGGTGGATGCGGCTAAGAAGTACGACAAGGTGATTCTGCCGGGTTACACGCATATGCAGCACGCTCAGCCCGTGCTGCTCTCGCATCATCTGCTGGCGTATTCCTGGATGTTCGCGCGCGACTTTACACGCTTGAAGGCCGCCTTTGATGCCGCCGACAACTGCCCGCTGGGTGCTGCCGCGCTTGCCGGTACGAGCTATCCGCTCGATCGCCAGATGACGGCTGCCGAACTTGGCTTTGCGGGCGTGATTCCTAACTCACTCGATGCTGTTTCCGACCGTGATTTCCTGCTCGATCTGCATTACGCTGGCTCCGTCATGGCCATGCACCTGTCGCGTCTTTCCGAGGAGATCGTGCTGTGGTCGAGCTCCGAATTTGGCTTTATCACGCTTTCAGACTCCTACTCCACCGGCTCGTCCATCATGCCGCAGAAGAAGAATCCCGACTTTGCCGAGCTTATTCGCGGCAAGAGCGGCCGTGTCTATGGCAACCTGGTGCAGCTGCTCGTGACCATGAAGGGCCTGCCGCTTGCTTATAACAAGGACTTGCAGGAGGACAAGGAGGGCGCGCTCGATACCGCCCATACGCTCATGCAGTGCCTGTCGGTTATGGCCGGAATGATTTCGACTTGGACCGTCAACGAGGATGCCATGGCGCGCGAGTGCGGCGTGGGGCACCTTGCCGCTACCGATGTTGCCGATTACCTGGCCAAGCGTGGCCTGCCGTTCCGCGAGGCACATGCCGTGGTGGGGCATCTGGTTCTGATGTGTGAGAAGCGCGGCTGCAATCTTGAGGACCTGCCGTTTGAGGTGTTCCAGGAGGCAAGCCCGCTCTTTGAGCACGACATTACCGAGGCGCTCGACATCCCGTCGATTGTCGCCGCGCGCACGACCGAGGGCGGCACCGCCCCTGCCGCCGTTGCCGTGCAGCTGCAGCGTGCCGAGGCGCAGCTCGTGGTCGACGAAGGCGTGTTTGGATCGCTAACCAAGGTCGTCGAGATGGGTCACGGGGCAAAGTAGAGGTTTGGCTGAAGACGTATTGTCCATTTATTGATAAATCGTTTTCGCTTTACGGGCGCCTGCTGATGTGGGAGCCCGTATTTTGTTGCTATGGGGGAGGGGCTTGTCGAGAACTTCTGTAGGACCTTTGGGCAGGTTGTGAAGGGGATACGTTCGCGGGCGGCAACCGACCGCCTGCTCTGTTCGGCGCGGTTGATGGGCGGTCGGATGGTACTCTAATCGGGCTTCGAAACAGAAGTGACACATATGGAGCGCTTTAATAAATTGCAACGTTTCAATAAACAGCTTTTTGTTTAACTGCAGCTAAAACTCTGTTACGATGCAGTCCAGGCGGGTGCCGGAATGGGACTTGGGCACGCGCGAACCTACTTGAAAGGCTACTTTTATGGCTATCGAGAAGACCTTCATCATGATTAAGCCCGACGCCGTGCGCGACCGCAAGATCGGCGAGATCGTTGCTCGCATTGAGCGCAGCGGCCTTGTCATCGAGCGCATGGAGATGACCACGCTCGAGCGCGCTACCGTCGAGGAGCACTACGCCCATCTGGCCGACAAGCCCTTCTTTGGCGGTCTCTGCGACTTTATGACGAGCGGTCCGGTCGTCAAGATGGTCGTTTCCGGTCTCTCCGCTGTTGCTAAGATGCGCACCCTCATGGGCGCTACTAATCCGCTTGACGCTGCTCCTGGTACCATCCGCGGCGACTTTGCCGTCGATGTCAACGCCAACGTGATCCACGGCTCCGACTGCCTGGAGAACGCCGAGATTGAGATCAAGCGCTTCTTTGGCTAAACCAGCTTTGACTCCTTAAAGCTGTTAGCGTGTGGCTTGGGCGCCGCGGAACTCCATCCGCGGCGCCCTTTTATTCCAAAATCTATGAAGGGGCCCGCTCGGTCATGAGTTCCGAGCGGGCCCCTGCTGTTGGCTTGTGGCACTGAGTGGTTTAGGCCTCGTCGACGACCTTGAGGCCGCGCGTGTGATCGATCTCGTTGAGGAGGTTAACGCGACGCTCGTGACGGCCGCCCTCAAACTCGGCGTCGAGCCACTCGTCGACGATCATCTTAGCGAGCTCGGAGCCCACGACACGGGCACCAAAGGCGAGCACGTTGGTGTTGTTGTGCATGCGGGAGAGCTTGGCGCTGAAGGGCTCGGAGCACACGACGGCGCGTACGCCCTCGACCTTGTTGGCAGCCAGGCTGATACCGACGCCGGTGCCACAGATCAGGATGCCTAGATCGACGTCGCCGTTGGCAACGGCCTTACCCACCTTGTAGCCGGCGATGGGGTAGTCAAAGCTCTCGGAGGTGTCGGTGCCAAAGTTCACGACCTCGCAGCCGCGCTCCTTCAGGTGCTCGGAAATGATGTTCTTGAGCTCGACGGCGGCGTGGTCGTTACCGATACCGATCTTCATGGATGGTTCCTCTCTGGTCTGTGCGGCGCAAATGCTAAAGGTGTTTACCGCGTTCGACTGCATGATAGCGCGACTTTTGCGTAAACGCTCGAGCGTTTTTTGGTCAAACGCTTTAGCAGGCAACAAGACTGGCTTCTCGTGAATGAATGTCGTCAGTTTGCGCTTGAGCGCCGTCTGCCGGAACCATGGTTGCGGTTTTTGATGCATTGTTATCAAATAAAGGAGTTAACTTTTTTGAGAGCCCAGCCCGTTATGCAAGCAGGAGATACCTATGCCTACCGATTCCATCCGTGATGCCGCGTTTTGCGATGTTTTGAACCGCGAACTTGTCTGTGCACTCGGCTGCACCGAGCCCATTGCCGTTGCCTATGCAGCGGCGCTGGCGAGCCAGACGCTCGGTTGCGAACCCGATCACATGGACGTTGCCTGCTCGGGCAACATCATCAAGAACGTTAAGAGCGTGACCGTGCCCAATTCGGGCGGTATGCACGGTATTGAGGCTGCGGCCGTGCTGGGTGCCGTGGGCGGCGACGCCAAGAGCGCTCTCGAGGTGCTCGAGAGCGTTGACGATAAAGACCGTGCGCGCGTGTCCGAGCTCCTCGCCGACGCCGGCTACTGCGATGTGTCGCTTGTCGAGGGTGTGCCCAACCTCTACATCAAGGTGACTGCGACGGCCGGGGGCCATACCGCGGTCGTCGAGATTACCGATCACCACACTAATGTCACGTGCCATACGCTCGACGGTATTCCGGTATGCGGTAAGTCGGCGGGGGAGTGTGCCGCCTGCGCCGAGCGCGTCGTGGCCGAGCGGGCGGCAGATAACGCCGACACGCCCATGTCGATCGAGACCATCATCGACTTTATCGAGGACGGTGACATTGAGGACGCCCGCGCTGCCGTTGAGCGTCAGATTGAGCTGAATGGCGCGATCAGTGCCGAGGGTCTCGCGCACGCTTGGGGCGCCGAGGTGGGCCGTACGCTGCTGGATGCTCGTGCCGATGACGTCGCCTGCCGCGCCCGTGCCCGTGCGGCCGCCGGGTCCGACGCCCGCATGAACGGTTGCGCGCTGCCGGTCGCCATTGTGTGCGGCTCGGGTAATCAGGGCATTACCTGCGCATTGCCCGTCATGGAGTATGCTGAGTTCCTGCGCTGCGACCACGAGCGCCTGGTGCGCGCCGTGATGCTGTCCGATCTTATCGCCGTGCATATCAAGAGCTATATTGGTGCGCTCTCGGCGTTTTGCGGTGCTATTTGCGCCGCGTGCGGCGCCGGCGCTGCGATTACCTGGCTGTGCGGTGGCACGCGCGAGCAGATTGGCGCAACGGTCTCCAATACGCTCGGCAACGTGGGCGGCATCGTATGCGATGGCGCCAAGGCGAGTTGCGCGGCTAAGATTTCGGCAGCCGTTGACGCTGCGATTCTGGGTCACGATATGGCCATGCAGGGCCGCGGCTTCCGCGCCGGCGAGGGCTTGATCCAGGATACGGTGGAGGAGACTATCGCCAGCATGGGCTACGTGGGCCGCGTGGGCATGAAGGATACCGACGTCGAGATCCTCAACATCATGATCGGCAAAACCCAGGTTTGTTAGTTACGCGGTTTTACCAAACCGCGTAACCGGTCGACGCTGCAAACGCCCCTAAGCGGCAATCTACCTTTCAATCGTCGGGCATGGCCAGAAGGCCTATGCCCTCCTCTTTCAAGGCACATTGCTCGCCTAGGGGCGTTTTCGCTGGCTTATGCTCAACCTGCGGCGTTGTTTTGTTTGGAGCGAGTGAGGGGTTCTATGACAGTTCGTTGGCTATTTGGTGTTCGTAGAAGGCCTCGATTACGGCGTTAAAGTCGTGGGCGAAGTCTTCCATGGTACCGTGCCAGGTGGCTCGGCTGGGCTTGCCCTGGCCCACAAAGGCGGTTTGGATGCCGCAATCGGGGGACGGGAAGTCGCGTTTGGGATCGTTGCCAACCATAAGGACCTCGTGCGGCTCGAGCCCCATCACCTGAAGCTGCTCTAGATAGTAGGTGGCATCGGGCTTGCAGCGGGTGGTGTTTCCCATGTGCGTGACGAGCTCAAAGGGAGCGTCGGCCAGGTCGCCCCAACCCATGCGGCACTCGATGGCGCCCTGGGGAAAGCTGGGGTTGGTAAAGAGCGCGCAGCGCAGCCCTGCGTCCTGTACGGCCTGGAGCGCGGCGTGTGCGCCCGGCATGGCGTGGGCGTTAATGACATCGTCGTTCTTGTACGGAAGAACTTCGCGGTCATAGTAGGTAAACGCCTCGTAGATGAGGGGATCGGAGAGGCAGATCCCGCATCGGCGCTCGACCTCTTCTTGGTAAAACTCAAGATTGGTGCGGTTGTCCGTGCCGCTGCGGCGATTGGCGTTGAGGTCGACCAGGATGGTGCCGAGGCGCGCCATCGTGCCACCGCGGCTGCGGTGCCCGATATCCGCGAGCATCGATGAGACATCCTTAAAATAGCGAAGGATGAACGCGTTGAGGTTGATGCTAAGAAGCGTCTCGTCCATATCGAAAACGACTGCTTTGAGCACGCGGGCACCTTTCTCGTAAATTTGATCTAGAGTCGTTGGCTCCGGATACTTTACCCCAAAGCCGAATGCCTGGCTGGTTATCGTCAAGTTGCGGAGACGTGTGTTCATAAGATTACGAAAAAGTCTCCACACGAGTAAAAAATCGCAGTTCACGCTTGAAATCGAACTCATTTCCCCGTAACCTATACGAACGTGATTGCATAAGCGTCACATTAGTATCTGTCGGCTCCCGAGTGTTCCTAAACGTTGTGTGCTTGTCGCACCCTTCTGTAGGTCCTAGCAATCGGGGCCCCGTAGTTCGAAAGGGGTCCACCTTTGAGTGAGATTCAGAACTCGTCCATTTTCTCTCTTGACGATGTCAACGAGGAGGAGATGAACAACCTCATCGACGGTACGATTACCGACTTTGATGAGGGCGATCTCGTTAACGGCACTGTCGTTAAGATCGAGCATGACGAGGTGCTCGTTGACATCGGATTCAAGTCCGAGGGCGTTATCCCGGTCCGCGAGCTGTCCATCCGCAAGGACGCTAACCCTGCAGACATCGTTGCACTCGGTGATCCCATCGAGGCTCTGGTTCTCCAGAAGGAGGACAAGGACGGTCGTCTGGTCCTGTCCAAGAAGCGTGCCGAGTACGAGCGTGCTTGGAACCGCATCGAGGAGAAGTTCAACTCCGGCGAGAACGTCGAGGGCGAGGTTATCGAGGTTGTCAAGGGCGGCCTGATCCTCGACATCGGCCTGCGTGGCTTCCTGCCTGCTTCCCTCGTCGACCTCCGTCGCGTCAAGGACCTCACCTCCTACATGGGCACCCGCATCGAGGCCCGCGTTATCGAGATGGACCGCAACCGCAACAACGTCGTCCTCTCCCGTCGCGTCGTGCTCGAGGAGTCCCGTAAGGCCGAGCGCTCCGAGATCCTGTCCAAGCTCAAGTCTGGCATGCGTCTCCAGGGCACCGTTTCCTCCATCGTCGACTTCGGCGCCTTCGTCGACCTCGGCGGCATCGACGGCCTCATCCACATCTCCGAGCTCTCCTGGAACCACGTCAACCATCCTTCCGAGGTTGTCAAGGTCGGCCAGGAGGTCGAGGTCGAGGTTCTCGACGTCGATCTCAACCGCGAGCGCATCTCCCTGGGTCTCAAGCAGACCACCGAGGATCCGTGGCGCGCACTGGTCAAGAAGTACCCCGTCGGCGCTATCGTCGAGGGCACTGTGACCAAGCTTGTCCCGTTCGGCGCTTTCGTCGACCTGGGCGAGGGCATCGAGGGCCTGGTGCACATCTCCGAGATGGCCAACAAGCACGTCGACCAGCCTTCTCAGGTCACCCACGTGGGCGACAAGGTTCAGGTCAAGGTCATGGAGATCGACCTCGACCGTCGTCGTATCTCCCTGTCCATGAAGTCTGCTGCTGAGACTCTGGGCGTCGAGATCGAGGTTACCCCGCTGCCTTCCGAGAAGAAGGACGAGGAGACCGACGCCGAGTAAATCGGTTTGACGATCACTTGTTTTAAGGGATCCGTCCGCAATGGACGGGTCCCTTTTTGCATTTGCTGCTGAGGTGCGCGATGCTGCCCGGGCTGTCCACAGGCTATTGGGTTGTCAGTGCATGAAAAATGCCGACATCCCGCCTCGGGGAGGAGGCGGGAACACACCGAGTAGACGGAGGGGTGCGGAGCGCGGTCGCGTCTCGACTGACGACGTTGCCCATCGACAACCCTATTGTACTGCATGGCGTGGTTCTTGGTTTATCGTGTCGAACGCTTGTGTTGTGCCATTGCCTGCGGCAACGGTGTGCTACACTCTTGCACTGCTGAGTGGGCCAGACGGTCGCGCGATGTGCTGTTTGCAGTACGCGTGAGGAAAGTCCGGGCTCCAGAGGGCGGGATGCCGGCTAACGGCCGGGCGGAGTGATCCGACGGAAAGCGCCGCAGAAAAGAAGACTCCCACCTGCGCCGCAAGGCGTAAAGGGAAAAGCTGAAACGGTGGTGTAAGAGACCACCAGCGTCGTGGCAACACGGCGGCTTGGCAAGCCCCATCCGGAGCAAGCGCGAATAGGAACGCTATGGGCCGGCCCGGTCCGCGTTCGGGTAGCGTGCGTGGAGCTGCACGGTAACGTGCAGACAAGATAAATGACCGTTCACGACAGAACCCGGCTTATAGGCCCACTCAGCAACTATGTTGACGCTGCGACGGCGTCAGCTGGCCGATTTGGCGCTCATTCGTCGGTCGCCGCCATAAGGCGTGCTCCCTCCTCTTTCGGGCCAAATCGACTCAGCTGACGCCGTCTCGCTGCTTGTGCCTGATCATCGGCAGCCTCATTTCTGTTGCAATCTCGTCTTTCAAGGCACCTTGCTCGCGCTGACGGGTTCTCGCTTTCGTTGACGGATTCATCGGCGCCGTCATCCTTGACGTCTCACTGTTTTTGCCTGGTCATTGGCGTTGCCGTTCTATTTACTGGGGTTATCGGTACGGTCTTTGCCGTATTATTGAGGCTGTTTGTTGCTTTGCTTGTTGTTGAGGGGCTTTGTTGGACAGCTATTTTACTCTGCAATCGAATATTGAGGCTTCGGGCGAGTTTGTGGATCGCAAGAGCCGGTTTATTGCCCAGCTGGTCCATATTGAGTCCGAGGATGAGGCGAATGCCTTTATCGAGATGGTTCGCAAGCGTCATTACGACGCTCGACACAGTGTCCCCGCGTGGATTTTGGTCGATGGACGCGAGCGCCAGAGCGATGACGGTGAGCCGAGCCGCACGAGCGGTATGCCGACGCTCGAGGTGTTGCGCGGCGCAGAGCTCAAAAATGTTTGCTGCGTGGTGACGCGCTATTTTGGTGGCACGCTGTTGGGGCCTGGTGGCTTGGTGCGCGCCTATACCGCTGCGACGCAGGCGGCGGTGGCCGCGGCTCAGGAGGCCGGGCAGATCGTTGAGATGACAAGCGTCGTGCCGGTTGACGTGCATGTGGCCTATCCGCAGTACGAGCAGGTGCTTCGCTTGGCGCAGGATTCGGGTGCCAAGGTTTCGGATACCGATTACGCGGACGCCGTGTCACTTCATTTGGTGTTTAAGGCGGGGGAGCAGGAGCCGTTTTGCGCTAAGATGCGCAAGCTTATGGCGGGGCGCGAGGAGATTGAGGTCGGCGCTCCCGAGTTTGCCGAGTTCTAACGGCGACGGCCGGCGTGCTTTTGGATGGATTCCAAGCGCGCCGGCCGTCGTTTTTCTGTTGCTGCCGTTTACTCGGCGAGCTGCTTTAGCACATCGCAGGCAATCTCGACGGCATCGTCGATGCAGCCGGGGCAGCTGCGGAGCGGACCCTTATCCGATCCGATGCCCTTGAGCGTGCCGCAGACGGTCGTTGTGTTCTTCTCGCCAAAACGCTTGGCGATTTCGCGCGACAGCTTGTAGGTCTGGCCCTTGGTCTTGGGGTTTTCCATGCCGTCGCTCATTACAAAGCCCATGATGGCCACGGCGCCCGAGATGGCGCCGCAGGTCTCGGTCATGCCGCCCATGCCGGCGCCAAAGCCCTCGGTGAGGGTAAAGGCGACCTGGGGGTCGAGCCCGACGGCGGGCGCGAGCGTGCAGGCGACGGCCTGGGCGCAGTTAAAGCCACGGGCGTGATATTCGGCAGCTTGAGCCTGACAGGCGGTGATGTCGAGCTGGGCCGTATCGATTTGCTTCATCGTTGTCTCCTTGGTCACGGTGTACCCGCCTATGGTACCCGTGACGGGGCATGTAATCATCGAGAGCTTCATGTATGCCTCGTTTTTATCTATCGAGCAAATGCCCAAGGCTTGAGATAAATACCCCTGATCAATTTGTCCCATAACCTACCTTGGGGATGGGTTGAGAGGGGTGCAGGGTAGCGGTATCGTGAACCGAATAAAACTAAAACCCAGGCAAGGGAGCTAGATATGAGCGAGCAGACCATCGGTACTACATGTGTTCAGGGCGGCTATCACCCGGGAGATGCCGAGCCGCGCCAGGTGCCCATCTACCAGTCCACCACGTGGAAGTACGACACGTCGGAGCATATGGGCAAGCTGTTTGACCTGGAGGAGTCGGGCTACTTCTACAGCCGTTTGCAGAACCCCACGTGCGATCTGGTTGCCGCCAAGATCTGCGAGATGGAGGGAGGCACTGCCGCGATGCTCACGAGCTCGGGCATGGCTGCGAATTTCCTCGCGATCTTTAACGTGGCCGGTGCCGGCGATCATGTGGTCGCGAGTTCTGCCATTTACGGCGGTACGTATAACCTGCTCGCCCACACCATGGGCCGCATGGGCGTGACCTGCACGTTCGTCGCCCCCGACTGCACTGATGAGGAGCTCGAGGCAGCCTTTGAGCCCAATACCAAGCTCGTCTTTGGCGAGACGATCGCCAATCCCGCCCTCGCCGTGCTCGATATTGAGCGCTTTGCCAAGGCCGCGCACGACCACGGCGTGCCGCTGATGGTCGACAACACCTTCCCGACGCCCGTGATGTGCCGTCCCTTTGAGTGGGGCGCCGACATCGTTACGCACTCCACCACCAAGTACATGGATGGACATGCTGCCTACCTGGGCGGCGTGATCGTTGACCACGGCCAGTTTGACTGGATGGCCCATGCGGATAAGTTCCCGGGTCTCACCACGCCCGACGAGAGCTACCACGGCGTGACGTATGCCAAGAAGTTCGGTCGCGAGGGCGCCTTCATTACCAAGGCCACCGCGCAGCTCATGCGCGACCTCGGCCCCATGCAGAACCCGCAGGCGGCCTTCTTCCTGAACAGCTCGCTCGAGAGCCTGCATGTGCGCATGCCGCGTCATTGTGAGAACGGCCTGGCCGTTGCCAAGTTCCTGCAGAGTCATCCCAAGGTACGCTTCGTGAGCTATCCGGGCCTAGAGGGCGATAAGTACTATGACATCGCTCAGAAGTACATGCCCAACGGTACCTGCGGCGTTGTGAGCTTTGGCTTTAACGGTGGTCGCGCGGCGGCTGAGACCTTTATGAAGAGCCTCAAGCTCGCCCAGATCGCCACGCATGTGGCCGACGCCCGCACTTGCTGCCTGCATCCCGCTAATGCCACGCACCGCCAGATGAACGATGAGGAGCTCATCGCCTGTGGCATCTCCGCCGATATGGTACGCCTGTCGTGCGGCCTCGAGGACACGGCCGACTTGATTGCCGACCTTGAGCAGGCACTCGAGCAGTGCTAGGCTAGCGTTCGCATAAGGTGCCGATGCTGGCAGAAAGCTTCGGCGACCTTTCGTTCCGATTCCGTAGGCGGGACCCCAATCGCGGCTGTTTGCTGGCGATTGGGGCCCCGTTTTTGCCTTGCGCCACTCGAAAGGATGGATATGGAGAAAACCGCAGAGCAGCTGCGCCGCGAGCACATTGCCCTTGAGGGCGACACCCATGGCAAGAACAAATGGGCGATTCTGTTTACCGTGCTCATCATGACGTTTATGTCGTGTCTGGATTCGACCGTCGTGACCGTGGCGTTGCCCGTGATGCAAAAGGAGCTGGGCGTGGGCCTCGATCGCATTCAGCTGGTAAGTTCGGTGTATCTGCTTGCGACTTGCGTGGCTATGTTGCCGTTTGGCCGTCTGGGCGACGTGCGCGGCAAGGTGAATGTGTTCCAGTTGGGCGTCATCGTCTTTTCGGTCGGTTCGCTGCTGTGCGGCCTTTCGGCCTCGCTTGAGGTTCTTATCCTGGCACGCATTGTTCAGGGCATCGGTTGCGCGGCGGCCATGGCTAACAACATGGGTATCATCACCGAGTCGTTTCCGGCGCGCGAACGAGGCCGTGCCATGGGTATTCTCGCGACCTTTGTGGCCCTCGGCATGATGTGTGGCCCCGTGCTCGGCGGCATGCTGGTGGCAAGCTTTCCCTGGGAGAGCATCTTCCTCATCAACCTGCCCATTGGCGTGATCTCGTTTATCGTGGGACTCTACACGCTGCCGCATGTTAGGCCAGAGGCCGGCGAACGTCCCATGCCCCTTGCCGAGGCCGCTCGTCGCTGCTTTGCAAATTCGGCCTTCACCATCAACCTTGCCTGCATGCTCATCGTGTTCGTTGGCATTGGCGCATCCGAGTTTATTCTGCCGTTCTATTTTCAGGACGCCCACGGCTTTGGTTCTGACATTTCCGGATTGCTCTTTTTGGCGCTGCCAATAGTGAATGCCTTTATCGGCCCGCTTTCGGGAACGGTTTCGGACCGTGTTGGCTGCGAGGGTCCCACGGCGGTCGGCCTGGGCGTGTATGTGTGCGGTCTCTTTGCGGTAAGCACGCTCGACGAGCACTCTTCTATCCCTGTGATCGTGTGCTGCGTCGCATTTATGTCGTGCGGTACGTCGATTTTCCAGAGCCCCAACAACTCGCTGTACATGGGCTCGGCTCCGCGCGAGGCACTTGGCTTTGCGGGTAGTCTGGGTAGCCTGGCGCGTTATGCGGGTATGGCACTCGGCATTACGGTGGCGTCGAATATCCTGTATGGACAGATGAGCGTGGCGATGGGCGAGGCCGTGACCAGTTTTGTTGCAGGACGTCCGGATGTGTTCCTGTTTGGTTTCCGTTCGGTGTTCTATGTGTTGATGGCTGTGGCCGCTGTGGGCTTTGCGCTTGCCATGGTGCGTTTGGTGAAGATGCGCGCCCGCCATTAGCGTGTTGGGAGGCTGTCTGCCACGATTCGCGCCGTCCCAAAAAGACTGGTTTGTGGTGCGATGCGGCTTGTGGGACGGGCGGGGGTCGGTCCGTGGTAGACTATCGAACAACGTTTATTAATCGCGCGGTATCGTTGCCGCGAGAAGGGGTTGCGCCATGCAGGAGCTTGAGGATCGTATTCGCCATGACGGCATCGTAAAGGCCGGTAACGTCCTTAAGGTTGATGCCTTCCTCAACCACCAATGCGACGTTGAGCTGTTCGACCACATGGGCGCCGAGTGGGCCCGACTGTTCGAGGGTGTCGAGATCAACAAGATCCTGACGATTGAGGCTTCGGGCATTGGCATGGCTTGCATCGCGGCTCAGCATTTTGGCGGCGTGCCGGTGGTCTTTGCCAAGAAGGCGCAGTCCATCAACCTCGACGGCGAGCAGTATGCCACGACCATCTACTCCTTTACCAAGCAGAAGGAGTACCCGGTCATCGTTGGCAAGCGTTTCCTGTTCGAGGGCGACAAGGTCCTGATCATCGACGACTTTTTGGCCAACGGCTGCGCGCTTGAGGGCCTTATTAAGATCTGCGAGGCTGCGGGCGCCGAAGTTGCCGGCATTGGCATCGCCGTTGAGAAGGGCTTCCAGGGCGGCGGCGATAAGCTCCGTAAGCGCGGCTTCCGCGTTGAGAGCCTGGCACGTATCGCCGATATGGACTGCGAGAACGGCGAGATCACCTTCGCCTAAGCGCGCAACACAAGCGATTGGTATGCGATGTGACAAAGGGACTGTCCCTTTGTCACATTTTTTGTATGAGGGGAGGTGTTGATATGGATGAGAATAAGATGGGATGGCGCGAGTATGCGCGCTATGCCGAGATGTCGGCCGAGGAGTTGGCGCGCGATTGCGAGGTGCAGGTGTTTCGCGCGACGGGTCCGGGCGGACAGGGCGTGAACACGACGGACTCGGCGGTACGCATGAAACATATCCCTTCGGGGATTGTCGTGATGGCGCGCGAGAGCCGCAGTCAGTTCCAAAACCGTAGCAGCTGCCTACGTAAGCTGCGCGCTGAGCTTGAGCGTCGCGGGCGTCCGCCGCGCCGCCGCGTCAAGACCAAAGTGCCACAGCGATCGCGCCAGCGCAGGCTCAACGACAAACACTTCAATGCGATTAAAAAGGCCAACCGTCGCAAGCTGGGCGGGGAGGAATGATCTTATCAATAAGTTGCGGTGAAATAGGGACTGTTTTGCGGCTTTAGCTACATAAACAGTCCCTATTTCACCGCAATTTAGGTGGGGTTAGCGGGTGGGGTGCCAGACGTGGAGGGCGCCGGCGAGGATGTCGACCTCGATGCGCGAGGCGACAACGGGCTCGCCGTCGGCCTGAATGGGGTAGTCGGGCTCCTCAAAGGTGAGCTCGGCATGGCGGCAGCGGCGCATGCGAACCGGCGGCAACTTGGTATGGTGGCCGTCCTTGGCCGAAAGAAACATAGGCAGGGCAACCGCGCGAGGGACGGGGCCGCAGGCGTAGCAGACGTCGAGTATGCCGTCACAGGGGTCGGCGTCGGGACAGATGCGATAGCCCGAGCCATAGGTAGGACCCAGCTGAATCGCCATGATGATCGCCCTTACGCGCTCGGCGGGCGCCCCGTCAAAGCTGACTGTCATGGGGTAATTGCGATAGCGTAGGCCAAACTGCTCAAGTCCCGAAAGAGTGTAGAGCGGCGCGCCGGTGAGGCTCGTCTTTTTGCGTAGCTCGGTGGTGCCAAGGCCGATGGCGGCATCGATGCCGACCGAAAGCGTCTGGTCGTAGTACTCAACGGTAGCCTCGCCGCTGCCGCTTGTGGGGTTCCATAAGCGAATGCGCCCGATGTCCTGACGCTGCAGCTCGCAGGTGAGCAGCGCGCCAAAATCCTTACCGGAGAAATCGTCGATGCCGAGCGTTTGGGCAAAATCGTTGCCGGAGCCCACGGGTAGGATGGCAAGAGCGGGGCGGGTGTCCTCCTCTTGCGTCATAAGCCCGTTGACGACCTCGTGAATCACGCCGTCGCCGCCAAGGGCGATAACGGTGCGATAGCCCTGAGCCTGTGCGGCCAGCTCCTTGGCGTGTCCCATGCGCTCGGTCAGCACCAGGTCAAACTGGGATGCGCGCGCGGTCATATCCAAAAAGCGTTGCAGGCGCTCGGCAACTTCGCGCGCCGCACCCGACTGGGCGGCTGGGTTGGCGATGATGAGCGTGAGGCCAAAATCAGTTGCGTGCATGGGGCGACTCCCGGCGTATGACGTGACGGTGCGGTCGCGCTCAGGTCGAATTGCCCCCGATTGTGGCTGCACGTCGAATACTTACGTCTACTCTATCAGGTCGTTGTGGCGCTCGATAGCATCCGCTACCGTACCGCCCTCATCCACAATAAGCGAACGGCGCTTGGGCGAGATGATGCGCTGGGCGGGGTACACGCCGCGGTGTCCGGCGGTTAGGTAGCTGATAAAGGCCACGATGACAAAGAACCCGGCTGCCGTGCCGTGGAACAGGTCGATGGCCATCATACAGGTGGTGATAGGCACGTTAAGGCCGGCGCAGAACACGCCGAGCATGCCCAGCGCTGCTAGAAAGCTGGGATCGATTCCGACGAGGCAACCGATCCAGCCGCCGAGCGCCGCACCGATACCAAACAGGGGCGTGACCTCGCCGCCTTGGGAGCCGGCGCCCAGGGTGAGCGCTGTGACGACCAACTTGATGACTGCGTCCGCCAGGGTGGTGTTGCCGGCAAATCCGGCGCCGGAAAGCCACGTGGAAAGGCCGGCGTAGTCCCAGGCGTCGAGGAGGGCATAGGCGGCCAAAACCACGAGTGCACCTATGAGTGCGCGAATAAGATAATTGGTGATAAAGCGACCGTACAGGCTCTTGACGGTTCGAACTGACCAGGCAAAGAGGCGTGCCGTCAGACCGAAGATAATGGCGCTGATAACAACGATGACAACCGTCCGTGGTGTCATGTTGGGAACGCTGGCGATAACATTCGCCTCGTACTCGGTACCTAGGGCGAGTGATGTAAAGTAGCCGGTAAATGAGGCGACCAGGCAGTAGATGCCCGCCGTGTAGTCGATCTTGCCGATAAAGCACATCTCCATGCCAAAGAAAGCTCCGGCAAGGGGCGAGCCGAATACGGCGCCAAAGGCCGACGAGATGCCGGCGAGCATGAGGTCGTGGTGGTCATGCTTTTTGAGGTGGGCGAGGCTCGAGATGTTGCTGGCGATGGTGCCGCCAATCTGCACCGCGGCTCCCTCGCGACCGGCCGATCCGCCCGTTAGGTGCGTGAGCGTGGAGCAGACGAAGGTGAGGACGGCCATGCGCATATGGATGAGGCGTGTGCCCAGAGCGGAGTCGATGACCAGGTTGTTGCCACGCTTGGCGGCAAGACCGTGGTTTTTGTACACCCATGCGGTGGCAACGCCCACAACGGGAAGCAAGGCGTAGACCCACACATGGTGCTCGCGATAGTCGGTCGCGATATTCAGCGAGGCCAAAAACGCCCAAGCGGCAACGCCCATGGCGAGCGAGACGATGACGACGAGTACGAGCAACTTAGCGCTCGCAAGTAGGTTGCGGGCGTTGCGGCGCGTGTCGGCAGCCAAGAGATGCTCGGAGCGGGTAAGTTGATGCCTGCCTGCCGTGATGACGTCATTAAGGGAGAAAAAGCCGCCGTCGTCGAGCGGCTGGGAATGATCCTGCGCCTCGTTTGCGCTTTCGGGTTTGTCGTTATGAGCCATACGTTCCTCTTTTAGGTTGCAACGCAAGCATTATAAAACGCGGTAAACGCGACGAGCCGGTGGGTTGGTTTCCATTCTGTTTCGCGGCCTGCAACCGACAGGTGTATTTGCGAGTACAGGCCGAGTCGCGGTCGTGCGTCGGGGGATTATACTGAGGCAAACATAAAGAATTGGCGCCCCTGTTGTGCGCCGCGGCATTAAGAGGTGCATATGGCAGAGAAACTCATTCCGCTGGAGGACGCGCAGTCGATTGTCCTGTCGCACGTTGCTCCGACCGATCTCGTCGAGATTCCCGTGTGGCAGGCCGCCGGTCTTCCTTTGGCCAAGGATGCGGTGGCCGATATCGACATCTCGCCGTTTGCCAACAGCGCTATGGACGGATATGCCGTGCGCTCGGCGGACTTGGTGCAGGCATCTGGCGAGGCGCCAGTGACGCTCGACGTTATCGGACACGAGGCCGCGGGTCATGTGTTTGGGGGCACAATCGGCGCGGGCGAGACAGTCCGCATCATGACTGGCGCGCCGGTACCCGAAGGTGCCGATGCCGTGGTGAAGTACGAGATCGTCGACGTGCTCGATGGCGACGGCAACGAGCTCTCGCACGTTCGCTTCTCGGCGCCTGCCAGGGTAGGGGAGAACGTTCGCTCTGCCGCCGAGGAGGCTCATGCCGGCGATGTTGTGATGCACGCCGGCGAGGTCGTGGCTCCGGCGGGCGCGGGTCTGCTGGCAAGCGCCGGATACGCGAGTGTGAAGGTGCACGCTGCCCCACGCGTGGGCATTATCTCGCTGGGCACGGAACTGGTCGCACCGAGTAGGGTACCGGCGCGCGGTCAGATTCGCGATTCCAACTCCTCGGCGCTGATGGCCGAGGCACTCGATGCCGGCGCCGAGCCCGTGTTCTACGGCATTGCGCCCGATGATGAGCAGGCGATTGCCGAGCTGGTGCATCGTGCCGTGCAGGAGTGCGATTTTGTCATTACGAGCGGTGGTGCCTCGGCGGGCGACTACGACTATGTGACGGCGCTGGTTAAGCGCGAGGGCGAGGTGCTGTTCGATCGCATCTCGATGCGTCCGGGCAAGGCCATCACGTTTGGCTTGCTCGGGGGTAAGCCCTACCTGGGGCTTTCAGGCAATCCGGCAGCGGCGTATGTGGGCTTTGAGATGCTCGCCCGTCCGGCGATTCGCAAGATGCGCGGCTTTGCCGAGGATGCGCGTCCCGTACAGCAGGCGACGCTCACGCACGGCGTGAAAAAGCGACAGCATCGCCGCTTCTTTGATCGCGCCACGGTTTTGCGCGACCCCGAGACCGATGAGCTGTTGGTGACCGAGGCCAAGACGCAGAATTCGGCGCTGCTCGGCACGATGCAGCGGGCCAACTGCCTGCTGCGTATTGACGAAGGACCGTGCGAGCTCAAGGCGGGCGACGTCGTGGATGTCGTGCGTGTCGACCTGCCTGAGGGCACGGTGCTATAGGAGGAATGCTATGGAGCTGAAGATTTCGATTGTGACGTGCTCGGATACGCGCGATCTTGCCCAGGACGAGGCTGGAGCCGCACTCGAGGAACTTATCGAGGCGCAGGGCTGGACGGTCGCCTCACATGTGGTCGTGCGCGACGACGCCAGCGAGATCGGTGATGCCATTGTGGAAGCCGCCGATGAGTGTCACTCCAATGTCGTGCTCACCTGCGGCGGCACGGGGCTTTCGATGCGCGATGTGACGCCCGAGGCGACGCGTGCCGTCTGCGACCGCGATGTGCCGGGTATTGCAGAGGCAATTCGTGCGTACTCCATGACCAAGACGCGCCGCGCTATGCTCTCGCGCGCCGTGTGCATGCAGCGTGGGTATACACTTGTCATCAACTTTCCGGGATCTACGAAAGCGGCCCGCGAAAGCTGGGAGGCCGTGAGCGACCAGTTGGAGCATGCGGCCCAAATGACGGCGGGCGGTGGGCACGCCAAATAAGCGCACTACCTGCGGCGGAGCGACCTTACGGGCTGCTCCGCCTTTTTTATGCAGCGACAGTGCAGCCGTCTCGGGGTTATCGGTAAAAGAAATTAATTAGGCGAGAAGTAATTATCACAAACATTATTCGCGCCGAAGTATAATCTAGTAACAGAATAAAGCTCGCGGCGGGGTGCCCGGGCATAGCGTTCGAAAGGGTTGAACATGTTCGATATGGTTTCTCGCCGCGGATTCGTCTCGCTTTCTGCTGCCGCTGCCGCCGGCCTTGGCCTTGCCGGCTGCTCGAGCAACAAGACGTCCGAGCCCGCTGGTTCCGATGCCGGCTCCGCCAAGTCTTCCACTAAGAAGAAAGCTGTCGAGCTGCAGGTCTTTGCCGCCAACTCGCTCGAGAAGGCCCTGCCCGAGGTTCAGGAGCTCTACACCGACCAGACCGGCACCACCTTTGCCGACACGCAGTTTAAGGCTTCTGGCGACCTCGTCGAGCAGATGAAGGCCGGCGCCACGGTCGACGTGCTCATCACCGCTTCCAAGGGCACCATGGATGATGCCGAGACCGCTGAGCTCGTCGATACCGATACCCGCGAGGATATGTTCGTCAACGACCTCGTGATCATTCGCGCCGAGGGCTCCGACACCAAGGTCGAGGCCATCGCCGACGTCGCGAACCTGGACGGCAAGATCGCCATCGGCGATGCCAAGACCGTTCCGGCCGGCAAGTACGCCAACCAGGCGCTGGCATCTGTGGGCCTCTACACCGGCACCGAGGGCGACGACGGCGAGTATGCTCCCGAGATCGCCGACAAGGTCGCGCTGGCCGACAAGGTCGGTACCGCCGCCGCCTACGTCTCCACGGGCGACTGCGTGGCCGGTTTTGTCTACAGCTCCGATATCTTCCGCTACGACGGCATCGAGGAGGCCTTCGTGTGCCCCGAGGATTCGCACAAGCCCATCGTGTACCCGGGTGCCGTTGCCGAGAGCTCCGAGCACGCCGACGATGCCAAGGCGTTCATCGACTTCTGCCTGACCAACAAGAAGGCCCAGAAGATTTGGGCTAAGTACGGCTTTGAGCTTTCCGCGTAGTGCGGCTTGGCGCGATAATTCCATCGTTTTGTGTTTCACTCCGTCCTTGTATTCGCTTGGAGCTTTTCGTGCTTAATAGATTCCGCATGCTTGTCGCCTGTGCTTTGACCTTCGCGCTTTGCTGGGTGCCGGGATTTGCGTTTGCTGGGGACGCTGAGGACGGGGCCCAGGTTGCTGCGACCGCCCATGGGCTTTCCTATGGGATCGAGGGTTTTGAGCGGTTGGCCAAGGGGACCGCTCGTGCCATGGAGGGCCAGCCTGAGGGCTACCGGTTTCCCGTTGACGAGGACGTGGACCTTGTAGTGGCGCCTGCTGCCGATCGCGTTGTGGTGTGGATATCGCCCAACGCGGTCGAGAAGTATGGATTGGATCCGCAGGACAACGAGTGCGTATCGGGTCTTAAGGCCCTCGTCTGTGAGCTCGACAGCGCAAACTGCATGGGAGGTGCGCAGCTAGGGGACGTGGACCTTCCTTGGTATGTCACGGCGGATACAAGGTTTGATGCCGGCGGGTATACCTATGGCTTTGACGAGCACGGTGCGGATGGGGACCGCTATGTGGTGATTGCATCAGCCTCGGGTGATGCCAAGGGCGGCGCGCGTTGGCTTGATAGCGCTCACATGGTAGAAGCATCGTCTGTCGTGTTGCGGGATGAGCAGGGGCCCTTGACCTCTCTGGCTTCCTTTTTGGGCGACATCGACTATCGCCCGTTTTGGGTGTCCATTAAAACGAGCGGTCTTGCCCTGGTGATCGCGTTTGCGCTGGGCCTGTTCGCCGCGTGGAAGACCATGGGTACCTCGAGTCGCATCAAGGGCCTGCTCGATTCGGTCTTTACGATTCCTATGGTGCTGCCGCCCACGGTGTGCGGCTTTTTGCTGCTTATGCTGTTTGGACGTTCGACCGGGGTCGGCCAGTGGCTTATCGCTCACGGCATCTCGATCGTCTTTACGTGGCCGGCGGCGGTGATCTCTGCCGTGGTGGTGTCGTTCCCGCTCGTCTATCGTACGGCGCTCGGAGCCTTCGAGAGCCTCGACACGCAGATGCTCGATGCGGCGCGCACCCTGGGCTGGTCCGAGCGTCGCATCTTTACCAAGCTTATGATGCCGCTTGGCTGGCCCTCGATTGCCGCCGGCACGGTGCTCGCCTTTGCCCGCGCGATGGGCGAGTTTGGCTGTACCCTGTTCTTTGCGGGCAACTACGCCGGTATTACGCAGACCATCCCCATTGCCATCTATTTTGAGTGGATGGGCGGCAACACGTCGGTGGCCCTCTTTTGGGTCGTCGTCGTGATCGTGTTTAGCTTCCTGGTCATCCTGTTCATCAACATGTACACCGCTCATTCGCAAAAGTATCGCGAGCGGGGCCTTTCCCGTGCGGAGCGCAAACAGGCCAAGCAGCTGGGCGGCCAGACCGATTCGCTCGACCCAGTCGGCGGCGATGCCTTGCGTATCGATCGCGAGGCGCTGGCCGAGCTTATGCGCGATGACACGGCCGCAAAGGGAGGTCGATAAGCCATGTCGCTCGTTCTGGATATCAAAAAGCACTACCCCGGGTTTATGCTCGACATGCAGCTTGAGGCCGGCGAGGAGCGTGTGGCGCTGCTCGGTGCCTCCGGATGTGGCAAGAGCTGCACACTGCGCTGCATTGCCGGTGTGGAGACGCCCGACGAGGGCAAGATCGTCGTCAACGGCGCGACCTTTTTTGATACGGCCGCGGGCATCAACCTGTCGCCCCAGGAGCGAAAATGCGCCCTGCTGTTCCAAAACTATCAGCTGTTTCCCAACATGACGGTGGCCGATAACGTATGTGCCGGCGTAAAGGACGCGGGCGACGCCGCGGCGCGCAAAAAGCTTGCCGAGTGCTATTTGGGCATTTTCGGCCTGGCCGACTTTGCCGACCGCTATCCCGCGCGACTCTCGGGCGGTCAGCAGCAACGTGTGGCGCTTGCGCGCATGGTGGCGGCGCATCCGGGCATTTTTATGTTCGACGAGCCCATGAGCGCGCTCGATTCCTATCTTAAGAGCGCACTCGAGCAGAACATGCTCGACCTGTTCGATGTGTGCAACCGCACCGTGCTCTACGTGAGCCACGACATCGACGAAGCATGCCGCCTCTGCCAGCGCATCTGCGTGATGCACGACGGGCATGTTGAGGAGACCGGCTCCGTCGAGGACGTGGTCCGCCGTCCGCAGACGCTGGCGGCACTGCGTCTGACGGGCTGCAAGAACACAAGCCGGGCGCGCAAGATTGGGCCTCAGGAAGTTGAAGCCCTGGACTGGGGCATGACCTTTAACGTGGGCCATGAGGTTCCCGATAACGTGACGTACCTCGGTATTCGTGCGAGCTACTTCCATGTTGACAATCGCGCGGAGCGCGGTCGCAACAGCTACGATTTGCACGTGGCCCGTGTGAGCGATTCGCGCTTTGAGCGGCTGGTGCTGCTGGACGTGCCGCGTGCTGATGCGCCCACGCGTCTGCAGTGGAAGGTGAATAAGGTGAGTGTACCCGTGGAAGAGCTGCCGCAGGCGGGTGAGACTCTGCGCATGCATTTTGATGCAAGCAGGATTCATCTCGTTTGCCGATAATGCGGGGGCGATGCGGTCGAGGAGGTAGTCCTCGACCGCTTTGTTTTCACTTCGCCGTTCGCCGATTTCTACATGACTAAACCTTATCAGTCTGATAATTAATTATCAGACAGTGAGATGCTCACATCCCGACGCTGTCGTACGCATGTCGGCGGTGTTCGTCTGGACGACAACCGTTGATATAGTTACCTTCGACGAGAAAAGGAGGGCGCGCCGATGCCGCAGAAGACATATTCGCGTCGCGTTGCCGTGCGCGCCCTGTATATGGCTCGGAGCCGCATATGAGCAGGTATGTTCACGGCTCCGGGAGAGACGACGCACAACTAAATAATCGACCGCAAAACAGGTTCCCCAAAATTCCGGGTTTGAGCACGGCTGGGTTTTCGCCACCCACCGTGCAGCAATACCGTAGCTATTCATTTTTGGTTCGAGAGGGGAACCGTCATGGCTGAAGAATTCGATTTCCATCCGATGTGGGAGAGCCTCGGCATGAATCTTGCCGACCACGACATGCTGCTGGGCGCCGTGGGCCAGATGTACGGCGATATGTTCCTGACGCAGAACAATCGCCCCAAGTCCACGTCCTACCTGGATTTTGTCGCCACCAACATCCACAGCGGCCGTATTAAGGAGATGCTCGACAAGAAGGAGGCTGGCGAGGCCACCAAGATTGTTGGCAGCTTCTGCGTCTACGTGCCCGAGGAGATCGTGCTCGCCTGCGACGGTATCCCTGTGGGTCTGTGCTCGGGTGCCGACTGGGCAACCGACAAAGTCGAGGAGCACTTGCCGCGCAACACCTGTCCGCTCATCAAGAGCGTTGCCGGCTTTAAGCTGGGTGAGGTCTGCCCTTACATCGAGTCGAGCGACCTGGTGGTGGGCGAGAACACCTGCGATGGCAAGAAGAAGGCCTACGAGTTCTTTGCCACGCAAAAGAACATGTACGTCATGGATATCCCCAACGTGCACGACGAGTCGACGCTCGTGACCTGGAAGGCCGAGGTTAAAAAGCTTGCCGCCAAGATCGAGGAAGAGTGCGGCGTCAAGATTACGCCCGAGCGCCTGAAGGCTGCCATCCACGCCGTCAACGAGAAGCGTCGCGCCCTGCAGCGTCTGGCTGCCACGCGCGCTGCCGATCCGGCGCCCATCAGCGGTCTCGACAGCCTGCTGACCGTTCAGGCCGCCTTTATGGACGACACGCCGCGTCTGACCGGAGCCATCAACGAGATGGCCGCCGAGTGCGAGCAGCGCGTTGAGGCCGGCGAGGGCGTGGCGCCCAAGGGGACCAAGCGCATCCTGTACACCGGCACGCCCATGGCCGTGCCCAACTGGAAGCTGTTCAACCTCATCGAGAAGGCCGGCGGCGTTGTGGTCGGCGAGGAGTCCTGCACGGGCTCGCGCTACTACAAGGACCTGGTCGACGAGTCCGGTGAGACGGTCGACGAGATGCTCGACGCCATCGCCGAGCGCTACTTTAAGATTAACTGCGCCGTCTTTACGCCCAACGATCAGCGTATGAAGGACATTGTCCAGATGGCCAAGGACTTGCATGCCGACGGCATCGTCGACGTGGCCCTGCAGTTCTGCACGCTCTACGAGATGGAGTCGTTTGCCGTGGAGAAGGCTGCCGAGGAGGCCGGCATTCCGTTTATGCACATCACGACCGACTACGCCGGCGAGGATGCAGGCCAACTGCAAACCAGGATTGAGGCTTTCTTGGAAACCATTTAGGGGTATCCGTCCCGGCGGCTTCCCCAGGCACCCGATCTTGCCGTTCAAACCATCGTTTGCGTACCAAAGTACGCGGCGCTTCTCTTTCACGGCAACCTCGGGCACCTGGGAAAGCCGTTTCCTTGGTTGGTCAAAAGGTTTGTTAAGGAGTTATATGTCGGAAAATATGGAGCAGCCGTTGCCATCCACGTTTGAGGAGTTCAACGAGCAGCGCAAGGCGGCGTTTATTCGTGTCAAGGATTACAAGCAGGCGGGCAATCGTCTGGTCGGCTTTTTGTGCAGCTACACGCCGCTCGAGATTATCGATGCCGCGGGGGCTGCGAGCGTGGCGCTGTGCGGCACGTCCGACGAGGTGATTCCCGAGGCCGAGAAGGTGCTGCCGGCAAACCTGTGCCCGCTCATCAAGTCTACGTATGGTTTTGCCTATTCGCAAAAGTGCCCGTTTACGTACTTTAGCGACATGATCATCGGCGAGACCACCTGCGACGGCAAGAAGAAGATGTACGAGCTACTCAACGAGCTCAAGCGCACGCACATTCTGCACCTGCCGCAGAGCCGCGATCGCGCCCACGAGCGCGAGGGCTGGTACGAGGAGTGCCGCCTGCTCAAGGAGGAGCTCGAGAACTTCTACGGCATCGCGATTACCGACGATGATCTGCGCGCTGCCGTCCGTCGTCGCAACCGCTTGCGTGCGGCCCAGCTCGAGATGTTTGCGCTGCAGGCCAACCAGCCGGCGGCCATGAGCGGCGTCGACCTGATGAGCACCATGTTTGCCGGTACGTTTAGCTTTGATATCGAGGCCTATACGCAGCAGCTGGAGCAAAAGGTTGTCAAGCTGCGCGAGGCCTACGACGCGAGCGAGCGCCCGGTTGCGGCGGATGCCAAGCGCATTCTGATCACCGGCTGCCCGGTGGGCGGCGTGATCAACAAGATCGGTCGCACCATCGAGTCCAACGGTGGTGTGGTCGTGTGCATGGACGACTGCTCGGGCGAGCGCACGGCGGCCATGATGATCGACCCGGAGGCTCCCGACATCTTGTGCGCCATCGCCGACCGCTACCTGGACATTAACTGCTCGGTCATGACGCCCAACGACGGTCGTATGGAAAACACGCTGGCCATGTGCGAGAAGTACCATGTCGATGGCGTGGTAGAGAGCGTGCTGCAGGCCTGCCACACCTTTAACGTTGAGAGCGCACGCATGCAGGAGGCCGTCGAGGGTGCGGGTATTCCGTATATGAAGATCGAGACCGACTACAGCAACGGCGACATGGGCCAGATCGAGACTCGCATCGCCGCCTTCATCGAAACGCTCTAGCTTCCTCAGGCACCGGATCTTGCCCCTCAAACCGTCGCTTGCGTACCCAAAGTACGCTGCGCTCCTCTTTCGGGGCAATCTCCGGCACCTGAGAAACCTAGAGCTAAGGCGCCTGAACGCGCCGCTACCTTTGATGTTTAGATTGGGAGAGAGCCATGATAGGGATCGGGATCGATATCGGGTCTACGGCGGCTAAGGCTGCTGTGGTCGACGGGGAGGGTTCGGTGGCGTGTACGTGCGTGCAGCCAACCGGGTTTTCCTCGGTCGATGCTTCCGAGCGGCTGCGCGAGGCACTGGCAGCGGCTGGCTATGACGTGACGGGCGACGATGTTCGCGTGGTCGCGACTGGCTACGGTCGTGTCGCCGTGCCCTATGCGCACAAGGTCGTGACCGAGATTACCTGCCACGGCACCGGTGCCGTGCGCCTGTTTGGCGATCACGGCACGGTGATTGACGTGGGCGGCCAGGACACCAAGGTCATTCAGCTTAAAAGTGGCCGCGTGGCCAAGTTTGCCATGAACGACAAGTGCGCCGCCGGCACGGGGCGCTTCTTGGAGATCATGGCCGACCGCCTAGGCATTACCCAGCAGCAGATGGCAGACCTCGCCCGCACCGGCGAGCCTACCAAGATCAGCAGCATGTGCACGGTGTTTGCCGAAAGCGAGGTTATCAGCCTGATCGGTCGCGGTGAGCCACGCGAGAACATTGCGCGTGGCGTGATCGAGAGCGTCGTGTCGCGTGTGGCGACCATGGCCGGGCAGGCCGCGGGCGCCCCGTACTATCTGACCGGCGGTCTGTGCGAGAACGCCTTCGTGGTGGAGCGGTTGGGCGAGCTACTGGGGTCGCCGGTGACCACCTCACCCCAGGCTCGCTTTGCCGGAGCGATCGGCGCGGCGATTCGCGCACAGGCGCTCAATTAATGCATCGGCCGTGAGCCTGCATTCATGCGTATACTGGGAGAAAATGATTGACCGATGAGAGGAGGTATCGATGGCTGACGATCAGATTAAGCTCACGTCTATGACTGCCGCGAGCGGTTGAGCCGCTAAGTTGGCTCCTGGAGCCCTCGCCCAGGTCCTGGGCGACTTGCCAAATGTGCATAACGACAACTTACTCGTGGGGTTCGATACCTCTGACGATGCGAGCGTCTTCCGCGTAGGGGAGAACCTGGGGCTTGTGCAGTCCATCGACTTCTTTCCACCGATGGTCGACGACCCGTTTCTGTTTGGCCAGATTGCCGCGGCCAACTCGCTGTCGGACATCTACGCCATGGGCGGGCGGCCGAGCCATGCCATGAACCTACTCTGCATACCCAGTTGTCTGGGCATCGAGGTTGCCGGTCAGATTCTGGCGGGCGGCGCCGACAAGTGCGTCGAGGCGGGTTGCTCCATCGCGGGCGGCCATACCATCAACGACGACGAGCCCAAGTATGGCCTGTCTGTGAGCGGCTTTGTCGCGCTCGACCGCATGCTCGCCAACAGCGGCGCACGCGTGGGCGATGTTCTGCTGCTGACCAAGGCGATCGGCTCGGGCATTATCACCACGGCCATTAAGGGCGAGCTCATCGAGCAGGACGAGGCCGCGGCCATGTTTGACTCGATGCGCACCCTCAACGAGGCGCCGATTCGTCTGGCCGAGGGGCTCGAACTTCACGGCTGCACTGACATTACGGGCTTTGGTCTGATCGGGCACGCGTGTGAGATGGCCGAGGGCTCGGGCGTGCAGGTTGAGCTTGCGTCGGGGGCGGTGCCGCTCTTTGACCAGGTGCTCGATATGGCGCGTCTGGGCATTATCCCCGCGGGCTCCTACCGCAACCAGGACTTCTTTGGCCCGCATGTGGCTGCCGACGAGGACCTGGAGCCGGGTATGCTCGACGCGCTGTACGATCCGCAGACGTCTGGTGGTTTGCTTATCGCGGCGCCCGCGGCGGATGTGGATGAGCTTGCGCGTCGCCTGGATGCCGAGGGGTGCATCGCCGCCGTTGTCGGGCGCGTGTGCGAGGCGGAGCCGGGCGGTCCTGCCGTCCGCGTTGTTCGCTAGCCCGCACGTTTATGTAACTGTTTATCGTTCTCTAGAACGGTTCTTTCGAAAGGATTTTGCTATGTCTACCAAAATTGAAGTCAATGCCATGGGCGATGCCTGCCCGCTGCCCGTCGTCAAGACGCTCAAAGCCCTGAAGCAGCTCGATGGCGAGGGCACCGTCGTGACCTCGGTCGATAACGAGACCGCCGTCAAGAACATCTCCAAGATGGCGCAGGAGAAGGGCTGCACGGCCTCGGTCGAGAAGATCTCGGACGCCGAGTGGCACGTGACCGTGGCGACTTCTGGCGCCGTTGCTGTGGCCGATCCCGAGCAGGACGGTGCCGCTTTCTGCGACGCCAGCGCCGGCAAGGGCAAGCTCGTCATTTCCGTCTACACCGACTGCATGGGCCGCGGCGACGACGAGCTGGGCCACAAGCTCATGAAGGCGTTCATCTTTGCCGTGACGCAGCAGGAAGAGCTGCCCGCGACCATGCTGTTCTACAACGGCGGCGCCAAGCTCACCGTCGAGGGCTCGCCGGTGCTCGATGATCTGAAGGGCCTGGCGGAGCAGGGTGTCGAGATTCTCACCTGCGGTACCTGCCTCGACCACTATGGCATTAAAGACCAGCTTGCGGTGGGCGAGGTCACCAACATGTACGTGATCGTGGAGAAGATGGAGCAGGCCGTGCGCGTCGTGCGCCCGTAGCGTATTGGTTGGAGTTGCCATGAGGGAGAAGCGCCCGGCGCTTGTCATCACGTTTCCCACCACGGCGGCCGCCATGGGCTGCGAGTCCCTGTGCATCGAGCGCGGCCTTCCCGGGCGAACGATTCCCGTGCCCGGGGAGGTCGCTGCCGGCTGCGGTCTGGCGTGGAAGGCGTTGCCTGCCGATGAGGAGCTGCTGCGCGGCGAGCTTGCCGCGGCGGGCGTTCCTACCGAGGGCTATACCGTGATTGATATGTGGGAGGTCGTGCGATGATCTACCTGGATAACGCGGCGACGACCATGCACAAGCCGCAGACGGTCATCGATGCCGTGACGCAGGCGATGTGCTCGCTCGGCAATGCCGGACGCGGTGCCACGTCGGGTGCGCTCGATGCCGCTCGTACGATTCACGGTTGCCGTGCCAAGCTCGCGCGCCTTTTAGGCTGCCCGAGGGCGGACCATGTGTGCTTTACGCCCAACTCTACGGCGGCGCTCAACACCGCCTTCAACGGGGTGGTGCGCCCAAGCGACCGCGTGGTCACGACGGTGCTCGAGCACAACTCCGTGCTGCGTCCGCTCAACCGTCTGGCGGTAGAGCGGGGCGTGACCGTTGAGCATGCGGGTTGCGACGCGAACGGCGCGCTCGACTACGACGAGCTCGAGCGGTTTGTCACGCCGGGCACGCGTGCCGTGGTTGTGACGCACGCCTCCAACGTGACCGGCAACGCGGTCGACATTGCGCGCGTAGCGGCCATGGCCCATGCGGCCGGTGCGCTGGTGATCGTCGATGCCTCGCAGTCTGCCGGCGTGATGCATATCGATATGCAGGCCATGGGACTCGACGTCGTGTGCTTTACCGGCCATAAGGGGCTCATGGGTCCGCAGGGGACCGGCGGCCTGGCCGTGGCGGAGGGCATCGACGTGGCTCCGTGGGCTATGGGCGGCACGGGCGTGCACAGCTTCGATGCGCTGCAGCCGCTTGAGTGGCCCACGCGCCTTGAGGCGGGCACGCTCAACGGCCATGGCATCGCGGGACTTTCTGCCGGTCTCGACTTTATTGAGGCACAAGGCGGGGTCGAGGCGATTGCGGCACATGAGCGCTCGCTTGCAGAGCGCTTCCTCGCCGGTGTTCGCGAAATCCCGGGGATTAATCTCTACGGTGCGTTTGACCAGCCCGTGCGCTCGGCGATCGTGTCGCTCAACGTGGGTGATATCGACTCTGCCGAGATCTCGGACGCGCTCATGCAAGGGTGGGTGATTGCGACGCGCCCCGGCGCCCATTGCGCTCCGCTCATGCACCGTGCGCTCGGGACCGAGCGCCAGGGCGTCGTCCGCTTCTCGTTTGGCTATTTCAACACGGACGAGGAAGTCGACACCGCGATTGACGCTTTGCACGATTTAGCCTGCTAGAGCGTATATACTTGCGGGACGGGTCTTTTGCCCGTCCCGTTTTTGTTTCGACCCGAAAGGTGTGCCTATGGCCTCATCCGCTCCGCGCGGCTTGCGTTCCGACCATGTCGTTACCGTCGGCATTGCGCTGTTTTCGATTCTCTTTGGCGCCGGTAACCTCATCATTCCGCCATTGCTGGCACTTCAGGCCGGCACGGCCACGCCGCTTGCCATGATCGGCTTTTTGATTGCCGCTATCGGTCTGCCCGTCATGGGATTTATCGCCGTCGCGCTCGCCGGCACGGCGCGCGAGCTTGCCGGCCGCGTGCACCCCAAGTTTGGTGAGTTCTTTGTCGCGGCGGTGTATCTGGCCATCGGCCCGTGCCTGGCTATTCCGCGCACGAGCTCCACGGCCTTCGAAATGTTGGTGCCGCTGCTACCCGAGGGTGTTTCGCTCGGCACGGCACGTCTGGTGTTTGCCATCGGGTTCTTCGTCGTCGCGTTTGCGCTCACGCTGCGCCCGGGTGTCATCACGCACGTGCTCGGCCGCATTACGGGCCCCGCGCTCATTGCGCTCATCGTGCTGGTCGTGGGTGCTGCCGTGATCTCGCCGCTTGGTCCCGCTGCCGCGCCTCAGGCTCCCTACGATGCAGGCGCTGCCGTGCAGGGCTTTCTGACCGGCTATCAGACCATGGACCTGCTTGCGTCGCTCGCCTTTGGCATCATCATCGCCGAGACCATCCACGAGCTGGGCGTTACCGACGATAAGCGCGTGGCCTTCGAGATCTCGCGTTCCGGTGTAATCGCCGGCGTGCTCATGGCCATCATCTACTGTGGCCTGGCGCTTGCCGGTATGCAGCTCGGCACGGTTATGCCCGATGCCACCAACGGCGCCGCCATCCTTGCCCGCTCTGCTTCCATGCACTTTGGCCTTGCCGGCACGGTCGTGGTCTTTGCGATCTTTTTCCTTGCCTGCATGAACGTGTGCATCGGCCTCATCAGCTGCTGCTCGCGTTACTTCTGCGAGACGTATGTGGTCGAAGGGGGAGCGGAGGCTTCCGAGGGGGCCATGCGCCGCCCCTTCGCGATCCTTGCCTTTGTGTTCGCGGCGTTTTCGTGCGTGCTCTCCAACGTGGGCCTCGACGTGATCCTTATGTTCTCGGTGCCCATGCTTAACGCCTTGTATCCCGTCGCCATCGTGCTGGTTCTCATGGGTTTGGTACACGGCTTTTGCGACGCTCATCCGCAGGTGTGGGTCTGGGTTGGCGGTGTGGTTGCCGTGCAGAGCGTGATCACCTCGGTCCGCGATGCGTTCTTTGGGGGCACGTGGCTGCCGTTTGATGCGCTGCCGTTGGCGGATATCGGTGCCGCGTGGGCGCCGGTTGCCGTGGTGGCATTTGTGATCGGCCTGCTCCATAGTCGTTTTGTCGCACATTCGAGGAGCTAGGGTTTCTGCGCTTGCACAGGCGGGGAGTCTCCCCTATAATTTCCTTCGCTTTGGGACACGCAAGGTTTAGACCTTAGCTGCTCAACACCTTCGGGACGTGGCGCAGTTTGGTAGCGCGCCTGCTTTGGGAGCAGGATGTCGCAGGTTCAAATCCTGTCGTCCCGACCATATCTTGCGGGCGTAGTTCAATGGTAGAACCCCAGCCTTCCAAGCTGATGACGCGGGTTCGATTCCCGTCGCCCGCTCCATAAGATAGA
>DBFRXD010000076.1:0-33983 GCA_048502435.1 Collinsella aerofaciens
GCCCGATCGCCGCGGAGGCGGCCGCCCTCCAGTCGATCAAGGGCTGCGCCTTCGCGCTGGCCGCGGCCTTCTCGGCCGAGGTCGGCGACTTCACGAGGTTCCGTTCCGGAAGGCAGGTCACGGCCTATTTCGGCCTCGCGCCGAGTCAGAGGTCGAGTGGCGACTCCGTGCGGCTCGGAGGCATCAGCGGTGCGGGCAACGCGCTCGTGAGGAAGCTGGCCGTTGAGGGCTCATGGTGCTACGCCGCGGCACGGCACCAGCCGAAGCTCATGCCGAGGGACACGGGCGTGCCCCTCGAGATAAGGATGCACGGGAGGAAGGGGTCCGAGCGGCTCCTGCGGCGGCGCGAGGAGATGCTCGCCCGCGGCATGCCCGCGGCGAAGGCCAACGCGGCCACCGCGGCCGAGCTCGTGAGGTGGCTTTGGGCCCTCGGCATGATGTGCCGGGAGGGCGCGGAATAGACATAGCCCCCGTCCCGGCGAGCCGGGCGGCCTTCGGGGATACCCCCTATTTCGCTGTGCGCGCGGAGCCCTCCGCATGCGCCTCGACAGACTTGGGGAACCCCGCCGAAGGAATGGAGTGCGGGCCGACAGAACGGTATCCGCGGATATGAGACTGAGCCGAAGGCGTCGACGACATGCCGGGGGCGGACCGGGACGGGTTCAACGGCAGGCCCCGCCGACCGATTGCAAGCGGTCGGCGGGGCCATTGTGGCTCTTGACAGCGGATTGGGTCATATGAGCGTAAAGGTGGCGTGACCGCCAAACATGGCGGCGATCATGTGGTTATCGTTATCGCGACGCTCCTTGGCGGCCCACTGGGCAAACTCGGCGTTCTCGGCAATGGCCTGGTCGCATTTTTCCTGGCCGCGACGATCGGAGACCTCGTAGCACAGGCACGAACGCATGCCCAGCTCCTGAGCGGCGTCCTTAATGGTAAAGAGGCTGCCCGGAATCTCGCAGAAGCTCGCATGGTGATCGAAGATCGTGGTGACGCCGTCGCGGATGGAATCCAGAATCGTGGCATAGGCGCTGGCCTTGGTGCCATCGAGCGTCAGGTTGTCGTCAATCTTCCACCACTGCTGCTCAAGATTCTCCAGGAAGTTGGTGGGGTTGCAGCCCTTGATGGCAAGGCCGCGGGCCAGACCCGAGTAGATGTGGGTGTGGCAGTTGATAAGTCCGGGCATGATGAGGTTGCCCTGGGCATCGACGTACTCGGCATCCGGGTACTTGGCCTTGAGCTCGCGCTCGGGGCCCACTTCGACGATCGTATCTCCGTCAATAGCGACTGCACCGTTGGGAATGAACGGAGTCTGAGCGTTGCGGGTAAAGACGGAACCGTTAGCGACCAGAAGCATAAATGCTCCCTTCAACATCAGAGGCGGGGTTTGACACCTCTGACATGGCGGAAGTGCGAAGCGCCGGCCTACACCGGAAACGGGCCCTCTCCCGTCAACGCTTCACCAAAGGGACAAGCCCTTTGAAGTGCGGCTTGGCGCCGCATGGCGCCGGCGGACGAGGCGATGCGTCCGCCGGCGAATAGCACCGAATTGGTTACTTCTTGCTCTCGGGCAGGACCAGATTCACAGCGGCATCCTTGGCGGCATCGATATGCTGAGCCACGACCGGCGTCTGCGGAAGGATCAGGTTGAGCACGATGGCCATGATGGCGGTGGGGGTTACGGCGTTGGAGCCGATGACGGTGGACACCCAGGTGGGCATGCCCTCGCCGGCAAGGCAACCGCTGGCCATCCAGATACCCAAGCCAAAGACGACGGAGGTCCCGACGATGGTGGTGGTGCGCTGCGTGAGGCCCTCGCGGGTGAACATGCGCACACCGTTCATGGTGATGGTGCCAAAGACGCCGACGGTCGCGCCGCCGATAACAGGCTGCGGGATGGCGGAGAGCACGGCAGAGAGCTGCGGGAACAGACCGGCGATGGCAAAGACGGCCGCGATGATCACAAAGACCCACTTGTTGACGACCTTGTTGGAGCAGATGATGCCCACGTTCTGGCCAAGGGCGCTGGTGGGAAGACCGCCCAGCAGGCCGCCGACCATAGAAGTGAGGCCCTGGGACACGATAGCGCCGGAGAGCTCGCGCTCGGTGGGCATACGGTCGATGGAGCCCAGGCAGGCGGCGGAGACGTCACCGATAACCTGGATGGCAACCATGGGGAACACGACGGCGAGGGTAATGCAGACCTCGGGATCAAACTCGAGCGCGTAGGGCATGAGCTTGGGAAGAGCGAAGACCTGAGCGGTGGCGACGCTGGAGAAGTCGATCATGCCAAAGGGGATCGAAACGATCATGCCAACGATCATGCCAAAGAACACGGATCCCAGCTTGAGCGTGCCCTTGCCAAAGTTGGCGAGCGCGAAGACGACGGCGAAGGTGATAAGAGCGACGCACCATGCCTGCGGGGTGCCCCACAACGGCGTGCCCATGCCACCGGCCATGTATTTGACGGCCGTGGGATAAAGAGAGACGCCAATGGAGAAGATGACCGTGCCGGTCACGACGGGCGGGAACAGCCACTTAATCTTGCTGTAGGCCAGACCAAAGAGGACCGCGACGGCACCGCCAACGATCTCGCCGCCCAGCAGCGCGCCAAAACTAAAGCCCGAGGCGCCCATGGCCTGAAGGGCCGGCAGGAACGCGAACGAAACGCCCATGACGATGGGCAGGCCGCCGCCAATGCGACGGAAGGGAGCGAAGGCCTGAAGGGCCGTGTCGATCGCCGAAAGAATGAGTGCAACCTGAATGATGTCGGTGCTCTGCTGGCTATTAAAGCCGTAGACGCCGGCCATGATGACCGCCGGGGTAATGATGCCGGCAAACGATGCCAGTACATGCTGAAGGGCACACGGGATCATTTCCTTAACGGGCGGCATGCCTTCGCGAGTGAACAGGGCTTCAGTGCCGTTCGTAACCGTCTCCTGGGTCATTTGACCACCAATCCTCGAAATAGTTGTTTTCGCATCTAACGCTCTATTGTGACGCAGTGCGGGGTTGAGGTTGTGCCTTCGTTGCATATCGTATTAAAGATGATTCTCATTCTCAATAATAATTTTTTGTTATCAGACTATTCTTCAGCTGAGATAATGCATTTCCGCAGGTCAGGAAAGTGTCTGGTCAAAATGACATCTTACTTTTCTTTTGGTCAACCGTTTACCGCTAAATTCCTACCGTTCGTCTGTATTACGCAATGTACCTGCGGATATACGAGTCAATAGACACCGTGTTACCATGAGAAAAAATTGTTATGAACATTTCCGATTTCACCCAAAGGAGTTGCCCGTGAACGAGACCGTACGCCGCTTTTTGCCGATGGTCGATTTCCTGGAGCAGGTACTCGGTAAGAACAGCGAAATCGTGCTGCACGATTTCTCGGATCCCGACCACGCCATCGTCGATATTCGCAACGGCATCGTGAGCGGCCGTAAGGTCGGCGGTCCCGCCACCGATCTGGCACTCAAGATCATGCACGATGGTAAATATCGCGATCTGCCGTTCATTACGGGCTACGAAGGCCGCGGTGCCGGTGGCAAGACGCTGGAGTCGGCGACGTACTTCATTCGCGAGGACGGCGAGATCGTCGGCATGCTCTGCGTCAACACCGATCTTTCGGCCGTGCGCAACATCAGTGCCATGGCCCAGCAGCTTATGGCCTGCTTTGACGCCGCTCCCGCACGCACCGAGCCCTCCCCCATCGAGGTCGAAAGCCTTTCGGAGTCCACGCAGGAGCTCATCGACCGCAGTATTGCCGAGTTGCTGAGCGCGCGCGGGCTGGATGTAGCATCGCTTGGTCAAAGCGACCGCGTGGACGTCATTCGCCACCTCAACGGCAACGGGGTGTTCATGCTCAAGGGTGCCGTGGCCTGCGCCGCCACCGCGCTGGGCATCTCGGAGCCCAGCGTCTACCGCTATCTGCAAAAAGTCCGCAAGGAAGGCTAACGAGCAAAATGGAGCGCGGCCCCACAAGCGGTCCGTCACTTGACAAAAGACCCTGCAGCTCGCACGCGCTGCAGGGTCTTTTTGCATGTCATGTTTAGTTGTGGCCAACGCCTTAGAGGGCAGCGACGACCTCGATCTCGACCAGACCGCCAGCCGGAAGGGCGGCAACCTGGAAGGCGCTACGCGCGGGGAACGGGGCCTCGAACTTGGAGGCATAAATCTCGTTCACGGCGGCGAAGTCGGCGATGTCGGCCAGGTAGACCGTGGTCTTGACGACATCGGCAAAGGTGGCGCCGGCAGCGGTCAGCAGGGCCTCGACGTTGGCGAGGGACTGCTTGGCCTGGGCCTCGACGCCCTCGGGCATCTTGCCGGTTGCGGGATCGATGCCCAGCTGGCCGGACAGGAACACCATGTTGCCGGCCTGGATACCGGGGGAATACGGGCCGATGGCTGCGGGTGCGTTATCGGAAGACACGACGGTCTTGCTCATGTTTTTCTCCTTACGATCAGATAGAGAGCGTGAGCGCGGCGTTCGCACCGGGAGGCACAATTCGGTCTGAACACCGCGCTTGATTTGGGATAGTACTCAAGGTTTCCGCGCGATGCAAGATTATTATCACGTTGCGAGAATAATTTATCGCCCAACGGCGCCTGTCGGCCGCTGAACGGCACGACCGGACGGTGAAGCTCAAAATGATCCGTTTCCCTCTGTCCCCTATGGATCGCCTGATCCGATGGGGACGGAGGGAAACGGATCATTTTTACTGCAAGGGCTGCTGAAGACTTTATCCTGCTTGGGCCACAGGGCTCGTCCGCCGCAACTGCACCACTATACTTTTGAGTATCTGAGCATTTTGAAAGGCAGGATATGACCGCAACCGCCAGTCGAACCACCAACCGCAGGCCCGAGCTCTTGGCCCCCGCCGGAGGGCCCGAGCCCTTTGCCGCCGCACTCGCCGCCGGGGCAGACGCCATCTACTGTGGCATGGGCAGCTTCAACGCCCGCCGCAAGGCCACCAACTTTACCGACGAGGCCTTTGAGCAAGCCTGCCGCGCCGCACATCTAGCCGGGTCGCGCGTCTACGTCACGGTCAACATCGTCATCAAGCAGTCCGAGATGGGCGACGCGCTGCAACTCATCCATCGTTGCTCCACGCTGGGCGCCGACGCCTTCATCATCCAGGACTGGGGTCTGTTCTTTGAGGTCAAGCGCACCATGCCCGGCATCGAGACGCATATCTCGACCCAAGCGAACATCCATGACGACCGCGGAACCCTTTGGTGCCGCGAGCAGGGCGCCGACCGCGTGACCCTCTCGCGCGAGCTTTCCATCGACGAAATTGCCGCCATTCACGATGCCGCGCCCGATGTGGACCTTGAGGTCTTTAGCCACGGCGCCATCTGCTTTTGCTACTCGGGTCTGTGCCTGCTGTCGAGCTTTGCCATGGCGGGCCGCTCGGCCAACCGCGGCATGTGCGCTCAGCCCTGTCGCCTGCCTTACGAGCTGATCGACGAGAACGGCCGCACGCTCTCCCCTGCCGGTCGCGAGCGCGCTCTATGCCCGCGTGACACCAACACCTCACAGCTTGTTCGCCGTCTGTATGATGCCGGCGCCGCGTCTCTCAAGCTCGAGGGCCGCATGAAGGCGCCCGATTACGTGTACTCCATCGTTGATGTGTATCGTCACGAAATTGATGACATGCTGGCAGGGGTCGCCGTTGCCAAGGACGAGGAAGCCGCCCGCCAGCGCCAGCTCAAGCGCTGCTTCAACCGCGACTTTACGCACGCCTATCAGGACGGCACCTCGGGCGACGAGATGATGAGCTACGAGCGTTCCAACAACCGCGGCCAGATCGTGGGCACGGTGCTGGGCAGCCGCCCGGCCAACCGCGATGTGCGCGGCCTCAAGCCCGACGACCGCCGTCGCCGCGCCGCCATCGCCCGCATTGAGCTGTTTGAGCCCGTGGGCAAGGGCGACCTGCTGGAGCTTCGCCACGATAACGAGTTTGACCAGTTCCTGACCACCATTGCCGCCGATGATGCCGCCGCGGGCGACATCATCGAATGTCGCGTGCCCCGCAGCATGCCCGAGGGCTGCCGCGTCCGCGTGATTCGCAGTCAGCGTGCCATCGACGCCGCCGGCGCCGCGCTCAAGCGCGATGTGCTGCGCCGCCGCGCCGTAGATGTGTCTATCGTGGCGCGTCTGGGCGAGCCGTTTACCGTTACGCTCACCTGCTGTGACGACCCTTCGCTTACGGCAACGGCCACGGGCTTTACCGTCGAGGCCGCCAAGACCCGTGCGGTCGAGGCGTCCGATCTGGTGGAGCACGTCGGTCGCATGGGCTCCTCGCCCTTTGAGGCTGCGAGCTTTGATGTGACGCTCGATGAGGGCTGCGGCATGGGCTTCTCCGCTGTGCACAAGGTGCGCGCTGCCGCCTGCAAGGCGCTCGAGGAGGCCATTCTGGCACCGTATGATGAGCGCGCCCGCACGCTCGAGCTGCCGGCGATTGTTACCAGTGATTCCCGCCCCGCGCCCGAGCACTACCGCGATGAGCCGCAGATTTGCGCCACCGTCACCTCGCCCGAAGCCGCCGAGGCAGCTCGTGCCGAGGGCGCCACGCGCATCTACATGACCACCGATGCGCTCGAGGCTGTCGGACTCTCCCCTGCCGATGCATTTGAGCAGGGTATCGTGCCCGTACTCGACGAGGTCTGCCGTACTGTTGACCACGAGCGCGTTGACCCCTGGATCAATGCCGGAGCCACCGTCGCCGTCGGCAATATCTCCGAGCTCGCCGTAGCCGCGCATGCCGGCGCCACGGCCGAAATTCGCTCTTGCCTGCCGGTGCACAACACGCCCTGCATGGAGGCGCTTGCCGAGCGCGGAGCCGGTGCGTTTTGGCTCTCGCCCGAGATCACGCTCGACGAGATTGTCTCGCTCGGCGCCGCCGCGCCCGCTGCTCTGGGCATCACCGTCTTTGGCCGCCCGCGCGTCATGACAAGCGAGCATTGCATTCTGCAGGTTGCCAATGGCTGCATCCACGATTGCGCCAACTGCCGCCTGCGTGCCCGCAAGCTCTCGCTCAAGAATATCGACGGAAAGGTCATGCCCGTCCGCACCGACATCCACGGCCGCTCTCGCCTGTACGATGCCTACCCCATCGACCTCACGCCGCAGGTTCCTCAGCTGCTCGACGCCGGCGTGCGTCGCCTCATGGTGGACGGAACGTTGCTCGAGACGGATGAGGTGGGCCGTGCCGTCGCCCGCGTCCGTCGTGCCGTCGAAGCAGCGCAGGCCGGCCGCAAGCCCGCCGCCCGCCTACGCGGGGCGACCTCGGGCTGCATGTTTGTGGGAATCAGCTAACCGAAAGGCTTACACGTGAACGAAGAACCTCAAGTCCTCTACTGCGACGCCTGGCTCATGGCCATCGATAAGCCCGCCGGCATGATCGTCCACGGCGACGGCACCGGTGAGCGCACACTTACCGACTACGCCAGCGACCTTTTGCTGGCGATGGGCGACGGCTTTGCCGCGACCGACATGCAGCCGCTCAACCGCCTGGACCGCAACACCACCGGCGTGGTGCTGTTTTCGCTCGACAAACAGACGCAGCCCGCCTTTGACCAGATGGTGAACGACCACGCCTTCGAAAAGCACTATCTGGCGCTGGCCGAGGGCAAGATCGACTGGAACGAGAAGCTCATCGACAAGCCCATCGCCCGCGACCGCCACGACAGCCGCAAGATGCGCGTCGGCGCCAGCGGCAAGCCGTCGCAGACGCGCGTGAAGGTGCTCAAGCGCCTTAAGAGCCGCCGAGGTCTGCCCACGCGTTCGTATATCGATGTCGAGCTGCTCACCGGCCGCAAGCATCAGATTCGCGTCCACCTGGCCAGCGAGCATCACCCCCTGGTCGGCGACGACCTGTACGGCACTGCTCGCCCCTGTGGATTGATGCTCCACGCCCACAGCGTGTCCTTTACGCATCCCGTTACCGGCGAGCACATCCACATCGAAGCCCCCTGCCCCTGGGAGCCTTAAACCACCACAATGGGGACAGGCACCTTTGCGGTGGTTTTGACGCAATGGCTTAGCCGCGGTCCCAAAACGTCTCGATCTGTAACAGTTAGAACCCATTTTCCGGTCTATCTGTTACAGATCGAGACACTCAAATCCCCCTCAAGGGAAAATCTCAATCTGTAACAGTAGCTCGGCAAAATCCGTCCCAGATGTTACAGATTGAGACAAAGGGACGGCGCGGTTCGGAAGTATCTCAATCTGTAACACCTAGCCTACTTTTAACGGTCCAGTTGTTACAGACTTAGACAAGCCGGCAGACAACGAAAGCGGCAACGCCCGTGATGGACGTTGCCGCTTTTCTATTGGGAAAACTACTCGGTTTTCGTTACTAACCACCACAATGGGGACAGGCACCTTTGTGGTGGTTTTGGCCTTGTCCCGTCGCTAGACCGTGATGACGTTATCCATCGCCCGATACTTGGCGGGGACCTCACCTGCGGTAATAATCGTTGCGTCGCGGAAGTCCGCGAACTTAACGGGCGCCACCATGCCAAATTTACTGGCGTCCGAGATTACGAAGCGTTTGGCGGTATGGCGCATCGAGATACGCTTGACCTGCGCTTCCTCGATATCCGGTGTGGTGAGACCTTGCTCGGCGGCGATGCCATTGGAACCCCAAAAGCCGCAGTTGAAGTTATAGCGGTCCAGAGTTGCCAAGGCATCGGGACCGACGAGCGCCTCGGTCTCGGGCTTGAGCTCGCCGCCCAGCACCACGGTGCGCATACCACGCAGGGCGAGATGCTGAGCATGGAGCACGGAATCGGTCACATAGGTGACATCCTCAAGGCGCGGAAGATGCTCGATGAGCTTGAGGGTCGTGGAGCCCGAATCGATATACACAAAGCTCTCGGGCTCCACAAGCGCCGCCGCACGGGCGCAGATACGCTCCTTGTCATCGTTATGGAGATCACTGCGCTCGCTGATCGTCAGGTCGCGCGTCACGTGCGCGCGCTCCAGACTCGTCGCGCCTCCGTGCACCTTGGCGATACGGTGCGCGCGGTCGAGCGTTTGCAAGTCACGGCGAATGGTGGACGGTGTCACGCCCAGGGTCTCGGCAAGCTCCGGCACGGTAACCGAGCCAGCCTGCTGCACCATTGACACGATCGCGTTGAGCCTATCTTCCGCAAGCATCGCTTACTCCTCCTCGGGGTACACGACTCCCCAATCGGCGCGGAGGTCGGTCATCAGCTCCATAACATCGGAAGCATAGCCCAGAAGCTCGCGCTTCGAATCATCGCCGGCGACGGCCTTCTCCAGGTCGGCCATCTCGTAGCACAGAGCGTAGGCCTCGGTGCCAGCGTGGACCTCCTCGCGGTAGCCGTCCGCAGTCCACACGATGGTCGCGTGGTCGGCACGCGGATACTCGTTAACCTCGATATAGCACTTGTCGAAGCTGATGACCGAGCGCTTTGGCTGCTTGGAGTGGAGCGTAAGGCTCACGACGCCCAGCTGCTGCTCGGCGTTACGGCAAACAATGCCACCCGCGACGTCAACGCCAGTCTCACAGGTGTTGCCCAGAGACACGACCTCCGCGGGCTGGCTGGCCATAAACAGGCGCATGACGGACAGGGCATACACGCCAATGTCGAGCATGGCGCCGCCGGCAAGACTACGGTTGTAGAAGCGATTGGTCAGATCGCCGTACTCCTTGTAGCTGCCAAAGTTGAGCTGAGCGAGGTTCATCCGGCCAAAGTCGCCCGCATACATGCGACGGCGCAGCTCCTGATACAGCGGCATGTGAAGCACTGTGGTGGCGTCCATAAGGACCACGTTATGCTCGTCGGCGATGGCACGGGCCTCGTCGAGCTCGACAGAGTTGAGGGTAATGGCCTTCTCGCAGAGCACGTGCTTGCCGGCGGCCAGCGCGGCACGCAGATAGGTGATATGCGTATTGTGCGGCGTGGTGATATAGACGGCGTCGATGTTCGGATCGGCGTAGAGGTCCTCAACCGTTTCATAGACCTTCTCGATGCCATATTGCTCAGCAAAAGCCTGAGCCTTGGACAGCGTACGGTTGGCGACACCCGCGAGCTTGCGGCCGGCAAGAGCGAGGGACTGGGCCATTTGGTTGGCGATAACGCCGCAACCGATCACGGCCCAGCGAAGCTCGGGAGCCGTAAAGATATCATCGGGGAACGGCTTGCCCTGGACCGAAGCGAACGCTGCCTTTGCGGCTGCCGCGGAGTCGAGTGGAGCCTGCTTGGAATCTGCCATATGTGCCTCCTGAATCATCGGAAGTTCTTCATTTCCAACAGCCCTATATTCGCACAAATGCGCGCGCATTTGCTCGTATTTGCGTGTTTATTTGCTTGTCGGTCATTATTTAGCCATATTTTGCACATTTTTACGCGGTCATACGCATTAACACGCAATGTTCTGCGCGATAATGCGCATGCGAGGATCCTTGTAAAACATAAAGAAGCGGAACACCAAAGCCCTAAAAGACAGAGTAGTCCGTGATACTCGACCCCTCTGGGGGCATCGAACATCAAAGGACCGCCCCAAACTGCCGGCACATGGGGAACGTCCCCCAGCTGCCGACAGCACTCATTTAAGTCTGTCCCCAATGAGCGCAACCACTCATTTAAGGCTGTCCCCAATGAGTACCCAATGAGTAGGGATAGAAAAAAGGCCCGGGTGCCGTGGCATCCGGGCCTTTGCTAGCAACTTAACTGTTGCGGGCAGCTTAGAACTTGTGGCCGCACTTCTTGCAGACGCGCAGCTTGTTCTTGCCGTCCTTCTCGTGACCGACGCGGGTAACCTTACCGCACTCGGGGCAAACGAGATTGACGTTGGAGGCGTCGATGGGAGCCTCCTGCGAAACGATGCCGCCCTGCTGGTTGGCAGCGTTGGGCTTGACGGCCTTCTTGACGACCGAAACGCCCTCGACAACGACCTTGTTCTCGGCGGGGAGAGCACGCAGGACAACGCCCTGCTTGCCGCGATCCTTACCAGAGAGAACCTGGACCTTATCGCCCTTCTTGATATACATATATCTCCCCTAACTACAGGGTCTCGGGAGCGAGCGAGACGATCTTCATGTACTTCTTGTCACGAAGCTCGCGAGCGACGGGCCCGAAGATACGGGTGCCGACGGGCGAACCATCGTTGTTGATGACAACGCAGGCGTTCTCATCAAAGCGAATGTAGGAGCCATCCTTGCGGCGGATCTCCTTAACGGTGCGAACGACGACGCAACGGACAACGTCCTTCTTCTTGACGTTGGCGCCAGGGGTAGCCTCCTGGACAGCACCGATGAACACATCGCCGATGCCTGCATAACGACGCTTGGAACCGCCAAGCACCTTGATGCAGCGAATCTTGCGAGCGCCGGAGTTGTCGGCGACGTTCAGCATGGTTTGCATCTGAATCATGGTAGATGTTCCTCCGAACTAAGAACCGAAGAGAGGTGCGCAGCCTTTATACGGCCCGTGGTATGCAAGCCAGGCATACGCACATCTTCGGAAACGTACAAGTCGTAAGAGCGACTGCTTATTTAGCGCGCTCGACGACCTCGATGAGGCGCCAGCGCTTCATCTTGGACATAGGACGGGTCTCCATAACGCGGACGGTATCGCCCACGCCAGCCGTGCACTCCTCGTCGTGAGCGTGCAGCTTCTTGGAGCTGGTCATCATCTTGCCGTACTTGGGGTGACGCTTGCGCTCGGTGATGGTGACAACGATGGTCTTGGCACCGGAGACGGAGGTAACGACACCCGTACGGACCTTACGCGAGTTACGCGAATCAGTCATGTTCTCTCCTTAGGTCCTACTCGGCGACAGCGGACTTCTCCGCTGCGATCTCGCGGGCGCGCTGCTCCGTGAGGACGCGAGCGATGTCCTTCTTCACGGTGTTGACGCGAGCGGTGTTGTCCAGCTGGCTAGTGGCCATCTGGAAACGAAGGTTAAAGAGCTCGGCGCGCATTTCCTTCAGCTTCTCAACGAGCTGAGCGTCCGAGAGCTCACGAATCTCTGCGGGCTTCATTAGTTCTCCTCCTTGGCGGCGGCGGCGTCCTCAGCAGCCCACTTGGCCTCGAGAGCGGCCTCCTCAGCCATCTCCTTCTGGATGCGCTGCTCGGCGTTCTTGGCAGCAACAATCTTGGTCTTGATGGGAAGCTTGTGCTGTGCAAGACGCAGAGCCTCGCGAGCGACCTCCTCGGGCACGCCCTTGACCTCGAACATGATGCGGCCGGGCTTGACGACGGCCACCCACTCCTCGGGGTTACCCTTACCAGAACCCATGCGAGTCTCGGCAGGCTTCTTGGTGATGGGCTTATCGGGGAAGATCGTGATGTAGACACGACCGCCACGCTTCATGTAGCGGGTCATGGCAATACGAGCGGCCTCGATCTGACGGTTGGTGATCCAATGGGCCTCGAGAGCCTGGATACCAAACTCGCCGAAATGCAGCTCGGTATTACCCTTGGCCTGGCCCTTCATGGAGCCACGCTGCACCTTGCGGTGAAGAATACGCTTAGGGGCAAGCACTACTGACCCCTCCTCTCGGAGTTACGACGACGAGGACGGGAAGAGCCCTCGAGTGCAGGGTTAGGAACAGGCTGGCCCGGGAGCTTCTCACCCAGGTAGATCCAGACCTTCACGCCGCAAGCGCCCATGGTGGTGCTGGCGACAGCCGTGCCGTAGTCGATCTTGGCACGGAGGGTGTGCAGAGGCACGCGACCCTCGCGGTACCACTCACGACGGCCCATCTCGGCACCGCCGAGACGACCGGAGCACTGGATACGGATGCCCTTAGCGCCGGCCTTGCGGGCAGACTGGACAGCCTTGCGCATAGCGCGACGGAAGGCAACGCGGCCCTCGAGCTGCTCGGCGATAGACTGAGCAACGAGGTTGGCGTCGAGCTCGGGGCGCTTGATCTCGACAACGTCGACGGAGAGCTGGCCCTTGGAGACGCCAGCGACCTTCTCGAGCTCGGTGCGGAGGGTATCGATCTCGGCACCCTTCTTACCGATGACAACGCCGGGGCGAGCGGTGAGGATGATGACCTTCACCTTGTCGCCAGCGCGCTCGATCTCGACGCGGGAGACAGCTGCGCGGGAAAGACGCTTCTCGAGGTACTTGCGGATCTCGAGATCGTTACCGAGGGTCTTAGCGTAATCCTTCTCTGCGAACCAGCGGGAGCGCCAGTTCTCGGTGATGCCAAGACGGAAGCCGGTGGGGTAGACTTTCTGACCCATACAGCTTTACGCCTCCTTTCGAGGAGCAACGACGACGGTGATGTGGGAAGTACGCTTCAGAATGCGAGAAGCGGAACCCTTGGCGCGGGGACGGATGCGCTTAAGCGTCGGACCCTCGTCAACATAGGCAGCGGCGACAACCAGGTTGTCGGCACGCAGACCGTTGTTGTTCTCGGCGTTCGCAACGGCGGAACGGAGAACCTTCTCGACATCCACGGCGACGGCGCGGTCGCAGAAGTGGAGGATGTCGAAGGCCTGAGCGACAGGCTTGCGGCGGATCAGATCGACCACCAGGCGGGCCTTGCTGGGGGAAACACGCACGTACTTAGCGACGGCGCGAACCTCGGTGGCCTCAGTTTCAATAGACTTAGTTGCCATTTACGGTTAACCCCCTATTTGGCCTTGTGGCCACGGAACGTACGAGTCGGCGCGAACTCGCCGAGCTTGTGACCAACCATGGACTCGGTAACATACACGGGCACATGCTTGCGGCCGTCGTGGACGGCGATGGTGTGACCAACCATCTCGGGGAAGATGGTGGACGCGCGGGACCAGGTCTTCACGACGTCCTTCTTGCCAGCCTCGTTCATCGCGGTGATACGCGAGAGAAGGCGAGTCTCCACGAACGGGCCCTTTTTGAGACTTCTGCTCATAAGTGCTTTCTCCTAAAACTCGGTATCCGAAATTACTTCTTACGGCGACGAATGATGTGCTGGTTCGAGACCTTCTTCTTCTTGCGCGTACGAAGGCCCTTCGTCGGCTTACCCCAGGGGGTAACGGAGGGACGACCAGAGGTGTGGTTCTTGCCCTCGCCACCGCCGTGCGGGTGGTCGACAGGGTTCATGACGGTACCGCGGACGGTCGGGCGCACGTTCATGTGACGCTTACGGCCGGCCTTGCCGATGACGATGTTGGAGTGATCGGCGTTGCCGACCTCACCGACGGTGGCGCGGCAGGTAACGAGGATGCGGCGCATCTCGGAGGAAGGCATACGGACGATAGCGTACTTGCCCTCCTTACCCATCAGCTGGCAGGAGTTACCGGCGGAACGGGCGATAGCAGCGCCCTTGCCCGGCTGGAACTCGACGGCATGGATGAGCGTACCGACGGGGATGTCGGCGAGGGGCAGAGCGTTGCCCGGCTTGATGTCGGCGTCAGAACCGGACATGATGGTCTGACCGACCTCGAGGCCCTTGGGGGCCAGGATGTAGCGCTTCTCACCGTCAGCGTAGTGCAGCAGAGCGATGCGAGCGGAACGGTTCGGATCGTACTCGATCGTGGCAACCTTGGCGGGCACGCCGTCCTTGTTGCGCTTGAAGTCGATCACGCGGTAACGACGCTTCACGCCGCCGCCCTGGTGGCGGGTGGTGATGCGGCCGTTGTTGTTACGACCGGCCTTCTTGGGCAGGGGCTCGAGAAGAGACTTCTCGGGCTTGGTGCAGGTGATCTCGGAGAAGTCGGAGATCGTCTGCCAACGCCTACCAGCGGAGGTCGGCTTAAGGTGCTTTACAGCCATTACAATCCCTTTCAATAGGAATCCGTTAGCCATCGCAGACAGGGATTCGAGGTTCTGCCTCGGGTGCGATGACACCGGACGTATACACGGTTCCGGGCGTGTCCATTTTATACGCCCAAAACCTTGAGCTCCCGCCTCCCCTATTTGGGAGGCATGAGCTCACTCAACAGCAGCGAGTCTTAGGCCTGGTTGCCAAAGACCTCGATGGTGTCGCCCTCGGCCAGCGTGACGATGGCCTTCTTCCAAGAACGGGTCTTGCCGGCGACATAGCGCACGCGCTTGGTCTTGGGCTTGACCGTCAGGGTGTTCACGCGAACGACCTTGACGCCGAAGATCTCCTCGACAGCGTCCTTGATCTGATACTTGTTAGCATCCTTGGCGACCTCGAACGTGTACTTGTTCAGCTCCATGCCGGAGAAGGAACGCTCGGACACGATCGGACGGATGATGATCTCGTGGGCGGTCATTTATGCAAGCACCTCCCCGAAGTGAGCGGCGATGTCGGCGGGCATCAGCACAGCGTTGTTGTTGACGAGATCGTAGGTGTTGGCCTCGTCAGCGGTGATGATGAACGTCTTGGGAATGTTGCGGAACGACAGGTAGGCGTTGACGTCCTCATCGCGAACGATGATGGTCAGACGCTTGCCCTCAAGGCCGAGAGCCTTGAGCATGGCGACGGCAGCCTTGGTGGAAGGCTTCTCGAAGCCGTAGTCGTCGACGAGCACGAGCTCGCCATCGGCCAGCTTGGCGGACAGCGCGGAGCGCATAGCCAGCTTGACCTCCTTGTTGTTCATACGCTTAGCGTAGGAACGGGGCTTGGGGGCGAAGACAACGCCACCGTGACGCCACTGGGCAGCACGGATGGAACCCTGGCGGGCACGGCCGGTGCCCTTCTGACGCCAAGGCTTCTTGCCGCCACCGGAAACCTCAGAGCGGCCCTTAGCGGACTGGGTGCCCTGACGCCAAGAGGCCATCTGGCACTTGACGATGTGGTGCATAACGTGGATGTTCGGCTCGATGCCGTACACCTCAGCGGCGAGCTCGGCCTCGGCGACCTTCTTGCCCTCGCTGTTCTTTACTTCAAACTTTGCCATTTAAGTGTTCTCCTTGGTATGACGCTGGGCTAAATGGGCTGGGCCCTTAGGCCATACGGATGGCGACGAGACCATTCTTGGCACCCGGGACAGCGCCCTTGACCAAGATGAGGTTCTGCTCGGCATCGATGCGGACAACGGAAAGGTTCTTGACGGTAACGCGCTCGTTACCCATGTGACCGGCCATCTTGACGCCCTTGAGGACGCGCGCAGGATAGGCGCACTGACCGATAGAACCGGGGTGACGCTGGAAGTGAGAACCATGCGTCATAGGACCGCGGCGCTGACCCCAGCGCTTGATGCGACCCTGGAAGCCCTTACCCTTGGAGGTACCGATGACGTCGACCTTCTCGACATCAGCGAAATCAGCGACGGTGACGACCTCGCCGACCTTGTGCTCCTCGCCGTTCTCGACGCGGACCTCACGAAGGAAGCGGACAGGCTCGACGCCAGCCTTGGCGAAGTGACCAGCCATGGGCTTGTTCACGTTCTTGGCCTTGATGTCGCCGAAACCGATCTGGACGGCGTCATAGCCGTCGGTTGCCTGAGTTTTAACCTGCGAGACAGCGCAGGGGCCAGCCTGGATGACCGTGACGGGAACGACGTTGTCGTCCTCGTCCCAAACCTGGGTCATGCCAATCTTGCGGCCGAGAATCATGCTGATCAAGATATGATCCCAACTCTCGCGTGGTCTTGGGACAATGCGTACACCACCGAGCGTACGCCCCTAGAGGACCACTACTTACACGACGTGCTCCCCAGCCTTGTATTGCGTCCGGACTACCTGACAACCCTATTAAGCAGGCATTTTGTCCAGCCAGAATACTCCCCTGGTTACACACAGCTGTTTAGTATACACGGCTGCGGGCGTATCCATCGAGATTCATATTTCACTCACATTGTTTACGCAGGTAAAGTGCGTGGCACGTTCCCAGTGTGCGGCGGAGGGGGCGGGCCTGAGACATATTAAGGTTGCTGCTCTACAGTCCTGCGCAAGACGGAAAGCACATTAAGTGCTTTCCTTTGCGTGCGGAACTCGCGACAAACTTAATATATTTCGCCGCCCCTCCGCCAAAGCTCGGGAGACGACACGTTGATGTCTGCTTAACTCTGCTCGCTCTGGCTAATGACTTTGTTGGGGGTCCACTATTTGCTGAAGGGTAAACTTGCATTGCATTGGCTCGCCTTCTGCTTGTGGCTTTGCCTCTTCAAAATCGAAGATCATGATGGCGCAGTTGGGGAGTTTTGCTGGGAGCTCGAAGCCCTCTGGGGCTGCAGCCTTGATGAATTGGCGGCTGGCGCTGCCGTGGCTTACTGCTAGGAGGGTTTCGATGCCCTCGGAGCCCATGAGATTGGTGAGGGCGCCTACCATGCGTTCTTGCAGTGCGCGGCTTCCTTCTCCTCCGAAGGGGACCAGGTCCTCGCCCGGATCCCAAACGTCGGTGGGCAGGGCGTCGTGGGGGCCTTCTTCGAAGGTGCCGTAGCTGCGCTCGATAATGCCTTCACAGGGCTCGACTGCGGCGTCCGGACCGAGGAGTTCGCATGCGACAAGACTTGCCGTGTCCATGGCTCGGCCTAAGGGTGATGAGACCACTTTGTCGGGGACGACGTCGTGGGCCTTGAGCCATGCGGCTGCCATTCCCGCTTGTTTGCGGCCAAGATCGGTCAGCGGCGAATCGCAGTGGCCCTGGACCAGCTTTTTGACGTTGAACTCCGTCTGACCGTGGCGGAGTAGATACAGCTTCTTCATGCTCTCCCCTTCTGCATAACCTGCTTTGCCGGCACAGCCTTACTCGTGGGTATGTCCTACGTAGTCTTCGTCGATCGTAATCTTGGCAATCGACCTGGGGTATTCCGATTCGACCCGTTGTGCCAGCGCGTGCTTTAAGTCTTCGGCACTCATCTGCAGATCCGAGGGTCGCACGCAGTCAAAGATCACGTTGGTGTGCGTAGGACCCGGCACGCAGCGCAGGTCATGAATCGAAAGGCGGCTATCGATCTGTTGAGCCATGGCGTTAATGCGTAAACGCATGCTCGCCACATTGGGGTCATCGGTCACGATTGGATCGTAGTGAAGCGTGACAATCATGCCGTCTTCGTTCCTAAACGCCTGCTCGATGTTATCGAGCGTGTCATGGCTTTCCAGAGGGCTGGCCTCGGCTGCCATCTCGGCGTGAGCGCTTGCGAACTTCCTGCCCGGGCCGTAATCGTGAACCATCAGATCGTGAACGCCCAAAACGCCGGGATAGCTCATGATCTTGTCTCGAATGTGCTTGACCAGCTTAGGATCGGGCGTCTGGCCCAAAAGCGGGCTCACCGTATCCTGGATGAGTTCAAAACCGCTCCAGCCAATATAGGCGCCAACGGCAAGGCCGACCCATGCGTCAAGATTGATGTGCGTCACCTGCGAAACAATTGCGCACGCTAACACGGCGCCTGTGGCAAGAACATCGTTCTTGGAATCTTGCGCGGTCGCGTGCAGCGTCTCGGACTCAATGCGGTCGCCGAGCTTTTGGTTGAGGGCCGCCATCCAGAGCTTTACGACCATCGAAAGCACGAGAACCGCCACCAGGGCAAGCGAGAACTCGACAGGTTCGGGGTGGATGACGCGCTCAACCGAGGACTTCACCAGCTCAACGCCAATCAACAGCACGAGCGCCGCCACGACCAGACCCGAGAGATACTCGTAGCGACCGTGTCCGTAAGGATGCTCGGGGTCGGCCGGCTTGCTCGCCAGCTTAAAGCCCAGCACGCTCACGATATTCGAGCTGGCATCGGACAGGTTGTTCATGGCGTCCGCCACGATCGAAACCGATCCCGACAGCACGCCAATTACGCCCTTCGCAGCGCATAGTGCCACATTGGCGAGAATACACACCACGCCCGTCAACGTGCCCACGCGCGCACGGTCGCCCTGCGCACGCTTAACAATCCACTCGACCATCTACATCCGCCCCCACGGTACTACCTATATATCTATGGCTCAAACGGATTGTAGTGTAGCCACTTTGTCCCCCAGATACAAAAAGGCCGCAACCCACACGGGCCACGGCCTTGGAATGTGACATACGGGACTGCCCCTTTGTCGATCGATTTATGCGCTTGCCTCGGCCACGCTCTTCGAGGTTTCGGGCAAATCGGCTCCGTCCCCCGTCGCCCGCCCCTTCGCCGGCACCACGCCAAAGCAGTAGCTCAGCGCCGCAGACACCGCAAATGCCACACCGCCGGCAGCGCAGCACCACAGCAGGTTCGAGATGCCGCCCGTGGCAAAGCCAATGACCATGAGGACATTCGTCATGCCGATGGTATAGGCCGCAACGTGGCCCACGGCTGCAACAAGGCCTCCGACGGCGCCGCCAATGGCCATGCACGTCAGGCACCTGCCATATTTAAAGCCGCAACCGTACAGCGCCGGCTCGCTTACGCCGCCAAGAACACCCGAGATTGAGTAGCCCAGCATGAGCGCCTTCTCGTCCTTATCCGCAACGCGGAGCGACGCGCCAAAAGGCATGCCCCAAACGGCGAACGTCGCCATCGTCGCGGCAATCAGGATGCACGAATCCGTTCCCACACTCATAAACTGCGCATAGGCGAGCGATAGGACGACGTTGCTGACGCCCGCGATCTTAAGGAACTCCCAGCCCGCGGCAAGCCCCATGAGCGTGAGCAGCGACACGATGCCACCGGAATTGCCAAGCATAAACATAAGCTGGCCCAACAGCATGCCCAGATAGCTGCCCGCCGGCGCCGTAATACACAGCGAAACCGGAACCATGACAAGCATGGTCGCAAACGGAACGAACGAAAACGCCACGGCCTTAGGGATAACGCGCCGAAAGAAACACTCCACTCGCCATAGCACGGGCACCGAGATGAGAATCGGAATAACAGTCGTCGTGTAATCGTTGACCGGCGCGGGAAGCAGACCATACACGGAAGTCATCGATGCTCCCGTCGTCGATGCGGCATCGACAAGCTTGAGTAAATCGGGTGCAATCAATACGCCGCCCAGCATCATGCCCAGCTGCTCCGAGCAACCGAGCTGACGGGCGGCCGCCCAACCAAGATAAATGGGCAAAAAGTAGTAGCCGGCGTTATAGAGCCAACTGTAGAACAGGCGATAGATATCGGAATCGGCAGACCACAGGCCCAGCATGCCTTCGCCCATAATGACAGCGACGGTGCGGAACAACGCCGCGCAGACAATAAACGGCAGCGCTGACATCATGCTTTTGGACAGATAGTCCACCACGGCCATGGCGTTTGATGAAACCGACGTTGTAAACGAGGTGTTAGAAACTTGTGACATGGAACGCCTTTCCCAATGTGACATGCGAGCTTTCCCTTTGTCACATCGTGCGGTACTGACCGATTGCGCGGTACTTTTCGTAGCGGAGGTTTGTGAGGGTCGCGTCGTCGAGCTGCCCAAGCGCATCGAAGGCATCAAATGCCGAGGACATGACGGCACCGGCGATCTCCTCATGCGACAGGCCCTTATCGTCAACAATGCCGTCGATGATGCCGAGCGCCAACAGATCGGGGGCCGTGAGCTTAAGCGCCTCGGCAGCCTCATTCGCGCGGTCGGTATCCTTCCACAGGATCGACGCACAGGCCTCGGGGCTCAAGACCGAATAGGCCGAGCTCGAGAGCATCAGGATGCGGTCGGCCACGGATAGCGCCAGCGCGCCACCAGAGCCGCCCTCGCCTGTCACCACCGAGACAATCGGCGTCTTAAGGCCGCTCATCTCCATGAGATTCTGGGCAATCGCCTCGCCCTGGCCGCGCTCCTCGGCACCGATGCCGCAAAACGCGCCCGAAGTATCGACCAGGCACAGAACCGGTCGACCAAACTTTTCGGCCTGGCGCATCAGACGACGCGCTTTGCGATAGCCCTCGGGATGCGCCATACCAAAGTTGCGGCGCATACGCTCTTTGGTCGTGGTGCCGCGCTCGATGGCGATGATCGTTACGGGGCGTCCATCTTTCCAGCCAATGCCAGCCACCACAGCGGCGTCGTCGCCAAAGTAGCGGTCGCCGTGCAGCTCCACAAATCCATCCAGGCCCAGCGAGATCATCTCGCCTGCCGTGGCGCGATCTGCCGAGCGGGTCTGCTTGACAATCTCGAGCGCGGTTTTTGGTGCGGCCGAGCGCTTGAACAAGTGTCCCAGCTTTTTGCCGCGGCGACCCGTATGCACGATCTCATGCGGTGCCCCCAGGCCGGGCGCGTGCCCTTCGTGCAGCGCCAGCAGCTCGCCTACCGTGAGCGCAATCTCGCCACGCGGAACAACGGCATCGCAAAAGCCGTGCTCCAGCAAAAACTCGGAGCGCTGGAATCCCTTGGGCAGGCGCTTGTGCATGTTCTGCTCGATCACGCGCGGGCCGGCAAATGCCGTCAGGGCATCGGGCTCGGCCAGGATAATGTCGCCCTCCATGGCAAAGCTCGCGGTTACGCCTCCGGTCGTGGGGTCGGTGAGCACCGTGATATACAGGCCGCCCGCCTCGCTGTGGCGCCTAACCGCCGCAGAAATCTTGGCCATCTGCATAAGCGATGTCACGCCCTCTTGCATGCGCGCACCGCCCGAAACGGTAAAGCCGACAACTGGCAATCCAAGCTCGGTCGCTCGCTCAAATGTGCGACAGATCTTCTCGCCCACCACGGAACCCATCGAGCCCATCATAAAGTTGGCGTCCATAAAGAAGAGCGCGGTATCGCAACCGCAGATTTTGCCCCTGCCGCACACAACGGCATCGTGCTCGCCCGAACGCTCGCTCACGCTCTTGAGCTTGTCGGCATAGCCGGGAAACGAGAGGAAGTCCTCCGGCGCCAGACTGGCATCCCATTCCTCAAACGTGCCCTCGTCAATCGTCATGCGCATGCGGTCGCGCCCGCTCACGCGAAAGTGTTTGCCGCAACGAGGGCAGACCTCGAGGTTGTCGTGCAGGCGCGCCTCATCGATCACGCGGCGGCACTCCGGGCACTTGATAAACACGTGGCGCGCGGGAAACTCGGCGCACGACTCGGTCATCGGTCCCTCGAGGACGTTGACCGTCTTCGCTTTTCTATTCATCAGCATAGAGATGCCCCATCAGATCGGTGTGATACATGCCCGACAAGAACTCGTCGTTTGCCAGCACGTCGAGCTGAAGCTCGCTGTTTTCGCTCACGCCCTCAATCACGAGCTCGCCCAGGGCCGAGCGCATCTTGCGAATGGCGCCGTCACGCGTGGGCGCACACACGATGAGCTTGCCAAGCATGGAGTCGTAGTACGGCGGAACTTTAGCACCGGTAAACATGGCGGAATCCCAGCGCACGCGCGGACCACCCGGCACACGCAACGCGGTGACCGTTCCGCATGACGGCAGAAAATCCGGCGTTTCGGCATTGATGCGGCACTCCATGGCGTGATTGCGGACCGGCATGTCCTCCTGCTCAAAGGGCAGAGGCTGGCCGGCTGCCACGCGCAGCTGCCACTTGACCAAGTCGGTATCGGTCACAAACTCCGTAACCGGATGCTCCACCTGCAAGCGCGTGTTCATTTCCATAAAGTAGAAATTGCCGTCGTCCGAATACAGGAACTCGATGGTACCGGCTCCTTCGTAGCCGACGGCACGAGCCAGGTCACGCGCTGCCTTGTGCATGCGAGCACGAATGTCGTCGTGTCCGTCGAGGCACGGCGCGGGGCTCTCCTCGATTAGCTTTTGGTTGCGCCGCTGCACCGAGCACTCGCGCTCGCCGAGCGAAAACACATGGCCCTGCTTATCGGCCATAATCTGTACCTCAACGTGATGCGCCGGCGCGACGAACTTCTCCATGTAGCACTCGCCGTCGCCAAAAACGGCCTCGCCCTCGGCGCGTGCTTCAATAAAGGCCTTTGCCGCATCTTCCACGCGCTCGACCTTACGAATACCGCGACCGCCGCCGCCCGCACGCGCCTTAATAAGCACGGGGCAGCCAATGCGCTCAGCCTCGGCCGTTGCCTCCTCGGGACTTTTGAGCAAATCGCAGCCCGGCACGATGGGCACGCCCGCCGCGGCAGCCGTTCGACGTGCGGCGTCCTTGTCGCCCATGCTGTCGATCACCTTGGCCGAAGGACCAACAAACGCCAGGCCATACTTGTCGCAGTCGCGCACGAAGCTCGCCTTCTCGGAGAAAAAGCCATAGCCGGGATGAATTGCCTTAGCTCCCGACTTTACGGCACAGGTGAGCACAGCATCGTCGTTGAGGTAGCTCTCGGCAAGACGCGGGCCGCCGATGCAATACGCCTCGTCGGCAAGTTGCACGTGTAGCGCGTCCGCATCGGCCGTGGAATAGACAGCGACGGTTTTGATGCCCATATCGCGGCACGCGCGGATAACACGGACCGCGACCTCGCCGCGGTTGGCGATGAGCACTTTGTCGAACATGAAGCCTTCCTTAACTTTCGTGCATGAGTGCAAAAGACATATCGGCGCGGCAGCAAACCTCACCGTTGACGCTCGCAGTACCCGTCGCAAAGCGGAACGGCCCGCGCGCACGCGTGATGGAGCACACCAGATCCACCGTGTCGCCCGGGCGCACCGGACGCTTAAAGCGCACCTTGTCCAGACTCGTGTAGAACGGCGTCGCGCCGCGCGCTTCCTCATCGCCCATCAGCAGCACGCAGCAGTTCTGGGCGAGCATCTCGCACTGAATCACGCCGGGGACGACCGGGTTTCCCGGAAAATGCCCCTGCAAAAAGTACTCGTCGCCCGTAATCTTGATCTTGCCGTGGGCCTCGTCGCCCACCAGCTCTGCCTCATCGAGCAAGAGCATCGGCTCGCGATGCGGTAACAGCTTCTTGAGCTCTTCTTTGTTCATGGATATCACCTATCCGATCCTCATGAGGCAGCTGCCGAACTCCACGAGGTCGCCGTCGGCTACGCAGATCTCGAGCACCTCGCCATCCGCCTCTGCCGTCACCTCGTTGAGAACCTTCATGGCCTCGATGATGCAGAGGGTCTCGCCGGCCTTGACCTTGGAGCCCACGTGCACAAACGGCTCGTCGCCCGGCGCCGGGGCAGCATAGAAAACGCCGACCATGGGAGCGGTCACCTCGGTGCCCTTAGGCTCCGGTGCGGCGGCAGGCGCCTGCGCGGCGGGCTCCGGTGCGGCGGCAGGCACGGCGACAGGAGCCACCGCCGGAGCAGTCACGGCACCCGGCATAGGCATGGGCACGGCAACCGGCTGCGCTGCACTCGCGCGCTCGAGCTCGACCGCGGTGCCATCGGGCTCCTCCACGCGCACGCGCGTAAGGCCGCGGTCCTCCATCACATCGGCTATCTCGGCAAGTCTTTTGGAATCCATGCTCTAGCTCCTTGCATATCTACGCAGCGCGATGGCGGCGTTGTGTCCGCCAAAGCCCAGATTGGTCGAAAGCGCCCAGGTAAGGTCGGCGCGAACCGCGCGATTGGGCGTGTAGTCAAGATCGCAGGCGGGATCGGGCGTGCGGTAGTTAATGGTCGGGGGCACCACGCCCTGCTCGAGCGCCATGGCGCAAGCCATGACCTCGATGGCGCCCGTGGCACCGATCATGTGGCCGGTCATCGACTTGGTCGACGAGACATGTGCGGCGCGCGCCGCGTCCTCGCCGAGCGCTCGTTTGATGCCCGCTGTCTCGGACGAATCGTTGAGTTTGGTCGAGGTGCCGTGAGCGTTGATGTAGAGGCCCTCGGAAGGCTTAACGTCGCCCTCGGCCACCGCCAGCGATATCGCACGGGCGATACCTGCCGCGTCCGGGTCGGGACTCGTGATGTGGTAGGCGTCATCGGTGTTGCCGTAGCCCACGACCTCGGCGTAAATGTGCGCACCGCGCGCCTGCGCGTGCTCCACACCCTCGAGCACGAGCACGCAGGCGCCCTCGCCCATCACAAAGCCGTCGCGGTCTGCATCGAACGGGCGGCAAGCCGTCGCGGGGTCGGGGTTGGTGGTCAATGCACGGCAGGACGTAAAGCCCGCAACGGCATCGGGGATAATGGCCGCCTCGGCGCCGCCGGCCAGGATTGCATCGGCATAGCCGTGCTTGATAGCGCGGAACGCCTCGCCCACCGCATGGGCCGAGGTTGCGCACGCGGTCACCACGGGCAGGGTCGGGCCCTTTGCCTTGTGGCGGATTGCAATATTGCCCGATGCCATGTTGGGGATCATCATCGCGATCATGTAGGGCGATGCGCGGCGGGGCCCACGTTCGGCAATCGTATGGACGTTGTCGACGAGCGTCGTCATGCCGCCCACGCCCGAGCCCACGTAGACGCCCAGGCGCTCGCGATCGATGGCGCCTTCGACATCAAAGCCTGCATCGTGCATGGCTTCGTCCGAAGCCGCCATCGCAAACTGAACGCAGGGGTCGAGATGCTTGGCGTCACGCTTGCCAAAGTACTCGTTGCCGTCAAAGCCCTTGACCTCGGCTGCCACCTTGACGGCAAACGCATCGGTATCGAAGTGCGTGATCGGGCCGATGCCGCACGTGCCAGCACACATTGCCGCCCAGGTGGCAAGCGCGGTGTTGCCGAGCGGCGACACGGCACCGATACCGGTGATTGCAACTCTCTGTTCCATCATGGTCTCCTCATCCAAGCCGTTCTTCGGCCCTGGTTTCTACATCGCCATTCCGCCGTCGACGCGCACGACCTCACCCGTAATGTAGGCAGCCGCATCGCTCGCCAAAAAGCGCACCACGCCGGCCACCTCCTCGGGGCGCGCCATACGCTTAAGGGGAATCTGCTCCTCGGTTACCGTACGCACCTTCTCCGAGAGCTTTGCCGTCATATCCGTCTCGACAAACCCGGGGGCAACCGCGTTCACTCGTACGCCGCGGGGCGCAAGCTCGCGCGCCACCGCCTTGGTCAGGCCGATCACGCCCGCCTTGGAGGCAGCGTAGTTGGCTTGCCCAGCATTGCCCATCAGGCCCACGACCGAGCTCATGTTGACGACGCAGCCGCCGCGCTGGCGCATAAAGGTCTTGGTGAGCGCGCGCGTCGTGTTAAACGTTCCTTTAAGATTGACATCGAGCACGCGATCGAAGGCGTCATCGCCCATGCGCATGAGCAGGCCATCGCGGGTGATGCCAGCGTTGTTGACGAGCGCCCAAATGGAGCCAAAGTCGTTGAGGACCGCTTCCACGCACGCGTTGACGGCAGCGGGGTCGGCCACGTCGCATTGATATGAGCGCGCCGTGGCGCCAGCCGCCTCGCAGGCGTCGCACGTCTCGCGCGCCGCATCGACGCTGCCGGCATAGACGACGGCGATATCGTAGCCATCCTCCGCCAGACCGATAGCGCAGGCGCGGCCGATACCCCGCGAGCCGCCCGTGACCAGTGCCACGCGACGTGAGTCGTTGCGCTCGAGCGCGCCATTGTTCAAGTTGCCCATGTCATTCCTTTCGGGTTACAGCCCTGTGGACTATGCGAGCTCGTCGGCAATAGCTGCGACCTGCTCGGCCGTCTCGCACGAATACACACGAACGTCGCTCAGCGTACGCTTGACCAGGCCGGACAGCGTTTTGCCGGGGCCGACCTCAATAAATGTGTCGATGCCTTGATCCTGCAGAGCATGCAGCGTATCGACCCAGCGTACGGCATGGCTCACCTGATTGGCCAAGACATCCGATGCCGTCTGGGGATCCGCCGGATAGGGCGCCGCTGTCATATTTGCCAAAACAGGAATGAGCAACGGGGACGGCGCGTGACCGGCCTCAATATATGCGGCAAGGCCACAGGTCGCCTCGGCCATATAGGGGCTATGAAATGCACCCGACACCGCGACCTTCATGGCGCGGCCGCCAGCCTCTTTTACTAGGACGTCGAGCTCCTGCAGCGCCTCGGGCGCTCCGGCCACAACCGTCTGCTGTGGGCTGTTGTAGTTGACTGGCCAGCAGTCCTCGCCGGCCTGTTTTGCCAGGCCCTCGACTTGCGCCGCATCGAGCTTGATGACGGCGCGCATGCCGCCCGGATGGCGCTCGGCAGCCGCGGCCATCAGCGCCGCGCGCTCGCACACGAGCTCAAAGCCCGCTCGCGTATCGAACGCCCCCGCAAAGGTGAGCGCGGCGACCTCGCCCAGCGAGAATCCCGCACAGGCGGCAGGTACCACGCCGCGCTCACGCAGGGCGGCAGCCGCTGCCAGGTCGTGAACGAACACGCACGGCTGCGTGTTCTCGGTCTGCGAGAGCTCCTCCTTGGAGGCACTCCGGCACTGCTCGCTGGTCCCCGGGCGCACCTCGTCGGCAATGGCGAACACCTCGGCGGCCGCCGGCGATGTCTCGATCAAGTCGACGCCCATCGCGGGGTGCTGGGCACCCTGGCCGGCAAACAAAAACGCTACGCCACCCATGCGCACGCACCCTTCAGGACGTGCTCGGCGCCATCGACCAGGTCGTCAACGATTTCGCGTGCGCTCTGGCGCTCGTTGACCATGCCGGCAATCTGTCCACACAAAAACGAACCCTCTTCGTAGTTGCCGTCCTTGGCGGCCTTACGCAGCGCACCGGTTCCCATAGCACCGAGCTCCTCGGCACTCGCGCCGGAACCCTCGCTCTTGGCATAGGCGTTGGTGAAGGGGCTCTTGAGGGCGCGCACTGGATGTCCCGTCGAGCGACCGGTCGCACGCGTTGAAGTGTCGTTGGCCTTCAGGACCATCTCTTTGTACTGCTCCGAGACGGTGCACTCGTCTGCGACCAGAAAGCGCGTACCCACTTGCACGCCTTCGGCGCCCAGCATAAAGGCGGCCGCCACGCCGCGGCCGTCGGCAATACCGCCGGCGGCCACGACGGGAATGTCAACCGCATCGACGACCTGCGGCACCAGTGCCATCGTCGAGGTCTCGCCAATATGGCCGCCCGATTCGGTACCCTCGGCAACAACCGCCGTGGCTCCACGACGTGCCACGAGGCGCGCCAGCGCCACCGAGGCAACGACCGGGATGACCTTGATGCCCGCCTCGTTCCACGCCTTCATGTACTTGGCGGGATTGCCGGCGCCCGTCACGACGACCGGCACTCGCTCGTCAATCACGACCTGTGCAACCTCGTCGGCAAACGGGCTCATGAGCATGACGTTCACGCCAAAGGGCTTATCCGTCTTGGCGCGCAGCTCATGAATCTGGTCGCGAAGCCAGTTGGCGTCGGCGTTCATGGCCGCGATGATGCCTAAGCCACCCGCCTCGGACACTGCGGACGCCAGCGAGGCATCGGCAATCCAGGCCATACCGCCCTGGAACACGGGCTTTTCGATGCCGAGCAGATCGCAGAGAGGAGTCTTGAGCATCTCTACTTCTCCAATGCCGCCTCGACCGTATCGGCGAACTCGCCGACCGTCTTGGGGTTCTCCTCGGTATCGAGCTGGATGCCAAACTCGTCCTCGACGGCAACGAGGATCTCGACGGTGCCCAGGCTGTCGAGACCAATCTCCTCGAGCGTGGACTCGGGCTTCATCTCGACATCGTCAAGACCGGCGGTCTCGCGGATAACGTCGCAAACGCGCTCGAAGGTCTTCTGATCTGCCATGGTAGTTCTCCTTTGGTTGTGCCCTAGGGCGTTTTTATTTCCTATGTGCGACTACTTCCAACGAAGCAGATAGCCACCTATATCCAGGCCGGCGCCAAATCCAACCAAGGCAATGGTGTCGCCTGTGTGAAGTGCACCGGCGTTTGCCAGCCGGTCGAGGGCAAGCGGGATGCATGCGCTCGAAATGTTGCCGGTCTCGCGCAACGTGCGAACCACGCGCTCGTCCGGCACGCCCAGGCGCTTGACCGCCTGGCTCAGGATTCGTTCGTTAGCCTGATGGAATACAAAATGATCGATGTCTTCGACCAAAATGCCCGCATCGATCGCAAGATTATGGACCGTGTCGCAGACGGCGTTGACGCCGAACTTGAACACGCGGCGGCCGTTCATGGACAGCACGCTCGCGCTATCTGCGGAAGCCTTAAACGGCGAGGTACCGACCAGACCGGGAACGCGCAACGTCTCGACGTCGGGCGCCGTCGAAAGCTCAACGGCAAGGGGGTTGTCTCCCCCAGCTTCAATCACTGCGGCGCCTGCCCCATCGCCAAAAAGCACGCAGGTGGCACGGTCGGTCCAGTCGAGCGCGCGCGTCATCTGCTCGGCAGCAACAACAAGCACGCGCTCGGCACGGCTGCGGGCGATATAGCCCTCGGCGACATCGAGCGCAAATACGAAGCCGGCACAAGCCGCCGAGACATCGAAGGCAGGGCACGTCGCGCCAAGTCGCTCAGCAACGGCACACGCCTCGGCGGGAACAAGGTGGTCACCCGTCGTCGTCGAGCAGACGATCAGATCCAGCTGGCTCGCGTCGATTCCGGACACCTGGAGTGCCCGCTCGCTCGCCGCTACGGCAAGGTCGTCAAGTGACTCGGTGGTGCAGACGTGGCGGCTCTTGATACCTGTGCGAGTAAAAATCCACTCATCCGAGGTATCGAGGAACTCAGACAGCTCGTCATTGGAAACGCTGCGCTCAGGAAGCGCCGAGCCTGTTCCAAGAATCGTGAAACCCATCACTAACCTCCTTTGAGTTGTTGACGTGTTTACATCGACCAAGAGAGGATAACGCATTTCAGTCTTTGTTGACGTGTTAACATTAAATTGTCCAAATGCGACAAAGGCTTCACATTGTGTCTATCTCTCGACACCATTGCGCGATTGCCTTATTTACTTAGGAGGTAGCAGCTGTTATGTATTCTCGTTTAACGATAGTCGACGTAACCGGATCGACCAACGATGACCTGCTCGAAGCAGGAAAACAGGGAGCGCCGCACGGCACAGGACTTGCCGCCCGGGCTCAAACAGCAGGGCGCGGCCGGCGCGGGCACAAGTGGGACTCAACCGTCGGCAACTTATTGCTTTCGCTTGTCCTGCGCCCATGCGTTAATCCTGCAAAGTTCTCTGGTCTTGCCGCCGTCAGCGGCCTAGCGGTGCTCGAAGCACTCGAAAAGCAGGGTCTTGCAAACGAGATTCGCCTTAAATGGCCCAACGACCTTGTCGCGCGAGGACGCAAGCTCGGCGGCATTCTGGTCGAGGCCGCACGCGATAACGAAGGCAAACCTTTCGCCGTCTGCGGCATTGGCGTCAATGTGAACTATGCGCCCCAAGAGGTGCCCGATGGCGGCCTGCCGGCAATCGGTCTCTCGGATCTCAACGAGAGCGTACCTGCCGTCGACATGCTCCTCGATGAGGTCTATCACGCAGTTATAGACGCTGCAGATGCCTGGGCAGAGCGCCTCAACGCCAAGGAAGAAGATGCCGGTCCGCTCGCGCCCGTCCACGACGAATATATCGCCCACCTTAATTGGATCGGGAAGCACGTTATCGCCCGCTCCCCCGCTGGAGACGAGCTGGCACGAGGCATATTTAGAACGGTCGACGATTGCGGCCGCGCATGCATTGAGACCGAGAGCGGCTTGTGCGTCTTCCACTTCGAAGAAGCATCCTTGCGCCCCCTGAGCGAATAGGGCGCCGCAGCCGTCGGCTCGGCAGACGAATTCGCTATCCCAAAATCTAAACTCAAAACAAAAGGGCCCCGCTACCGTAACGGCAGCGGAGCCCTTTAAGCTATGAGCGGTATCGCTTAGAGCTTGATGTCGATGTCGACGCCAGCGGGAAGGTCGAGACGCATGAGCGAATCAACGGTGCCCGAGGTGGGGTCGAGGATGTCGATGAGGCGCTTGTGGGTGCGCATCTCGAACTGCTCACGGGAGTCCTTGTTCACGTGCGGCGAGCGGATAACCGTGTACAGGTTGCGCTCGGTGGGCAGGGGGACAGGACCGGAAACGCGAGCGCCGGTCTTCTGAGCGGTCTCGACGATGAGCTTCGCGGACTGATCGACGACCTCGTGATCATAGCCCTTGAGGCGAATGCGGATCTTCTGGGTAGCCAACTTAAACCTCCAAAGAGTGCGAGAGATGTTCTCGCGGATTACGTAACAGGGAGCTCGAACTTAGGCGTTCTTGCTCATGACCTCGTCCACGATGGACTTGGGCGCGGGCTCATAAGAGTCGAACTGCATCGTGTAGGATGCACGGCCCTGGGTCTGGGAGCGAAGGTCGGTAGCGTAACCGAACATCTCGCCCAGCGGCACCTTGGCACGGATGAGCTTGCTGTTCTTGCGATCCTCCATGCCCTCGATCTTGCCGCGGCGACCGGAGAGGTTGCCCATAACGTCGCCCATGTACTGCTCGGGGGTCTCGACCTCGACAGCCATGATCGGCTCGAGCAGCTGCGGATCGGACTTCTTGAGGGCGTCCTTGATAGCCATGGAACCGGCGATCTTGAAGGCAGCCTCGGAAGAGTCGACCTCGTGGTAAGAACCGTCGAACAGGGTGACCTTGACGTCGAGGACCGGGAAGCCGGCGATAACACCGGTGTTCAGGGCCTCCTGGATGCCCTTGTCGATGGACGGGATGTACTCCTTGGGCACGACGCCGCCGACGATAGCGTTGACGAACTCGTAGCCGAAGCCCTCCTCCATCTTCTCGAGCTTGATGACGGCGTGGCCGTACTGACCGCGACCGCCGGACTGACGGACGAACTTGCCCTCAGCCTTCTCGACGTCGTGACCAGCGGTCTCGCGGTAGGCAACCTGGGGCTTACCAACGTTAGCGTCAACCTTGAACTCACGGAGCAGACGGTCGACGATGATCTCGAGGTGCAGCTCGCCCATGCCGGCGATGATGGTCTGGCCGGTCTCGTGGTTGGTGGACACCTGGAAGGTCGGGTCCTCCTCGGCGAGCTTGGTCAGAGCCAAGGACATCTTGTCCTGCTCGGCCTTGGTCTTGGGCTCGATGGCAACGTCGATAACGGGCTTAGCGAACTCGATCTTCTCGAGGACGATCTCCTTGCCCTCTTCGCACAGGGTGTCACCGGTGGTGGAGTTCTTGAAGCCGACGCAAGCGACGATGTCGCCGGCGGCAGCGTCGTCACGGTCGATACGCTCGGCGGCGTTCATCTCGAGGATGCGGCCGAGGCGCTCGCGCTGACCGTTGGAAGCGTTGACCACGTAGGAGCCGGACTCGGCGCGGCCGGAGTAAACGCGGACATAGGTGAGCTTACCGACGAACGGGTCGGTCATGATCTTGAAGACCAGGCCGGAGAAGGGCTCGTCGAAGGAAGGATGACGCTGGATCTCCTCGCCGGTGTCCGGATCGGTACCGGTGACGGCCTCAACGTCGAGCGGGCTGGGCAGGTAGTCGACGACAGCGTCGAGCAGCTCCTGAACGCCCTTGTTCTTGTAAGCGGAGCCCACGAAGACGAGGTTGAGCTCGTTGGCCAGAACACCCTTGCGCAGAGCAGCCTTGAGCTCCTCGACGGTGAAGTCCTCCTCCATGAGGATCTTCTCCATGAGCTCGTCGTCAAAGCTGGCAGCAGCGTCGAGGAGCTCCTCGCGCTTGGTGGCAGCGATGTCGGCAAACTCAGCCGGGATCTCGTCCATCGGCTCGGGGTAGGTCATGCCCTTCTCGTCGGCCTTGAAGTCCCATGCAGTCATGGTGACCAGGTCGATAACGCCCCAGAAGTTGTCCTCGGCGCCCATCGGGACCTGAGCGGCCACGGCGTTGGCGTCGAGACGATCCTTCATGGTCTCGATAGCGTTGAAGAAGTCAGCGCCCACGCGGTCATACTTGTTGATGAAGGCGATGCGGGGGACGTTGAAGGTAGAAGCCTGACGCCAAACGGTCTCAGACTGGGGCTGAACGCCGGCAACGGCGTCGAAGACGGCGACAGCGCCATCGAGGACGCGCAGGCAGCGCTCGACCTCGGCGGTGAAGTCAACGTGGCCCGGGGTGTCGATGATCTGGATGCGGTAGTCCTTACCGTCCTTGTTCCAGAAGCACGTGGTAGCAGCGGAGGTAATGGTTACGCCGCGCTCCTGCTCCTGAACCATCCAGTCCATGGTGGCAGCGCCCTCATGGACCTCACCGATCTTGTGGGTCTTACCGGTGTAGTAAAGAATACGCTCGGTCGTGGTGGTCTTACCGGCATCGATGTGAGCCATGATGCCGATGTTACGGGTATCGGAAAGCTTGTACTTAGGCTTAGCCATGTTAGTTCCTTACCTTAACTTACCAACGATAGTGAGAGAACGCGCGGTTGGCCTCGGCCATCTTGAAGACGTCCTCACGCTTCTTGACGGAAGCGCCCAGGCCGTTGGAAGCGTCGAGGATCTCGTTGGCGAGACGCTCGGCCATGGTCTTCTCCTTGCGAGCGCGGGAGAAGTTGACGATCCAGCGGATACCCAGAGCGGTGGAACGACGGGAGTTGACCTCCATCGGGACCTGATAGGTAGCGCCACCGACACGCTTGGGCTTGACCTCGAGCGTGGGCTTGACGTTGTCCATAGCCTTCTTGAAGGTAGCGAGAGCGTCGCCACCCTCGGACTTCTCGGCAACGATCTCGAAAGCGGTGTAAACGATGCGCTCAGCGGTGGCCTTCTTGCCGTCAAGAAGGACCTTGTTGATGAGCTGAGTCACCAGGCGGTTGTTGTAAACGGCGTCAGGCTGAACCTCACGACGATTAGCTGCTGCACGACGCGGCATGTGAAATCTCCTTAAGTGTCTACCGTGCGGCGCTTAGGCGGCACACGGCGAAAGTATCAAAACGTTATCTGGCTTATTTGGCCTTGGGGCGCTTAGCACCGTACTTGGAACGGGCCTGCATACGGTTCTGGACCGGAGCAGCGTCGTAGGCGCCACGGATGACGTGATAACGGACACCAGGGAGGTCACGGACACGGCCGCCGCGGACGAGCACGATGGAGTGCTCCTGCAGGTTGTGGCCCTCACCCGGGATGTAAGCAGTAACTTCGATGCCGTTGACAAGGCGAACACGGGCAACCTTACGAAGAGCCGAGTTCGGCTTCTTGGGGCTCGTGGTGAAGACGCGGGTGCACACGCCGCGCTTCTGGGAGTTGTGCTGCAGAGCAGCGTTCTTGGACTTCTTGGGCACGGAACGACGGCCCTGGCGAACCAGCTGGTTAATAGTAGGCAAAGCGTACTCCTTCTCGAATGATTCCAGCTTTCTGTAAAGTGCAACGGCTTGAATCGAGGGGTCAGCATCCCCCTACGAAACACGCAGTTCGATAGGATACGTGGCGTTAGCTGTGCCGTCAACAGACCACGC
>DBFRXD010000077.1:0-3170 GCA_048502435.1 Collinsella aerofaciens
AGCCGAGCGACTTGGCGTGGTTGACGATGGCGGTAAAGCCGGCGTGCTTGCAGTGGTAGCAGCGATTAGCATCGTTGCAGGCTACTTGGGGGAGCTGCAGCTGATCCACCGAAAGATTGAGCACGGGGAGCTTAAAATGCGCCCCTTCATTGGCTTGTCCATCAACGGACCGCTCAAACGAGGCCTGCTCGGGCGTGCCGATGAGCGGCGTGGTGAGATGGACGAGGAGGGTATTGGTAGGCATGATGCGGGCACAGACCGCGGCCAAAAAGCTGCTGTCGACACCACCGGAAAAGCCGATGGCGACGCGTCCGTATGCCAAAAGCAGCTGTTCGAGCGCCGATAGCTTGTCTTGAAGCTCCTCTGCGGGTGCCGTGGTGTCTAAAATCATGAAACGATCCTTATCGTTGAGTACTCGATTGAAAACTATAATCCTAATGCGTTACTTGCCATAAGACTTCTATCTGTGTAACGAAAGTGCAATATGGTATATACGTTATATACAAGTTGTCAAATGCGGTAGAGTTGCGGCAATGCGACAGCGAGAGTCGATGGGGGACCGATATGATCAAGGCTGTTATTTTTGACATGGATGGAACGCTGGTCGATACCGAGCGTTTGGGGATTAAGGCCTGGAAGGCAGGCGCCGCTGAGCTGGGGCTCGCGATTGATGAAGCGCTGATCCATCAGTTTATCGGCCGCACGCTGCCCGATGTTATGGACATCCTCGATAAGCATTATGGCAGCCACGAAACCACCGAGGCGATCTATCGTCGCCACAAGGAGATTCGCGACGAGATGGTCAAGACCGAACTGGAACTTAAGGCCGGCGCCGCCGAGTGCCTAGACGAGCTGCTGGCTGCGGGCTATCACGTTGGTCTAGCGACGTCGTCGCGCCTCGTTACGGCCGAGCGCAACCTTAAGATGGTTGGCCTCTTTGACAAGTTTGAAACGGTAACGTGTGGCGAGGACGTCGTGCACGGCAAGCCCGACCCCGAGATGTATCTGCTCGCCTGCGAGCGCGCGGGCTTTGCTCCCGAGGAATGTGCCGTGGTCGAGGATTCGCGCAACGGTTGCGTCTCGGGCATTACGGCCGGCTGCCATGTCTTTGCCGTCCCCGATATCGTGCCGCTGCCGCAGGACGTGGTGGATGGCTGCGAGGCCGTACTCGATACGTTGTTCGACCTGGCGGCGGCGGTCAAGGCCGTGCGCTAGACAATTGCGGCGTTGAAACGAGCAATTGCTTACGTTTGCGCTTAAACAAAAGGGGTCCGGCAATGGTCGGGCCCCTTTTGCTTAAGCGGCGACTTAGCATACTCGCGGGCGTGCTATAGATACGCACCGAGGTTGATGGCCGTGGCGTCGGTCTGGCTGCTTGCCTGGGTGCTGGCGCGTTCCAGTAGGAACGGACGTACCAGTTCTTGGCGGTTGATATCCTCGGCGGCGACTGCGGTGACGGTACGCGCTGCGGAGCCGACACGGATATGCTTGATCTTTGCCGGAGCCTTGTTCTCGATTTGCTCCATCAGCAGTTGGACACCCTTGCGGCCAATCTCGTAGCCCGGGGGCGCTACCGTAGTGAGCGGGACCGATCCGCTCCAAGCGAGCGGGTTGCCGTCGCATCCGGCCACGCGTACTTGCCCGGGGACAGAGATGCCCTTGTCGACCAGTGCCGAAACGACGCCCGAGGCCAACACATCGGTCAGGCCGACGACAAAATCGGGACGTTCGTCCGCGGGGCGCTCGGCGATTTGGGCACCGATGCCGTAGCCGTCGGCAGCGGTATTCCATTCGCCGGCGTCGATGACTTCGATCTTGATATCGGGGTGCAGGGCGAGCGCCTTATGAATGCCAAGGACGCGCAGGGTGAGTTGCATAAATGCTGCTCGGCCGACGACGACAATATGGTGCGCGCCGCGGGCGATAGCAAGTTCGGCAATGATGCGACCCTGGGCCTCGTTGTCGGCCGCTACGTAGTAGCCGGGCTCGGAGCAATGGATGTCCAGATGGACGATCGGCACGGGCATCTTGGTCATGGCGGGGTGCCAGTCGGGGGATGCCATGGGCTGAACCATGACGCCGGACATCTGGGTGCCCATAAAGTAGCGCAGGTAATGGTCCTCGAGAATATCGTCGTTATCGGCGTTGGCGATGAGCAAGTCGTAGCCGTGCTTGCGGGCCTCGTTGTGGGCGCCGCTGGCGATTTGGAGCGAAAAACCGTGATCGAGACGGGGGAGCACCAGGCCAAAGGACTTGGTAGCGCCGCCCGCGAGCTGACGGGCGCTTTGGTTGGGCAGGTAGCCAAGGCGATTGATGGTCTCGTTGATGAGCTTGAGGGTCTCGGGGCGCAGCTTTTCGGGGTGGTTGAGCGCGTTGGAAACCGTGCCCAACGAAACCCCGGCCTCGCGCGCGACGTCGCTGATTTTTACCTTTGCCATAGCGGCCCCTTTGATGCGTTTCAAGTACAAGCCAGATTGTAGCATCCCAAACCTTCCAAAAAGGGACAGGTTTATTTTGGCAGGTTTTATCTGGGCAAACGCTATTGCCAGCGCGACCACCACGAAGGGGGCAGGCACCTTTGTGGTGGTTTGGACCGGCTGGACGTGTGTGCATCGGGTGGTATCTAAGTTGAGGTACCACTTCTGGTATATCAGCTTGCGTTTGCGTGAGTACAATACTCGAACGTTATACGTCTCAGCGCCCCCTGTGCGTGGACGTCTTGCAGTCACGCGAACGAAGGGATTTATCCTATGTGCGGAATCGTCGGCTACACCGGCTCTGATATTGCAAAGAACATCCTGGTCACGGGCCTCAAGCGTATGGAGTATCGCGGCTATGATTCCTCGGGCGTCGCGCTCGAGGTGGGCGAGGGCGCCGCGGCGCACCTCGACGTCATCCGCCGCGTGGGCAAGGTCGCGGGCCTGGAGAGCGAGCTTTCCAACATCGACAGCGACGCTACCTGCGGTATCGGCCACACCCGTTGGGCCACCCACGGCAAGCCTTCGGTCGTTAACGCTCACCCCCACACTAGCTGCGACGGTCGTATCGCCATCGTCCACAACGGCATCATCGAGAACTTCGCCGAGCTGCGCGAAGAGCTGGAGGGTCGCGGCCACCACTTTAAGAGCGAGACCGATACCGAGGTCTTCGCGCATCTGATCGAAGAGGCT
>DBFRXD010000078.1:0-40692 GCA_048502435.1 Collinsella aerofaciens
GCCAATGGTGGACTGTGACAAAAGGAGAGAACTTATGAGCGCCGGCGCTACGCTACTCAAGCTGCAACAGATCGATTTGGAGCTCGCCCGCAACAAGAGCGAACTTGCCAATATGCCGGAGCTCAAGGAGCTCGCTTCCAAACGCAAGACCTATGTGAAGCTCAAGTCCGAGATGACCAAGCTCTACGCCCAGCGCAAGGATCTGGACATTGAGCTCGACGATCTCAACACCACCGAGATTCAGACCAACAACGCCATCGAGGCTGCCAAGAAGCGCCACGTCGACGGCTCCGACTACCGCGAGGTTCAGGACCTGGAGAATGAACTCGCCACCCTGGCCAAGCGCCTGGACAAGATTGAGCACACCCGCAAGGATGTCGTTGTCGCCCATAAGGAGGCGCTCGACCGCGAGGCCCGCGCGCAGGCCATCATCGCCAAGTTCGAGGAGGGCGTGAAAGCCGATACCAAGGCCGCCCGTGCCAAGGCTGCCGACCTACAGGCTCAGATTGACGCCGCCACGAAGGAGCGCACCGCGCTTGCCGCTACGCTGCCGGCCGACGTGCTCACCGACTACGAGCGCCTGCTCAAGCAGTTCCGCGGCCTGGCCGTCGAGACCATCCAGGGCAACATCCCCACGGTCTGCCACACCGCGCTGCAGGCATCGTCCATGAGCGACCTCAACCACGACGGCAGCGAGATTACGCACTGCCCGTACTGCCACCGTCTCCTAGTACTCCCGAGCAAGGAAGCCTAGCGATGACGGCGGCATCCAACAATTCAATTCAACTTGAGGGAAAAACGATCCTGCTGGGCATTACCGGCGGGATCGCCGCCTATAAGTCGTGCAATATCGTGCGCCTGCTGCAAAAGCGCGGCGCGCACGTCAAGGTCATTATGAGCGAGCATGCCACGGAGTTCGTGGGGCCGCTTACCTTCCGCGCACTCACCAATGAGCCGGTCGCGGTTGGGCTATTCGACGACCCGTCTGACCCCATCCACCACATCTCGCTTGCGCAGGAGCCCGATCTGGTGGTCGTGGCGCCCGCGACGGCCAATATTATCGCCAAGATGGCCAACGGCATCGCCGACGACCTCATTTCCACCACGCTGCTGGCAACGCCGCGACCCGTCGTGATCGCGCCGGCCATGAACAACGGCATGTGGAAGGCGCCGGCGACGCAAGCCAACATGGCCACGCTGCGCGACCGCGGCGTGCATGTGGTGGGTCCGGGCAGTGGCTACCTTGCCTGCGGCGATGTGGACACGGGACGCATGAGCGAGCCCGAGGACATCGTCGAGGCTGTCTGTGAGGTGCTCAATCCCGTGCCTCAGGACCTAGCAGGTAAGCGCATCGTGATTACCGCTGGCCCCACGCACGAGCCGATCGACCCCGTGCGATTCATTGGCAACCGGTCGTCGGGCAAGATGGGCATCGCCCTGGCGGGGGAGGCCACTCGCCGCGGTGCCGAGGTCACGCTTGTGCTGGGACCGACATCGCTTGATGTTCCCCGCGGCGTGGAGTGCGTGCGTGTGCAAACCGCCACAGAGATGCTGCAGGCGGCTCTGAGCGCCTTTCAGACGGCCGATGCGGCCATTTGTGCGGCTGCCGTCGCTGACTACACACCCGCCGCTCCAGCCGACCATAAACTCAAAAAGTCCAACGAGCGTTTGGATCGCATTGAACTGGTCGAGACCGTTGACATCTTGGCCGAGCTTTCGCGCCAAAAGGGGGAGCGGTGCGTGATCGGCTTTGCGGCCGAGACCGATAACGTCGTGGAGTACGCTCGGCGAAAGCTCGCCCGCAAGAGTTGCGATGCCATTATCGCCAACGATGTTTCGCGCGCCGATTCGGGCTTTGGAACCGACACTAACAAGGCCTGGATTGTGAGCACAACGGGCACGCAAGAACTTCCCGTGCTAACAAAACCCCAGCTCGCAGATACAATTTTGGACTTGCTTCAAAATTTATAAAAAAGTTCTTGCACAAGTCCAAAGTTTCGGGTTAATATACTCCCTGTTGCGAGCGAGAGCAGAGCAACAAACAATAGCTTCGGGACGTGGCGCAGCTTGGTAGCGCACTTGACTGGGGGTCAAGGGGTCGCTGGTTCGAATCCAGTCGTCCCGACCAGAAGTTTGCAGGTCAGGCACCTAGTGCCTGACTTTTTTTGTTTTAAGCAATTGCTTAATTTTGATTAAGCAACAGGGTGCCAAAAATCTACCTGCGCGATAATCGCTTTTTGCGGTTACTTGCGCGTTTTGCACGCGCTTGAGCCGATTTATTAACGCGACATGAATCTACATACGCGTAGCTGGTATACAGACGAGTACAGGCTGTATTTATCGCGGCGATTTACGCAGATATGGCGACTGTAACGAACTAGTGTGTCGCTGTATTTATTCCAGCAGTTCACTTGATCTGTGGACAAGTGAGCGGTTACAACAAAACGCCAACCAGGATGGACTCCATACGAGGATGCCGCAAAGGTAATGGCGGGGAAGTGCGGCAGGCGCTCTGAGAGCCGCTGTATGACCCCATTTCTCCTCAACCCGATTACCTGTACAATGAACCTCGAATTGTTTGAGTAATCGCCAAAAGAAAAGCCCTCGCAGGATTGCGGGGGCTTTGCGATGAAAGAGATCAGAAGCAGAAAGCGGGGAGGACATAAAACGAGTCCGTCGCGCTGTAGCTGTAGCAAATACCGCCGCTTTGAACATAGCGAAAGGATGTGGAGCTGCGCGGTCTCACGGAACGAGTCCAGTGGCTATAGCCTGATGCACCGGAATAGTTCGACCCCGTCACGCCCTTGGATTTGTAGCACTCGTACTGGATGCCGTCAGATTGCATATCCCCGTATACTTCGGTTGCCGAGAGCAGAAAAACCTTGTCGGTCGTCGCCGAGGGGGCACCGCCCCCGTTACCGCCAACGTTATCGGTTGTCTTTGTGACGGGTTTCACCTTTGACTGGAGCTCGCTGGGCAGGAGCAACCAGAGGTCACCGCTGTTGAGGCGGGTACGGAGCTCGGACTTATCCCAACCACCGGCATTGGTGTCCGTAGCGTTCATCCTCTGGCTACCCAAGGCAGAGTTGGTCGCCTCGAACGTCAAGCCTGCCATGCCGCTACCATCGGCCAAGTCGTCGTGGTTGATGCCGATGATACGGTACTCGAGCGTCTTGCCATTGGTCAGCTTCATCGAGAACTTGGTGCCGGCATCCATGGCGGCCTTGGCCTTGGCGTAGGCGATAGACGATGTACCGTTCTTGGCAATGTCTTTGGCAACCGCCTCCTGCTCGTCGAGGGTCCAGTCCTTCGCGTCCTTGGCGATGGCCACCTGGACGGCCGCGGAATCGGCGCCTGCGGAGCCGCCACCGGACGCGCCTCCCTCGACGCCGCCGACCGTCCCATTGTTCACCGTGTTGCCGACCAGGTTGAACTGGTTTCGGATGGCTCCGGCCACGCCGGGTCCCGCGAACACGATGACCAGGCCGATGACGGCAATGATCAGGACGTACTCGATAATTGATTGCCCTCGGAAGCGGGTCGTTTCAGGAGCGACCCCCCCCCCGAAGGTTAATTGCCGCTGCATGCATATACGGCTCCCTTCACTCGGGGTTTGCAATACGAGCCGAGCGTAGGGCTATTCCAAGTATTTGCAACGGTCTTGCCGCTGCGGCAACGATGACGGCAGGGGAGAAAGTCATGCGCTATTAGCGCGGCTATAACGTCCGCTTCGAATGCCGACCGTATTCATATCGAGGCAGCCATTTCATACCTTCAGAAAGACAACTGAAAGCCGCAAAAAAGCGGGACCCGGCTATAAGCCGAACCCCGCCCAAGAGAAGCCTTTAGAGCCGAGACAGACAACGCGTGTGGACAATCACTCAGCCTCCACCGCCATGCGCACGACCTCTTCCATCGGGTAGCGAGTGCCGCCGTCCCCGTCCAAAGCCTCGTTGTAGGCCTCGATGTCCGCCATGTCCTCAGCCTTCTCGAACGCGGCCCTTCTCACGAACTCGGAAAAGGTCATGCCCGTGGCGTCCGCATGGCCCTGAATCAAGGCCATTTCGCCCTCATCGAACTTGACCGCGATCTCGCGCATCGCCATGGTCGCTCCCGTAAACGCCGTCATCGAAGTGAATCCATTATCCACCCACCGTATACGCCCCGAACTCGAAACACCAAGCAGGATGGACTCTATACGAGGACGCAGCAGAGGTAATGGCGGGGGAGTGCGGCAGGCGCTCTGAGAGCCGCTGTATGACCCCATTTCTCTTCAATCCGACTACCCGTGCCATGAACCTGAAGCCGTTCGTTCGGTCGCCAAAAGAAAGCACGCGCGGGGTAACGCGGGCTTTGCGCTAGACAAGCTAGAAGCACCAGGCGGGGGAGACGCAAAACCAGCCCGGCGCGGAGTTGCTGTCCGACGGATTGCCGCTGCTGTCGACATGGAGGAAGCCCTTCGAGGCGTTCGGAAACACCGAACGCTCCCACCAACCGCTGCCAATGGCAATGGCAGAGTTGGGATTATAGTTCTCCGTCACCTTGCCTTTGAAGGCCTCGTACTGGGTGCCCTCGGAGGAAGTCCAGGGATAGGATGCCCAATAGGAGGTGGGGGGCGATCTCAGAGTAGCTGAGCAGGAACAGCTTGTCCGAGGTAGCCGTCACGGCGGCGTTCTTGTTCTCATCACCGCCCCCGACATTGTTCGATAGCTTTTTGACGGCCTTCACCTTGGACTGGAAATCGGAGGGCATCAGATTCCAGATCTTGCCGGAGTTCATTTTCTGACGGAGTTCAGACTTCTCCCAACCGCCGGCGTTGGTGTCAATCGCGTTCATGGGGGACCAAATGCCCGTCGTGGTGGTGAGGAACGTGAGGCCCGCCTTGCCGGATCCGCCTGCAGGGTCATCATGATTGATGCCGATAATGCGGTAAGTCAGCGTCTTGCCATCGGTGAGCTTCATCGAGAACTCGGTGCCGGCATCCATCGCGGCCTTCGCCTTGGCGTAGGCGGGCGACGCCTCGCCCTTGGCGGCGATGTCCTCGGCAACTGCCTTCTGCTCACCGAGGGTCCAGTCCTTCGCGTGTCCTTCGCGTCCTTGGCGAGCGCCGCCTGGACGGTCGCGGAACCCGCGCCGTTACCGCTGCCGGAACCGCTCGGTTCCCAAGTCCCACCTGCTGTCCCGTTTACCAATACTCCCGCCACCGTGTTGAACTGGTTCCTGATTGCCGACGAGACCCAAGGGCCGGCTATCATCACAACCAGGACGATAATCGCGATGACCAGAACGTACTCGATGGCTCCTTGGCCTCGGAGGCGGGTATTCCTAGGAGATACCCACCCCCCGAAGGTTAATTGCCGCTGCATGCATATGCGACACGCCCTTCGCATGGGGATTGATATTGCATGCAGAGCGTACGTTAAATCGAACCGACTAGCCCGTAACGTGCCGCTGAGGCAACGGCGGCACGGGTGCCCGCGCCACATAAACTGCTTGCCGTTTTGTTTCTTCAGACCTACTGCCACGCCTTCGGGAGGATAACGCCGGGGGCGCAGTGATTGAAGTCACTATGATTGGCATAGGTTGGGACATTCCAATCGGAACAGTCGAGGTTTAGATTTTTGCAATAGCTAAACATGCCGAGCATATCCATAACATCTGAGGTCTTCCACCCTGGTCCAAATTTCACGCTTTTCAGCGAACTGTCGGTGGAAAAAAGGAGACGTAAATCGCCGGCTTTCCGCGTCGACCATCCGGGGATGTCAATCTCCTCGACCTTGTAAAGGTTTTTGAGCGCCGAGTCGAATTCGACGACCGAGGACGTATCCCAGCTTGAAATACTGAAGGAAGTCGCATTGCCGCAATACGCGAATGCGTGCTGCAGATTTGTGCAGTTCGACATGTCGAACTTTGCCAGATCAAAGCTCTTGCAGTTCTCCATGTACTGAAAGCAAAATGCCAACGAGTGGATTTCTATGCCATCGCCAATGGCCTTTACGGCCACGATATTATTTCTGTTAGGCCACCAGGGGGCAGTCGTCTTGCCGTCGTTTCCCACGGTCGCGGTGGCGTATCCATTTTCGAACCCCGTATACACCGCCGTCACGCGGCGGCTGTTGAGCATGTCACCGACTCTGGGGACCCCGCGGCGCTTGTAGAACATGAGGCTGTGGTCGTCCTCCGAGTACACGGCGAACGCTATCCCGTGAACGGGGTCCACGATGTCGGCGTCGGTCAACGACCCGTTGCCGCCGCCCGTGCCGCCCGACTCCCAGATCCCCTTTGAGATTCCGTTGCCGAGCGTCCCCGCCACCGTGTTGAACTGGTTTGTGATCGCCGACGAGACCCACGGTCCCGCGATCAGCACCACCAGGACGATGATCGCGATGATCAGTACGTACTCGACTGTCGACTGCCCCTTCGGGCGGCGGGTAAATCTGGGAGATACCCCCCCCCGAAAGGAATTTCCGCTGCATGCATGTGCGGCTCCTCTCGGATTGCTTTGGCTGATGCTGCAGAGGATAGACGCGATTACTAAGGATGAGTCAACAATGCCGCAGCGGCATTCACACTAAGAGGGTAAGGCGTTCGGAGTGACATCCCGTTCCAAAACGTATACTTGATTTAAGGCGGAGTGGAATGTGGGCGCGCAAGGAGATGCGGAATCGATGAGAGCCTCAAAAAAAATTACTGCAGTGTTATCATCTTTCGTCCTCTCTATTCTTCCATTTCTGATTCTATGGGCGGCTTGGTCAGTCCTCCCTGATACAATTCCCGCTCATTGGAGTGGGGGTGTGGTTGATCGATGGGGTAATAAGCTTGAATTGCTGGTTGTTCCGCTGTTTTCTCTGATTGGTTCTATTGCAATTTCTGTGTACCTTATTGTTTCCACGCGGCGAAGAGAGTTCGCGGATTTCTCTGCTCGAATGCGACGGGACTTTGTTGCGTGCTATATTTCTAGTCTTCTTTTATCGACAACCTGCTCAGTGATAATTGCCGTTTGGGTTCAGTTGATTCTTACGCAAAGCACTGCGGTTGATGGGGGACTTGGACTATCGATCCTGTATTCCCTTCCCGGGCTATATGTGATCTTGTGCACTTTGCCGCCTTTTTATGCGAGCGGCGAGAGCAAAAAGGCAGAGCGCCTGATAACAGTTCTTATTGGCTGCGCGGAGATTGTTCTTTGTGGAATAGTGCTTGAAGGTTCGGCTGCCTCTTATGCGATGATTGGACTGATGGTTCTGTTCTGTGCGTTTGAGATTGTGTCACAGGTAAGGGATAGCCGGTCCTTATGAGTTGAATTACGCGCGTGCGGATATAAAGGTTGGCATGTTAAGCTGGTCGTTTTCTCGTTCTGGGACATTTGCAGTAGGATGAGTGGGACTAGGCGCGCTGCGGCGTGATGGTGACGGTTGAGACTTGTATCGCTGCAAATCCGCTGATGCACATTTTGCTATTGGGCTTGAAGGTGGGACCTACAGGCCTTTGTTTGGGATGTTCCGGTCGTCCAACACGTGTTGCACGGCTTTATATTGTTACGCTCGTTCGGCGCTCCGTTGGAGCATTTCCGGGTTTGTCGGCATCATGACTTGGCCAAGTGACACGCTTGCCGGGACGGTTGTAACGCCGCGCCGGTTCCGTGTGCTCCTTCGTTGTTGGCCTGTCCAGCCGGGGGCGGATTCGGCCTCATGTTGTGGCGCACGGCCTTCAGGGGCTTCCCCCTGGCGAGTTATGTTCGTCCGTATGGGTAAGGGTCGGGTTGAGCTGACAATCCCGTGTCGGAAGGGGCTTGCACCATGCGCGCGATGACAGAGATTGAGTGGCTGGACGGCCGTGTGACGAAGGTGCCGGAGCTCGCCCTGGGCGATGCGCTCGGCGAGAGCGTCCAGGCGGAGCTCGATTTCGGGTTCGACGACGTGTTGGAGGGCCTTTGGGTTGAGGTGCGCCATCATGAGCCGGATGAGGACTCGGACGGCGACCCGCGCGGGAGGGGCTGCGCACTGTACGCGGACTGCCGGTACAGCCTGGTCGAACCGTCGGACCTCGACCGTGTCTTCTGCATCCTTTACGAGGGGCAGCCGAGGGTCCAGCCGCGTCGCGGGGGAGCTCGTGAACCTTTCGCGGGCCTGCGCGTTGTCCTGCCTCATGCTCGGATCTCCCTACCCGCCAGGCGCCCTCGAGGCCCTGGCAGCGTGCGCTCGATACCTCTGCGGTCCGGCTTCCACGTCCGACCTCGCCGCCCGCGTCCGCGCGCGGATCCCATCCGGCCTCACGCGCTTGAATATCGAGCTGAGCCCAAACGATGACCCACACCCCATCGGTCTTCATGATGATGCCTCGATGAGCCAGCTCGCCCAGAGCTTTCGATACAGTCGGTTGAGTCGAACAGACTTTTTTTCGAGCTTGTCCTGACGCATGAAAAGACCTTTTGTAAGTTCTTTTCCGTTGGCATCCTTCCTATTAGGCCCTTTGGACGTCTGGAAGGAGCAAATCATGATCAGAATCGCAAGCTGGACGCGATTCTTCGCGACCGCAAATAATGAGTCGTAGGATGGCCTGTTGATTCCACTCAGGATCTCGCTCTTTGCAATCTCATCCTGTCGAACGTCAAGCGCCGCCTCCATCTCGCTAGGCGTCTCGGCCTGATCGGCAACCGATGGAGCGTCCGTGTCTAAAGGCCACGGGAGGCCACGGCCTTTTTGCGGTTTGTAGCTACTTGTACTCATGTTGATTCCTCCGGTGCGAGGCTATCCAACCCAATTGCCGACTGTGCCCATAATATGGTTGATTTCCGATCTCAGCCGAACACATTGAGCGGATAGGCCGTTCCCGCAGTTAGCCGAACGCCCCCGAGGCCCTATTCAGGCCACGGGGGCGTCGTTTTCCCAGTTGAAGGAACGGTGGAGATGTGTTTCGATGGGTCCGGTGGCCATGCTCCGCCCGCCGCCCGGCACCTCTTCCCAGACTCAGCCGGACGGTCGGTCCGTCTATTCCGTTTTCGCCCTTAGGCTAGGCCAGCGGGGCATCGCCCCTCTCTGCGCGCGCCCTCTCGATGAGGCCCGGCGTCAGGTCGAGTTCGCCGATGGGAACCTCCTCCACGCCGTAGGCGTCCAGCAGCGCCGCCGCGTCCTCCCCGAGCATCGCCCTGAAGGCGCGGGCGGGCGTCGCGAAGCCGAGCGCGCCGCGGGGCTCGGAGTTCACGTGCGACATGGCCAGCGCCAGGTCGGCCGGGGCGAGCCGGTCGAACCTGAGCCCGGTGCCCTTGGGCAGCAGCTTCCTTATCTCGACGTGGTTTCGCTCGCAGGCGCCCTTCTGGTCGCTGCGCCTGGGGTCGCAGTAGAACAGCCTCGTCTCGCACGGCCCCTCGCCGAGCAGCGCCGCGATCGCGCCCTCGTCGGAGAACTCGGCGCCGTTGTCGGTGAGGACGGCGCGGAACACGCGGCGCGTCCCGTCGGCGCCGAGGACCGCCCGGACGCCCTCCAGGGCGTCCGCGACGCACCCGGCGGTCTTCTCCTCCAGCGGCAGCGCGAGCTGGAGCCTGCTGGGGCGGTGCAGCAGCGTGAGCAGGCAGGCGGAGTCCTCCCGGGCCCCCTCGACGGTGTCCATCTCCCAGGCCGCGGCGCACGCGTCCTCCCCGAGGGCGAGGAACGCGGCGTGCGACCTGCGGGCGGAGTGGCGGGTCGCCGCCCGGCCCGCGGCGCGCTTCCTCGGCCTGTAGCCGACCTTGCGCCTGAGCTCCATGTCGGTCATGCCGTCGTAGCCCGCCGAGACCCAGCGGTAGATGGTCGAGGGCGACAGGTCCACCGGGCCGCCGTTGCGCGCCGCCATCTGCTCGGGCGACAGCCCCCGGCGCAGGCAGTCCCTTATCGCCTCCAGCCTGGCCGCCGCGGCGGGCTCGTCGGCGTCTATCCCGCGCCTGGACGAGACGAGAACCGAGTCGGCGCACAGCTGCGCGGCCCGGGCCTCGTAGAAGACGTGGGGGCGGCGCTTGCAGTCGATCGCGCGGTACCGCCCGCACCCGTTGCAGCAGCGCGGCCAGGCGCGGCCAGGCGCGGGCAGGCCGCCGACAGGTCGGCGGAGGCGTCCACGCGCTCGCCGCGCCTGGCCTTCGGCGCCGTCACGAACCTGTGCGACGCCACCTCGGCGCTCACCGTCGAGGGCGACCTGCCCAGCTCCCTCGCGATCTCCCTGCACGACGCCCTGCGCTCCAGCATCCTCTGGACCGTGTCCCGCTCGTGCCTCGTGAGCCTTCCGTAGGCCCTCGGGACCGCCCTTGCGGAGTCCCTTTTCTTCTTTCCGGACATGCCGTCCTCCGATCTCCCGGGGCCGGCCGGCCCGGCCCTCAGGGTATCGGGTTCCCACATTCACCCGCACATGTTCGGATGAATGTGGGAGGTGTTCGGATAAAGTCGATAATCAAGGGCTGCACCGCGCTCCTCGAAGCCGATAATATGCTATTTGGACAAACCGCGCTGAGCTGGTAAAATTACATACGCGGAAATGCGCTACTTGCGCTATTTGCGCGTGTTTTAACAAAATTAGCACAGGTCAGGGTCATTTTGACCCCGCTGGGGGTCAAGGGGTCGCTGGTTCGAATCCAGTCGTCCCGACCAGAAGTTTGCAGGTCAGGCACTTAGTGCCTGACCTTTTTTGTTTTAATCACCATGATTATTTTGCTTAAAGTAACAACGTTCCCGATCGATGTAATCACCGAATCAAAACGTGTACATTAGCCACCAAAATCGACATTTTTCGACATGTTTGGAGGCAGATGTACACGAATGCGAAATCCCCCGCCTAATAGCGCCCTCCACATGTCTGGACTCTCTATGGCTGCGCTGGATAGACATCGCCGGAACGGGTATAGTATCGAAAGTTTTGTCGTTAACCAGCGGGGGAGTCCTGTGGGCATCAAAAAGAAGATCAAAAAGGAGCTTATCGGCACTTCCGATTACCCGTCGAATAAGATCTTTACGATCTCCAATTTCATCACCTTTACGCGCCTGATCCTCACCCTGGTATTTCTGTACCTATTTGTGACGGACAACAACCGCGTCATCGCCATTGTTATCTACGCCGTTGCCGCCTCCACCGACTGGATGGACGGCCAGATCGCCCGCATGACTAAGACGGTCTCATGGCTCGGCAAGGTCATGGATCCCATCTGCGACCGTGCGCTGCTGTTCACCGGCGTCTTGGGACTGGTGGTCCGCGGAGAGCTACCCATCTGGGTCTGCGTGCTCATTATTGGCCGCGACATCTATCTGGGCATCGGCACGCTTATCGTTCGTCATTATCACCGTCGCCCCATCGATGTCGTCTTCCCGGGAAAGATTGCCACAGCGCTGCTCATGACTGGTTTCTCGCTCATGCTGCTCGGTTTCCCCGTTATTGACGGCCTGCATCTTTTACCTTCATCCCTTACGGCCTTCCCGGGCCTCAACGGAAGCTCGGTGCCCCTCGGCATCTTCTTTGTGTACGGCGGCGTGATCTTCTCCATGCTCACGGCTGTCATCTACTCCATTAAGGGCGGAGCGGCCATTAAACAGGCTCTCGCGCATCCCGAGGACGAGGACATCGACTTTCTGAACCCTGAAATCGAAGACTGATTCGTTGGGGTATGATTACGTACGGTTCATTATTTGCGGCAGGTCCGCGATAAGTTAGGGGTTGTCATGGACAACATGGTTAACAATATGCCTCAGAATGATAAGACCGCGGACGCTACCTGCGTATTCCGCGTTCCTTCAAGCGACGTCACCGTTCCCGACCTCATGGCCAACGTGCGCATCACCGCCCCCGTTCTGTCCATCGTCAAGGGTCCGCAGACTGGTGCCGCTTTTGAACTCGAGGACGACGTGACCACCATCGGCCGCGATCCTGCGAACGGCATCTTCCTCAATGACATGACCGTTTCGCGCAGCCACGCGCGCATTATTCGCGAGGGCCTCGGCGCTCGCATCGAGGACTTGGGCTCGCTCAATGGCACCTGGGTCGACGGTGCCATCGTCAATGCAGCCCCGCTGCACGACGGTTCTTCCGTCCAGATCGGTACGTTTACGCTCATCTACCACGAGAGCACGCCGGAGCGCATCGAAACCGGTGAGTAGGGCATGGCCGAACGCAACTATCTGAGTATCGGCCAAGTCGTCAACCTACTTCGAGGCGCATACCCCGATCTTTCGAACTCAAAAATTAGATTTCTAGAGGATGAGGGGCTCATTACCCCTCATCGTACGCCAAAGGGATACCGTCAGTACTCCAAGGAGGACGTTGATCGCCTGGAGGTCATTCTGCACCTGCAGAAGACCCGCTATATGCCACTCAACGTGATTAAGCAGCGCTTGGAAAACGCCACGGACCTGTCAACGCTCGCCTACGAGGTGGGCTTGCTGTCCGATGTTCCGCTCAAGACGGAGCCCAAGGAGACTAAGCAAAAGCTGCATCCCATCGAGACCATTCCCGATATGCTGGGCGTCGAGATTTCGTTTATCCGCTCGCTCGCCGAAAACGACCTCATTCGCATCATCAAAAGCCCGCAGAACCGCGAGCTCGTCGATGGTCGCGATTTTCCGATCATCCGTTACTGCTCCGAGCTGTCGCGCTTCCATATCGAGCCACGCAACCTGCGTCAGTACGTGTCTTCCGCCAACCGCGAGTCCTCGATGTTTGAGCAGGTGCTCGTGAGCATGCTCGGCATGGATACCTCCGATGACGAGCGCGACGCCAAGCTCGAGCGTGCGTTTAAGAAGCTTCACGACCTGACGGAAGGTGTGCACACTGCGCTGCTCAAGAACCGCGTTTTTGAGTCGCTCAACGCCGTGGTCGAGGACGCCGACATCGATGCACTCGATGAGGAAATCACTCGCTCCGAGTCCACCAAGGCCAAAAACGAAGAGACAGCCATGCCGGCTTCGCACGAGGATTCTCTCGTAAAGCCGCTCAAGGTCGTCGCCCCTTCGCAATCCGGCACCGCCACCGCAGGCAAATAACCTCAGCTGAAATTTCGGCAACCCATTGAAAGGTCATGCAATGTACGACTTCGAATCTCAAATCGTCGACATCCCCGACTATCCCGAGCCCGGAGTCATCTTTAAAGACATCACGCCGCTCTTTGGCAATCCCGAGGCGCTCAAAGCCATGACCGATGCCCTCGCCGAACACTTTGCCGGCATGGGAATCACCAAGGTCGTGGGTCCCGAGGCTCGCGGCTTTATGGTTGGCGTACCGGTGGCTGTAGCCCTTGGCGCCGGCTTTGTTCCCGCACGTAAACCGGGCAAGCTGCCGCGCGAGACCGTGAGCCAGAGCTACGAGCTCGAGTACGGCACCGATTCAATTGAGATCCATGCCGACGCTATCAGCTCTAAAGATACCGTGTTGATTCTGGACGACTTGGTCGCGACGGGCGGAACCGTCGAGGCAACAGGTAAACTGGTGCGAGATATGGGCGCAAAGCTTGTCGGTTACGGTTGTATCCTTGAGCTTGCGTTTCTCAACCCGCGCGAGAAGCTCACGCCGTCTAATGACGATGTGGAGCTCTTTAGTCTGGTGACGGTGGACTAGCCGTTACCCTTAGTTAGTGGAAAGGAAGCTACATGCGCACAGCAAACACGCACAAAAACATGGCACGCTGCGCTGCTACGGCAACCCTCGCTTGTGTTTTGGGCTTGGGCCTCGCGGCTCCTGCCTACGCCGATACCGCATCCGACCTTGCCGCTGCTCGTACGAAGCTCGAGCAGATCGGTACCCAAACCCAGCAGATTTACGATGAGCTCGCCACGCAGACGCAGGCGCTCGATCAGACTGCTGGCGAGATCACGCAAAAGCAGCAGGAGATCGCCGATGGTCAGGCCAAGCTCTCGACCTATGTCGCCGGCGAGTACAAAACCGGCGGCCTGAGCCTGCTTCAGGTTCTGACGGGCGTCGATGACCTGAGCGATATGCTCAACCGTCTGTTCTACTACGGGAAAGTTTCCGATAAGCAGGCTCAGACCATTCAAGAGGTCAAGGAGCTTAAGCAGCAGCTCACCGATAAGCAGGCCGAGCAGGAGAAGAACGTCGCCGCCACGCAAAAGAAGGTCGACGAGCTTAATGCCCAGCAGGCTGAAGCCCAGAACGTCGTAAATTCCCTGGATTCGCAGCTGCAGGCCGAGCTTGCCGCCGAGGCCGAGGCCAACGCCGCGCTTCAGGCCGGCATCAACGCCAGCACCGCCGAGAAGGCCACGGTGAGCAACGAGACTGCCGGTACGACCGAGAACACCAACAACGGTGGCCAGACCAGCAATAACAACAACCAGGGCGGCAACACTCCGGCTCCTACGCCGGCACCTGCTCCGACGCCGCAGCCCTCCACACCTGCTCCGGCTCCGACGCCTTCTGCTCCGAGCCAGTCCGTCGACGGCGGTTCTGTTGTCTCGCGTGCATACAGCAAGCTTGGTTGCGCTTATTCCTGGGGCGGCATTGGACCGAACAGCTTCGATTGCTCTGGTTTTGTTAGCTATTGCCTCACTGGTCGCTATTGCCGCCTGGGCACCACGGGTACCTTTATGGGCTGGACGCGTGTGTCCGATCCGCAGCCCGGTGACGTTGTGGTCAACTCGTACCACACCGGCATTTACATCGGTGGTGGTCAGATGATTCATGCTTCCGACTACAACACGGGTGTTATCATCAGCTCCGTTGCCGCCGGCATGAACAATAACTACATCTTCGTGCGTTACTAAGTCATCTTACACAGCGTGTGAATGTGGACCTCGTGGCTTTAAGTTGCGAGGTCCATTCTTTTATCTTTAGTCCAGGCCGCTATCTAGTTTTGAATACTAGATAGCGGCCCAATCGGTCAGCAAGAAAGCTATAATTGTTGAAGAACAATTAGAAAGGACCCTCTATGAGCTGGGCACTTATCTCCGATTCAAGCTGTAACCTCCGCGATTGGCAACCGACCGCACCCCATACCACCTTTGCATTTGCGCCCCTCAAAATTCGAGTGGGGGAGCGTGAATTCGTCGATGACCTTTCGCTCGATGTTCATGAGCTCAACTGCGCTGTTCAGGCGGAGACGAACGCTTCTTCGAGCGCTTGTCCCAGCGTAGGGGAGTGGGCCGAGCTCTTCAAATTGGCAGACAAGACCATCTGCATGCCGATCTCTGAGGGCGTGTCGGGCAGCTACAACGCGGCAGCCACGGCTCGCGATATGGTTCTTGCCGAGGAGCCCGACCGACAGATTCATCTAGTCAATTCACGCGCAGCTGGCGGCAAAATGGACCTCATTTTCTTGCTGTTTGACCGCTATCTTGCAAGCAATCCGGATGTCGCATTCGAGGACGCTTGCGCATACTTTGATAGCCTTGAGCAGAACAGCAAAATCCTCTTCAGCTTGTGCAATTACGAAAACCTCGCCAAAGCCGGACGTATCCCTAAGGCAGCCGGCGTCATTGCCAACAAGCTCAATATCCGCATTTTGGGCACGGCGAGTGAGGCCGGTAAAATCGAACTCGTCGGGCACACGCGTGGCGAAAAGAAGATGCTCAACAAGATCATCGACACTATGGAAGCCGAGGGCTTTACGGGCGGTGAGGTCATCATCGATCACGTTGAGAACGAAACTGGAGCCCAGGCGCTTACTGATCGCATAGTCGAACATTGGCCCGGCTCCAAGACCATCATCATGCCCTGCAACGGCCTGGATTCCTATTACGCTGAGATGCACGGCCTGATCATCGGCTACGGCATGGGCGTAGCTTCGGGCAAATAAAGTCCAACCAGGCAAAAAACGGGCGGGACAAAGCGACAGATGGCTCTTTGTCCCGCCCGTTTTATACGTCGGCTAGCTATTAAACCCGTTGAACTTGAGATAGCTCATCAAGTACGCCTTCGAAACAAAGGACGATACGGCACTGCGCACAAGCAGCGACTCGCGTGTGACCTGATGCGCCGTATCGGGAACCGGCGTCTGCTCGATAGAAAACGCGGCGCGAATCGATGCCTCAAGCTGGTCGACCACATAATCGAAGGCAGTCGGGGCATCGTAGCTCAAACGCTGAATGTTAAAGAGTGCCTGCACCGCAGCAATAGGTAGCACCTGCTTAAAGATGCAGATAGCGATCAGGCGGGCAATCTGCTCGCGACCATACTGCTTTTTGACCGGAGCAGGCACCAGGCCGACCTTCACGTAGTTATTGATCATCGATGGCGTAATGATAGGCTGCTCAACGCAAATAGACAGCGGCTCCATCCACAGCGCAACATACTCAATAACTTGGTCGCGGTAGAGTGTCACATTTGGCAACTGGTTATAGCGCGGCAGACTCAACATATTGAGTTTGCGCACGATATCGGACTGAATAAATGCATCGGGCAACACAGTGGGTTGAATATCCTCAGGCTTAATGCTGACCGATGTATCGGACATCGGGATAACGCGTTTGGCGTGGTTCATAAGGATCCTCCGTTCATTAGCTATATTGTATTCTAGGTTATCTAGTTTTGCATACCATATAGCCGGCAAGTAAAAGTGGTTGGACAGCACATTGATACACCGCCCAACCACTTCGTTTAAAGATAGCAACCTTACATAAGATATATTATCGTACTTATCCGCGGAGAAACGCGTATGCGCTGGTTGCCGCTATGGCTCCATCAGAAACGGCGGTCACAACCTGTCGTAAACGCTTGGAACGGATATCGCCAGCGGCAAATAGACCTGGCGTGCGGGTCGCCATAGATTCATCAGTTAGAATGCCGCCATCAGGCGCCAAATCGACGAGATGCTCAACAAGCTCGGTATGGGGTTGCGTGCCGGCAAAGACAAAAATGCCAAACGAGCCAGGCTCAAATGACTCGGTATGAATTTCCCCGGATGCATTGTCCTTAAAGGCGATCGTCGTTGGCGTCGCTTCACCAGAAAGTTCAACAATACTAGTTTGGTACCTAACTGTAATATTGTCCTTTTCGAGTACTTTCTGAACAACACCATCAGGGGCACGGAACTGATCGCGGCGCAAAACGATGGTCACGCTGCCGGCGATTTCTGACAAGAACAGAGCTTCCTCGCAGGCAGCATTGCCGCCGCCGATGACAAAGACCTGCTTGCCGCGAAAGAACATGCCGTCGCACGTCGCGCAATACGAAACGCCGCGACCGCGATACGTATCCTCGCCAACAAAACCAGCAGATCGCGGCGTGGCACCCATGCACGCAATGACGCTCTTGGACAGCGTATCGCCCATATCGTGATGCACCGTAAACAGCGCTGCATCGGCATCGTAATCGATACCCGAAACCATGCTCCATGCGACCTGTGCTCCCAGGCCCTCTGCATGTTGCTGAAAACGCTCGCCGAGTTCGGCGCCACTCAAGAGCGGAATGCCCGGATAGTTCTCGACTTCATTGGTCGTGGCGATCTGCCCTCCCGACATGCCCTGTTCAATCACGGTCGTCGTTAGGTTGGAGCGCGCCGCATAAATAGCCGCAGCATAGCCCGCAGGGCCGCCACCGATAATCGCAACATCGATCGGCTGATGGATAGTCATGAAGAGACCTCCTGTCGAAAGATTGGCGTTCTTTGCACTCATACCCAAATTTACGTGAACATGACACTCATGCACTACAATGATAAAACGCGTAACAAAGCTGAAGGGGAGTTATCGATGGATCAAACGCAGATGAGCAATAGCGCTCCCCTGCCCATGCAAGCCACTCCCCAACCGGAGCAAATGACCGTTTCACCTGCACAAAAACCCCTAGTAACCATTGTGCACGCATCGGTTGGATCGGGCCACAAAGCCGCCGCCAACGCGATTGCACAAGCATTTGATCTTATCCGCGGCACCAAGGGAATCCCTGAGGATATTGAAATTGAAGTGCTCGATATCCTTGATTTTGGACGTATTAAATTCGACGGCAATAAGACCGCGGCTTCTTTTACGGGAGCCACACGCCCCATTTACGACCTGACCTGGCGATATACGCTTACGGGACATCTTCTCTGGGGTGGCGGCACGGCATGGTCGCGTATTATGTTCCCCGCCTTCAACGAATATATTCGTCGCCGCAGGCCTATAGCCGTGGTCGCAACGCACATCACAGCAGCCAATGTTGCCGTGGGCGCCCGCGTAATTACGGGTATCGATTACCCGGTCATCTGTGTGCCGACCGATTACGAAGTCGAAGGCTTTTGGCCCCACAAGGACACCGACCTATTCTGTGTAGCCAACGAGTTTATGGCCGAAACGCTGCGCCCGCGCAAGGTTCCCGAGTCAAAGATCCGCATAACGGGCATCCCCATCCGAGCCGGTTTCGATTCAGATTACAAACGCGAAGATGAGCTCAGCAAGTTCAATCTCCCCATAGACAAAACCGTCGTATTGGTGATGGCCGGCGCCAGTTTGCCCCAACCATACGTGCGTTTCCGCGCCGCGATGGACCACACGCTCCCCTTCTTACGCGGCTTTGAGGACATGCACTTTGTCTTTTTGCCCGGTAAAGACGTGGAGTATGCCACCCGGCTGAAGACGCTCTTCGTCGCCATGAAGCTCGAAAACGTCACAGTTCTGGACTACGTGGATGACATGGCGGCCCTCATGCACGGCTGCGACCTGGCAATCCTCAAGTCGGGCGGGCTCACCGTCACCGAGTGCCTATGCGCACATCTGCCGATGATCCTGCTGGGCAAGTCCTATGGCCAGGAAAAGGCCAACACCACGATGCTCACCGGCATGGGCGCCAGCATGCATGTCACCACCGCACGAGAGCTCATCGTTACCCTACGTCACCTGCACGACCATCCCGAATCACTCAAAGCCCTACTCATCAATGGCGAAGTACTACGCCGCCCCCACGCAGCCGAAGACATAGCCATCGCAACCATGGAGCTAGTAGGCAAGCCCCAAAAGCGCAAACGAGCCTTCTGCCGCTTCTATTGGGGCGGAAAACCCGCGCATATCCGCTAGTCGAATGTCCGCCGCTCTGTCGGAGCCGCCCTTATATCATTCCATGCTCAAACATTCTCACTTCGCTGCGAAACTGCGCGTGGAACGATATAAGGGCGGCTCCGGCAGAGCGGCTGCGTTTACTTACTAGCAGCTACTTCAGAATCCCCTCCATTAGAACCTGCAAAGGTAAAACAGGAAAATAAAAATACAGTAAGCCGATGCGACAAAGGGACAGCCCCTTTGTCGCATCGGCTTACTAGAAAAGTAAATATTGTTTCAAGCGAGTAGCCGCCCGCCCGGGGCTTACCTATATCGTTCCACGCGCAGTTTCGCAGCGAGCGAAGCGACGCGAGAATGTTTGAGCATGGAATGATATAGGTAAGCCCCGGGCGGGAGGGATACGAGCGCCCTAGGCGACGCCGCTGGAGCCGAAGCCTCCGTTGCCTCGGTCGGTTTTGTCTAGTTCTTCTACTTCCATGAGGTTGACCGTGGGGACTTCTTGGATGACGAGTTGGGCTATGCGGTCGCCTTTGTTGATTTTGATGTTGTTGGAGGGATCCAGGTTGATGAGGATAACCTTGAGTTCTCCTCGGTAGTGGGCGTCGATGAGGCCCGGCGTATTGACTATAGACAGGCCCTGCTTGATGGCCAAGCCGCTGCGGGGCTGGACGAAGCCGGCGTAACCGTCGGGCAGGGCGATGGCCAGCCCAGTAGAGACCAGACGACGTTCGAAGGGCCTCAGGACGCAGTCCTCGTTGGAGCGCAGATCCAAACCGGCATCGGTGGGATGGGCGTATTTGGGAAGCTCGACGGTGGGGTCGAGACGCTTTATGTTGACGGTAATGTTGGACATGGAATCACCTTAGCTTGTCAAGCTCTTGCAGAAACTCATCGACGTCTTTGAAATCGCGGTAGACCGAGGCAAAGCGGATGTACGCCACCTTGTCGATCTTGGCCAAGCGCTTGAGCACCATGTCACCCAACTCATGGGACGTGACGGCCGTCAGCGTACGAGAACGCAGCTCGACCTCGATATCGTCGATAATCTCATTGAGCTTCTTAGTGTCGATATCACGCTTGATGGTGGCGCGCATCAAGCCGACGAGCAGCTTATTGCGATCGAACCGCTGCTTGGTTCTGTCCGACTTAATGACCTCAATTGGGTCTTCGCATCGCTCGAACGTTGTAAAGCGGTAGTTACACGAGCAACATTCGCGACGGCGCTTAATGGTGTTATTTGACTCCTGCATACGGGAATCAACGACGCGGGTATGTGCCTTGCCGCATTTGGGACAGCGCATGGTACCTCCTCTTAAACGATAACAAGGGTACCATGTGCAGCGCGATAATGATTACGAACGAGCAGGAACCTTAAGATGCGCACCGGCGGCGAGCGAACCATGCTCCAGATGATTGACGTTACGGATCATGTCGGAAGTCTCTTGCGTGGAAAGGCCTTCGATTGGATATTCCTCGGCAAGCGACCAAAGAGAATCACCAGGCTGAACGCGAATGGTCTCGTAGGTAACGTTGGAAACGGACTCGGCATACGCGGCGTGACGAGCGCTAAAGACCGACGTAGCGAGGACAAAGAAGACCGTAAGCGCAACGGCAACGGCGACAATCGTCGGAACCTTCAGGGCAACGCGGGCCGGCACAACTGCAGCCTGCTGATTGCGAGCAGGCTTTACGGTCAAAGGCTGAAAGCCGGAGCGGCCACCCTGAACAACCGTAAAAGTGGGTTCAGCAGGCGTCACGAGCTTAAGGGCGAGGTTTCCCTGGACCATATTCGTTGCGTTCATCATGTTCTCCTCTCGCGTGTTTTGCTGAGAACAGTTTTATCAAGCCGCGCGGACAAAAATATCTGGCGCGAGAACGAATGTTCGGTTATTATTATCTTCGAACAGTTGTTCCTGTCAAGCAAAATTCGAACATTTGTTTGACACGGGTAGAGAGGATGCCCTGATGGCTCGCAAAATTACCAAGCGTCAGCAGCAAATTTACGACTTCATCAAGGAATATCAGCAGGAGAAGGGTTATCCGCCCAGCGTGCGCGAGATGGCTTCTGCCGTGGGCCTTTCCTCCCCCAGCACCGTGCACGCCCATCTATCTGCTCTGGAGGCGCGCGGGCTACTCAAGCGCGATGCCACCAAACCGCGCGCCCTGGAACTCTTTAACGAGGACGGTTCCTCTGTCTCAATTTCTAAATCTGACGAGCCCACCGCACCTCGCGGAACGGTCTCGCTACCGCTCGTTGGTCGCGTCGCGGCTGGGATTCCCATTCTGGCCGAGCAGAATATCGAAGACACTTTTACTATCCCGACCGAAATCGCCACTGATCAGGGTTCCTTTATCCTTGAGGTGCATGGGAGCTCAATGATCAATGTCGGCATCTTCAATGGCGATTACATCATCGTCCGTGAACAAAAGAGTGCCATGAACGGCGAAATTGTCGTGGCCATGATTGATTGTTCAGCGACCGTCAAGACGTTCTACAAGGAGCAGGGACGCGTACGCCTGCAGCCCGAGAATGACACCATGGAGCCTATCTATGCAACGAATCCCGTTATCTTGGGCAAAGTCGTCGGCTTGATGCGCCGGTTCTCGTAATGCAAAAACGCATCACTATCTTTGATACCGTCCGCGGGTTTACGATGATTTCAATGGCAGGTTTTCACACTTGCTACGATCTCGCCTACCTGTACGGTTGGGATATGCCCTGGTTTACCCAGACCGTCTTTCAAGACATCTGGCGCGCCAGCATCAGCTGGGTATTCTTGTTTATCGCGGGTTGGATGTGCACTCTTTCGCGCAACAATATCAAACGTGCCGCCAAATACGCCTTAGCAGCACTCGTCGTCTGGTTGGCAACAACACTTGTCTCAGTCGACGATTCGGTTAATTTTGGCATCATCTACTGTATGGCCGCATGTACCGGCATCGTAGCGTTGACCAATCCCGTCCTTAAGAAGATTTCGGCGAGATGGGGCGTGTCCCTATGCCTTGTGTTGTTCGCCCTCACCTGGAGCATCCCCAAAACGACCTACCCTGTCCCATACCTGGCGTGGCTGGGATTTCCGAGCCCTGGGTTTGTTTCAGGTGATTACTACCCCATCATCCCGTTTATCTTTATGTATCTTGCAGGATACTTCGCCGCACATATAGCGCAGGGAATCGATAAGACCGTCCCTAGCTGGGCCTACGCCAATCCCGTCCCGGCGCTTGCAATCCTTGGACGTCACGCACTCCCCTTTTATCTGCTGCATCAGCCCATCATTCTGGGCATTTTGGAGCTCGTCTACTCGGTGCGATAACGCTCGAGCCGCGGTGCAATACGAGCCGGCAGCTTCGCCACAATACGAACGCCATCCTCGAGATATTCCTCGTGCAAAAGGGTTCCCTGCTCATGAACCAGCGTGATGAGGGCGCCCTCACGATACGGGATATCAGCAGAGAGCAACACATCGGTGGCAGCCGCCTCACGAGCAATGCGGTCGACGAGATCGTCGAGTCCCTCGCCCGTCTGGGCCGAGAACAGCACGGCCTCGGGATAGCGACGACGGAAGCTCAATCGATCAACGCTATCGAGAAGATCGATTTTATTGAATACGGTCAGCGTTAGGCGCTCTCCGGCGCCGATCTCATCAAGCACGCGGTCGACAGCCTCCAGCTGCCGCTCATAGTCCTCGTCAGACGCATCTACGACTTTGAGAATTAGATCGGCACCCAAAACCTCGGACAGCGTCGATTTAAAGGCATCGACCAGACCATGCGGCAGCTTTTGAATAAAGCCGACGGTATCAGTAATCGTCATGCCGCGACCGCCGGGCAGGCGATACGAACGCGTCGTCGGGTCGAGCGTAGCAAACAGCTTGTCCTGAGAAAGTACCGTAGAGCCGGTCAGACGATTGAGCAACGTCGATTTACCGGCATTGGTATAACCGGCTAACGCGACGCGAAACGCCGGTGACTCAATGCGGCTCTTGGATTGAACATCACGACGCTGTTCAACCTGCTTGAGCTCACGACGAAGCGCAGCGATCTTATTACGAATGAGGCGACGGTCGACCTCGAGCTGACTTTCGCCCTGACCAAAGCGTGAGCCGATGCCGCCGCGCGTCTGTTCCTTGGCGAGATGACTCCACATGCCACGCAGACGAGGCAACAGATATTGAAGCTGTGCCAGCTGTACCTGTAGGCGTCCCTCACGCGTCTGAGCATGAAGGCCAAAGATATCCAAGATCAGTGCAGTACGATCGATAATCTTTACCGGCTCGCCCACGGCTTTCTCCAAATAGGATTGCTGCGAGGGCGTCAGGTCGTCGTCAAAAATAACGACATCGGCATCCATGCGATGTACCAGGCCGCACAGCTCTTCAACCTTACCGGAACCGATAAACGATTTAGGATACGGCTTTACCAAACGCTGCGATAAGCGTGCCATGCACTGGACACCAGCCGTGTGGGCAAGACGCTCCAGCTCATCAAGCGAGCGATCGATCGGCCATGCATTGTCGCGCCATTCAACACCAACCAAAATGGCACGCTCGGGCTCGGGTGCCGTGGGAACAAGAGAAAAACGGGCCATTAGGCAGCCTCAATACGATGCAGGATATCCTCAACGACCTCATCGATCGTAAATTTATCCATATCAAACCACACGATACGGTCATCGCGCTTAAACCACGAAAGCTGACGCTTGGCATAACGACGCGAACGCATCTTGATGAGTTCGCGAGCCTCATCCATGCTCATCACACCATTGAAAGCATCGATGATCTCTTTATAGCCAATTGCCTGCATCGACGTCAGGGCATCTCCCAGCCCCTGGCCCATAAGACCGCGGACCTCATCGACAAGGCCCTGCTCAAACATCAGATCGACACGCAGGTTAATGCGCTCGTAGAGCACCTCGCGATTACGCGTCAGACCAAACCACAGAGCGTGATAATACTCGCGCGGAACACTAAACTGCGACTTTTGCTGCGCATAGGAGACGCCATCATCGTGCATTTCGAGCGCGCGAATCACGCGACGAACATTATGGGGGTGGATGACCGCAGCGGACTCGGGGTCACGCTCGGCAAGCAGCGCGTGCAGCGCTTCCTCGCCTATGCGCTCGGCAAGATCCTGATAGCCCGCACGGCAATCGTCCTCAAGTTCACCCGAGGGAAAGTCCATCTCATCAAGGGCAGCCTTGAGATACAGCCCCGTACCTCCGCAAAAAACAGGCAGGCAACCCGAACCAAGGAGACGTTCAACATGCGCGCGAGCGTCAGCCTGATAAAGCGCCGCAGAGTACGCCACACCCGGCTCTACAATGTCGACGAGACGCAGCGGCGCCGTACACTCATCGGGCGCCATCTTTGCGGTACCGATGTCCATGCCGCGATAGATTTGCATCGCATCGCACGACAGCACTTCGGACGAAAGACGAGCTGCCAAACGGTCGGCAACATCACTCTTACCAACCGCCGTCGGACCGACGATCGCAACGGCGGAAAGTCCTGCCCTGGGAGAAACCATTAGCGCGGCTCGCCCACAACGGAGCCGGACAAATACCAGGTCTTGGCAACGTCAACGTCAACATCAACGATCTTGCCAACAAGCTGATCGATGCTGTAACCCTCGGGGATAGGCGCATGCACGGTCTGATTCTTGGGACTCTTGCCCAGCAGGACCGCGTCGTTCTTTTTACTCGTACCCTCAATGAGCGCCGGCACCACGGTATGGAGCTCACCCTGGTTGTACTCGTGCGCTGTCGTCTCGATAACCTTGACCAGACGGTTAAAGCGCTCAAGGATGACCTCGTGCGGTGTGGGATCATCAATCTCGGCGGCCGGGGTACCAGCGCGCTTGGAGTAGATGAAGGTATAGGCCTGGGCATAGCGGACCGTCTCGGCAAGCGAGAGCGTCTGCTCAAAGTCTTCTTCAGTCTCGCCTGGGAAGCCAACGATAATGTCGGTCGAGAGCGCGATATCGGGCATACGGTTGCGAATGCGATCGACCAGGCCCAAATAGTCCTCACGTGTATAACGGCGATTCATCTCTTTGAGGATCCGCGTCGAACCTGACTGGACGGCCAAGTGCAGCTGCGGCATAACGGCAGGCGTCTCGGCCATGGCGTCGATGGTCTCGGGCAACAGGTCCTTGGGATGCGAAGACGTAAAGAAGATGCGCTCCACACCCGTATCGCCCACGGCACGCAGCAGATCGGCAAAACGCGGCTTGCCAAACAGATCGCGACCATATGAGTTAACGTTTTGGCCCAGCAGCGTAATCTCACGCACGCCCTGGCGCACCAAACCGGTCACCTCGTCGACAATCTCCTCGAAGGGGCGGCTCTTTTCGCGACCGCGCACGTACGGCACGATGCAATAGGTGCAGAAATTATTGCAGCCCGTCATGATGGGCACCCAAGCGTGATACTGGGTCTCTCGATGCCACGGCATGCTCATGGCATCCGTATCCTCATGCTCATTGGTGCGGATATGACGCTTGCCGTCAAGGAACGCCTCGGCAATGAGCTCGGCCACATGTGCGATAGAATGCGTGCCAAAGATGACATTGACGTTATCGACGTTGGTGAGCAGTCCCTCGCCATCACGCTGTGCGATGCAGCCGCCCACGGCAACCACACGCTTGCCCGAAGGCGAAGGCGGCAGGCTTTTGCAGGAATTGCACTGACCGTACAGGCGAGTATCGGCGGCCTCGCGCACGCAGCATGTCATGAAGACAACGATATCGGCATGCTCAAGATCGAGCGCCATGAGGCAACCATACGAATCGAGCAGACCGCTCACGCGCTCAGAGTCGTGCCGATTCATCTGGCAGCCAAAGGTGCGGATAAAGTAGGTTTTACCGGCAAGAATATCGCGTACGGAACGCTGATCCATGTGCATAAGTCCTAACGTTGGGGAGCGAAACGAGGCAAGCAGAAGCTATGCCACAGGCTTAACATCATCCATGACGACGTTATCCATAGCAGCTCGATTGATCTGGTGAACGTAGATAGAAAAGCGGATGGCCGTGCGCGACTCCCCGTTAATGAGAATGTCGGAGAACACGGGCGCGCAGGAAATATCAAAACCGGTTGGGATCAAAAAACCGCGCGCGATGGCAACGGCCTTAATGGCCTGGTTGACAGCACCGGCGCCGACACACTGGATGTTGACGGGTACACCATCCTTGACCATGCCGGCGATGGCGCCGGCAACGGACGCGGGCGATGATTTGCTTGATACCTTCAGGCAATCCATGAAGAAACTCCTGCGTTTAAAAGTACGTTTTAACTGCAATAACTGTATCGTACCGAGAGGACTCGGTAAAGGCACTATTCCTCTTTGGCAAGATCGAAGGTCACAGTGATTCGATCACGCGAAACACGAATCTTTGGGTCGCCGCAAAGGTTGAGATAGTACCTGGCGGCAAGGTCATTGAAGTCCCGCTCCACAGCACGCGAAAACTGTGCCATGTCATCCTTGGCAATACGTAGCCCGCGACGATCCTTCGCGAGATCGACAGGAGCCGGCGCATGCGAGGACGGATCACGCTCGCGCAGCAGACGCGCGGTCACACCGCGAACGGGCTTAATCTGCCCTGCCAAAATGCGATGTGCCGTGCGCTCGGACATCCCAAGACCCAAACCCGAGCAGATACGGATAAAGTCCTCGGCATCAGAGGCAAGGCCTAAACGATCGACAACCGGAAGCTCGCTCTCGTCATCAATAAACAGGAGACGAGACGTATCGAGCCGACTTGACGCCTGAGCATAAAGGGTCGCGGCAATCTCAGACGGAGAACCAAGATAGACATCGCAACCACGCAGCTCCTCGAGCGCAAACTCACAGGCAGCGCGAATAATATTATGCGGGCCGCGAGCACAGACATAACGTCCGTCCTCATCCTTGACGGCCTGGGGCCAGCTGGACTGATCGGCACGCTCACTGAGGCGGTCGGCTGCAACGCTCACCTTAAAGGCTGAACCAAGATCGACGCCGGACGTGACCACACGGGCCTCGTCGGTGTTCTGCTTGATCGAAAACAATGCCATGCCACGACCGTGAACGCCCCAACGGTCCATCTTCATGCTCTCGAGCTTGGAGGTAACGCGGGCATCGAAGATTCGCTCTTGCATATCCTGCGGAACGCCCGAACCGTTATCCAGAAAGACAAGCGTGCGGACGCCATCTTCCTTGGTCGTGGCGAGATAGACCTTGTCGGCGCCGGCATCGCGAGCATTACGGAGCATTTCGATGACGATATCCTCGACATGCTGAATGTCGTGTTTTGCCTGGCGCCGCTCGGCCTCCGAAACGCGGAGGCGGACATACCCCTCGCCAAGGTTCTCCTCGACGCGAAGGTTGCCCTCCCCCGACATCGACGCGATAAATGAGATGAGCTCGTTCGCGTCGCTCATGTTATTTAGCGATATCGACAGCGCGGCTCTCGCGAATCACGACGACGCGCACCTGACCGGGATACTCCATCTCTTCCTCGATCTGATGGGCGATATCGTGAGCCAGGACCGTGGACTGGGCATCGGAGATCTTGTCCGGCTGAACCATGACGTGGACCTCGCGACCAGCCTGCATGGCATAGGTACGCTCGACGCCTTCATGGGAGTTGGCAATCTCCTCGAGCTTCTCAAGACGCTTGATGTAGTTCTCGGCAGACTCGCGACGGGCACCGGGGCGAGAGGCGGAGACGGCATCGGCGGCCTGTACCAGGACATCGAGCACCGTGTTGGGGTCGACATCGGCATGGTGAGCCTCGATAGCGTGGACGATAACGGGCTTCTCACCATAACGGCGGGCAAGCTCGGCGCCGATGACGGCATGCGGGCCCTCGACGTCGTGGTCGATTGCCTTGCCAAGGTCGTGCAGCAGGCCGGCGCGCTTGGCGGTCACAACGTCCAGGCCAAGCTCGGAAGCCATCACGCCGCACAGGTCAGAGACTTCGAGGGAGTGCTGAAGCACGTTCTGACCAAACGAAGTACGGTAGCGCAGGGCACCAAGGGTCTTGACGATCTCGGGGTGCAGGTCGTGAATGCCGGTATCGAAGGCAGCCTGCTCGCCAGCCTCGCGCACGCGCTGCTGAACCAGGTCGGCAGCCTTGTGATACATCTCCTCGATGCGGGCGGGGTGAATGCGGCCGTCGGCGATGAGGTTCTCGAGGGCAACACGGGCGGTCTCACGACGGACCGGGTCGAAGCTCGAAAGAACGACGGTCTCGGGCGTGTCGTCAATCACGAGGTTGACGCCGGAAACCTGCTCGAAGGTCCGGATGTTGCGACCCTCGCGACCGATGATACGGCCCTTGAGGTCATCAGAGGGAATGTGCACGGAGGTAACGGTGACCTCGGCTGTGTGGTCGGCAGCGCAGCGCTGAATCGCCAGGGACAGAATCTCCTGGGCGGTCTTGTGGCACTCGGCGCGAACCTGCTGCTCGGACTCGCGAATGATCGTGGCGGCCTCGTGGGTGACCTCGCCGCGAACCTTATCGAGGAGCTCCTTGTGGGCATCCTCGCGGGTCAGGTCGGCGATACGCTCGAGCTCGGAGGTCTGCTTGGCGCAGAGCTCCTCGAGCTCGCGAGAGCGCTTCTCGACCTGACCGGCCTGGCTGGACAGCTGGTGCTCACGCTTGTCGAGAGCGTCGTTTCGGCGATCGAGGGACTCCTCGCGCTGCATCACACGGTTCTCGAGCGTACGAATCTCGCTCTTACGCTGCTTGTCCTCGGCCTCGGCGGCCTGCTTGTTCTTGATGATCTCCTCTTTAGCCTCGAGCAGAGCCTCTTTTTTGAGGGTCTCGGCCTGACGCTTAGCATCACCGATCAGGGACTCAGCCTGTGCGTGTGCCGACTGGATCTTTTCGTCGGCCTCGTGAAGACTACCCTGCTTGGCGGTGCGCATGTAGGCAATGGCGGCGATGGCACCCAAAACGATGCCAACGAGCGCTGCGATGATAGGCATGCTCACTCCTTTTTATGGATTCGTTACACAACAAAGCGAACCGTCCTTACGAACGGCTCGCGACATTTGAGTAATATGGGCGCAGCTTATGCGGGTCGGATACAGATAAACATATAAACAAACTCATAACAGATGAGCACATATCACAAAGCAAATGACAGTGTTTATCGTACGTTGAACCACAACAACTGTCAAATAAATGGCCCCGGCACGGCGGCTAAAACGCGGTGAACGGCAGGGCCACAAAACGCATACGCCTAAACCGCACATTCCTCGCGTTCGGCATCGAGACGTGCCTTAACGGCATCGGCGGCGATGTGATACGAGAAGCCCTTGCCCATCAAAAACCGAACCAGTTTTTCGAATCCACGCGTCTCTGGAACACGCCGCTTGGCGAGCAGGGCTGACGCACGCGCCAAATCGTCTTCGACGGCAAAATAATCCTCGGGATAACCGGGAATGTCATCGAGCACAACATGACGTCGCTTGAGCTCGGTCTCGATTTTGCGCTGTCCCCAACCGCGCCGCTTGCGCTCCTCGATAAAGTACGAGCAAAAGCGGTTCTCGTCTAAAAAGTGATACTCGGTGGCGCGCTCGACGGCGAAATCGATCGCGGGCTGGTGAAAGCCGTAGCGAGCCAGCTTGTCACGGACCTCACCCGTCGCATGGTCGCGGCGCGATAGCATCTCGGTCACCATGGTAAGTGCACATTTACGCTCGATGAGCTGCACCGCCTCACGAAAGTTGTCCCAATCACAGGGAAGATCGGGGCGGTTTTTGACATACAGGCGCGCGACCCGCATGGGAATCCAAATGGACCGCTCAAAACCGTCCTCAAGCTCACAATCGATATGTGCGCAAGGCTTTTTGGACGCATACCCGCTCGAAAACGAGGAGGCCGCCTTCTTATCGGGAAAGACGACCGTGGCCTCGGTCACCGTATACGACATGAGCGTAACCGCTACTCGTCGTCATCATCGAGCATAGCGGAACCATCGATGGCGTAAAGCTCATCAAACTCCTCAGGCGCAGGCTGATCGGTCAGCTCGACCTCGGACGGAGCATCGTCATCAAACTCAAGTCCGCAGGCAAGGCGAACCTTATGCTCAATCTCGTCGGCGCAATCGGGGTGTTCGCGCAGGAAAGCCTTGGCGGCCTCGCGACCGTTGCCGAGCTTGTCCTCGCCATAGGCAAACCAGGAGCCCATCTTCTTGCAGATGCCGCACTCGACAGCCATGTCCAGAATCGAGCCCTCCTTAGAGATGCCCGTACCGTACATGATGTCGAACTCAGCAGAACGGAACGGAGCTGCCACCTTGTTCTTAACGACCTTGGCGCGCACGCGGTTACCGATAACCTCGTCCTTAAGCTTAATGCTGTCGATGCGGCGAATGTCGATACGCACCGAAGAGAAGAACTTAAGGGCGCGACCGCCCGTCGTGGTCTCGGGGTTGCCGAACATGACGCCGATCTTCTCACGCAGCTGGTTAATGAAGATGCACGTCGTGTTGGACTTAGACAGCGAGCCGGCGAGCTTGCGGAGCGCCTGGCTCATCAGGCGAGCCTGAAGACCGACCGTAGTGTCGCCGATTTCTCCCTCGATCTCGGCACGCGGGGTCAGCGCGGCGACGGAGTCGACAACGATGGCATCGATGGCACCTGAACGCACAAGCATGTCAACGATCTCGAGCGCCTGCTCACCCGTATCGGGCTGGGAAATGAGCACCTCGTCGATATCCACGCCGATGCGCGCGGCATACGTGGGATCGAGCGCGTGCTCGGCATCGATAAATGCCACAACGCCACCCATTGCCTGGGCCTCGGCCAAGATCTCGAGCGAAAGCGTCGTCTTACCGGAGGACTCGGGACCGTAGATCTCGACGATTCGGCCGCGCGGCACACCGCCGATACCCAGAGCGGCATCGAGTGCCAGAGCGCCCGTAGGGATGGCCTCGACCTCGAGCTCGGGGCCACCGTCGCCGTACCTCATGATGGAACCCTGGCCGAATTTCTTCTCGATCTCGGCCTTGGTGGTGGCGATCATCTCATCGCGCTCTTTACCCGTCGTGCGAGCATGAACGGTACGTACGGGACCTGAATTCTTGGCCATGAATAGCCCTCCTCTTAACAACCTGCATCGATAATAAACGAACGGCTGTTCGTGGTCAACCGTTCAGATAAATCATATGCAGGCGGTCTTTCCAAAACCCAACCAAACGCCGACCAAACACTGACCAAATGCTTGACCACAAAGGACCAAATATGAACAAGGCAGGCAAAATAACGTCTACAACCAGCACAAACGCCAAATGAGCCTAAGGCCCCCTCTCCACAATTAAGGGGCCCGGAGGCCCCTTAAAACACGTCTATTCCATAGAATCGAGCACGTAGACAATGCGACCCAATGCCTCCGTGACCGCATGGGCACGAACACACGAACGGTCACCCTCATAGTGGCAGCGCACAGAGTCCACGACCGGCACGCCCCCATCGGCGGAACGATGCGCCCAGCCAATATAGAAAGTGCCCGCCGGATCGTCCTCAGTACCACCGCCGGGGCCGGCATAACCCGTTGCGCTCACTGCAATATCGCTCTGGTACAGCTCCAGCGAACCCGACGCCATCTCGCGCGCAGTCTGGTGCGACACCGCAGTGTAGCGGTCGAGCGTCTCCTGCTCAACACCCAGCACGCGATGCTTAATCTCATCGCAGTAGGTCACCGCACCGCCACGCAGCACCGCCGAGGCACCAGGGATATCGGCGATCGTCGAGGCGATCATGCCAGCTGTCAGAGATTCAGCCGTCGAAACCGTCACACCACGAAAGCTTGCACGCTCGACAATATCGCGTGCGAGCTCTTCGTTATGCGCGGCAATCTGCTCAAATGATTCCGTCATGCCTACCAGGACCTAGACGGAAAAGACTATCTTGCGGCAGTTCCAGAAGTACTGGGCGCCCGAGATAACGGTCAAGACAACGGCAACGGCATACAGGAAGCGCGACACCGAGTAGATGCCGAGCGTCAGCGCCACCGGGCCAAGGTGCAAGCCGGCCATAGCAAAAACGCACAGGTAACCGCAGATGGAAACCATCGTGGTTGCCGTCTTGTACTTGCCGAGCTTATCGGCTGCAACGACCACACCGGCCGCACTCGCGACCATGCGAAGGGCGCTCACCAGCAGCTCGCGGAACAGGATAATGAACACGGACCACACGGTCACCGCGCCAAAATCCAAGAACAGCAGCAAGGCCGAGAACACCAGCAGCTTGTCGGCGATGGGGTCCAAGAACTTGCCGAAATCGGTGATCTCGTTACGCGAGCGTGCCAGATAACCGTCGACCTTATCGGTGCACGACAGGATCACATACAGAATGAAGGCAGCGGCGGCGAGCGGGCCGTCAAAGGTGCTCCAATCCGTACCGGCAACACTCGTGTGAGACAGAGCCGAGACGATCATGAACACCGGGATAAAGACGATGCGAACGCACGTCACGATGTTGGCGGGCGTCCAGACACTCGTCAGTTCCTTATTGCTCTCGTTTGCCACGACGCTCTCCTACTCCACAACATGACCGATAAGCTCATAGCAGAAGCTATCGGTAAACTCGACAGTCAGAATATCGCCCACGGACGCCTCGCTGGCGTCCAGATGCACCGCTCCATCGGAATCGGGCGCCTGGAACCAGGCATGGCCGATCAGCTCGGCGCCGTCCTCGGTCTCTTCGATACCGTCGACGATCACCTGGGCGCGCTCGCCCACATGGGCGGCGGTGGCGGCAAAACCGAGCGACTCGGCCAGGTCCATGGCCTCCTGGGCGCGCTCGAGCTTGACCTCTTCGTCGACCTGACCCTCCATCTTAGCGGCCAGGCTGCCCTCCTCCTGCGAGTAGGCAAAGACACTCGTGTAGTCAAAGCCGACGGTGTCCATAAAGTCGATAAGGTCACGGAACTCGTCGTCGGTCTCGGTCGGGAAGCCGACCATGCCCGTGGAACGGATCACGATGCCGGGGATACGCTCACGAAGGTCGCGGAACAGATCCTCGAGCTCCTGGCGCGAACCGGAGCGACGCATGGCCTTGAGAATGCGCGCGTCGCAGTGCTGCACGGGGATATCGATATAGGGCAGCACCTCGGGCGTATCACGAATGGTCTCAATGAGCTCGTCAGTCATGCCCTCGGGCTGCAGATAGAGCACGCGGACCCAGACGTTGTGCGGGCGCACGGCCTCGGCGACGGCACACAGCAGCTGCGCCAGATTGCGCGGCGAGCCATCGGCGACGTCCTCGTCGGCAAAGTCGGTACCCCAGATGCCCGTGTCCTGGCCGATCAGCACGATCTCGCGCACACCGCCGGCAACCAGGTCGCGCACCTCGGAGATGATGCTCTCGGCATTGCGCGAATGATAGCGGCCGCGGATGTAGGGAATCATGCAGAAGCTGCAGAAGCGGTTGCAGCCATCGGAGATCTTCACGTAGGCAACCGCACCCTCGACGGTACGCTTGACCTGAGGAATATAGGCGGCAATCTCACGCTCGACACCCAGCACGCCATCGATGACCGCCACGATGCCATCTTCCTCGTCGGCCTTCACAAAGGCAGCGACCTCGGGCAGCTCGTCAGGCAGGTCATCGCCATAGCGCGACGGCACGCAGCCGCACATGACGATGGGGCAAGAACGAACGCCGTCCTGAACCTCGTTGGCGAGCTCGAGCGTGGTCTCGATGCTCTCGGACGTTGCGGAGGCGAGGAACGAGCATGTATTGACGATGGCGATATCGGCATCCTGCGGGTCGAATGCTTCCTCGTAGCCTGCGGCGGTCAAAAGAGAACGCATGCGGTCGGTGTCAACCTCGTTCTTAGCGCACCCGAGGGTGATGTAGAGCACGGAGCCCAACGGTGTATCCATGTTGGAAAGCGGTCCTTTCGAATGATATTAGCGGTAGTTGGTGAACTGCAGCGGCTGGCCGTAGTCCTGGTCGCGCAGGAACTGGATCACGGACTGCAACGCGTCCTTCGAAGCAGAGGAAACACGCAGTTTGTCGGCCTCGATGGTCACCTTGACCTTGAGCTTTTGGTCCTTGATGTCCTTGTTGATCTTCTTGGCGGTCGCTTGGTCGATACCCTCGACGATATGGCCGAGCACGCGCACGGTGCCGCCCGATGCCGCCTGCGGAGCATCCCACGAGACGGCCTTGAGGTCGATGCCGCGCTTGATGAGCTTGGAGCTCAGCACGTCGACAATCTGCTTGGAGACAAAGTCGGCCGGGGCGTTGATCGTAAAGAGCTTGTCGCCCTTCGAAAGCTCGATCGTGGCGCCGGAATCCTTAAGGTCATAGCGCTGGGAAATCTCGCGCGTGGTCTGCTGGAAGGCGTTGTCGACCTCTTGCATGTTGACCTCGGACACGACGTCGAAGCTGGAATCTTTAGCCATGATGTTTCCTTTCGCGTACGAGCGGCTTAGTAGCTATCGTACGAATAGTCGGTAGAATCGGTGGGCGTCTGACCGTCAGATGCGGTATCGGCGCCATCCGTGGACTGGGCATCGGTGCCGTCGGTGGTGTCGGTATCATCGGTGGTGTCGGTACCATCAGAACTTTCACCATTCTCGGAATCAGTCGTCTCCTTCTTGGGAACGGTGATCGTCACACGCGCCACGCCCGAGGTCTTGGTATCGTAACGGACCTTTTCACCGTTCTTGGTAACGGTGACATCGGAAGGCTTGGACGTGGTGATCTCGATCGAGGACTCGGGCGTGTACTCCTGCTCAAAGGGGCCAGTCGCCTGGGCGCCATAGACCGACTTTCCGTCGACCTTGACCTCAATCCACGCGGTCTTTCCCTTGGCAACGGAGACTTTGACCTTCGTGACCTCGTTCTCTTCCTTCTTGGCCGTCGTCTTGGTAGCGTCCGAATCAGTCGACTCATCCGTCGCCTCATCGGTGTCTTCGTCCTCGTCGACCGTTTCGGTCTTCTTAGAAGACTTCTTGGTCGTCGTCTTGGTAGCAGTGGGCGTCTCGGGCGTGTTCTCGGGCGCCGAAGATGCGCAACCGCGCAGAAGCACCACGATGAGCACAATCAACAGCAGCGCAACGGCGCCGATGCCGGCGTAGACGATACGCGGATCGAGCCCGTTGTTTTGAGGAGTACGTGATCCGCCGCGTCCACGACCGGAACTGCTGCGGCCGCTTCCCTGAGGCATACGACCGCGATTGCTATCGGAACGGCCGCGATAGCCGCCCTGGCCCTGAAGGCTGCGCTGACCCGAGCGGGGTGCAAGTTCACCGCGGCCTTGATAGCCACGCTGGCCCGAACGCGGAGCCGAAGAGCGCTGGCCATACGGCTGTGATTGAGAGCGAAGACGCGGCGTCACCTGCGTGGTATCGGCATCCGCATAGCCACCGCGAGAGCGTCCCGTAGAGGCACCACGGTAACCGCGATCGGAATAGCCACCGTCGCCGTAGCCGGCACGAGGGTCACGCGCCACGCCGCGGGCAGCGGGAAGCGCACGGTCCTCGGGCATCGGCGTACTGCGGAACCGGTCACGCTGTGAACGAATCTCCTCGCCTGAACCCGTCTCGGTAATATAACCGGCCTGCTGAGGACGCTGTCCATAGCGGGTCGAACGACCGCCCTGAACCATCAGGAAGCGCCCGTTGTCGACCGAGGAACGCGAATTGACGTAGCCCGCGGCGTCCTGAAAACGACCGCCCTGCTGGGACGTCTCGCGTTCGTATGCCATCAGGTCGTCAAAGTAGGCATTGACGACCTCGCGCGGATTGAGGCCCAAAAAGCGAGCATAGCTCGAAATCATGCCCTGCGCATAGCCGCGCGGCGGCATCGAAGCAAAGTTACCGGTCTCGAAAAACTCGATGATCTGCGGCCTGATTTTGATGGTGTTGGCGACTTGCTGAATGGAAAGGCCCATTCGGCGACGCTGCTCGAGCAGCATGTCACCAAAGCGTGCAGCCATCAGAATCCTCCAAACTCACGATCTTCACGTGCCATCTCGGCGTCGACAGATTCCAGCGCGGCAAGCCCCTCCTCGTCCAGCAGGACCTCGCGCGGCTTGGAACCGTCGGGCGGACCGACGACACCCTTTTCTTCCAGCATGTCCATAATACGCCCGGCGCGCGCATAGCCAACCTTCAGACGACGTTGCAGACCAGATGTGGAGCCAAGCTGCGATTCCACCACAATATGGGCGGCTTCCCAAATGAGAGGATCATCGTCTTGCGGCTCGGCGACTCCGGTGCGGACAATGCCGCCGCCACCCGCCATGGACATGGAAGCGGGCGCCACGGCAGACAGGATCTCCTCGTGGTAGTCGGGCTCGCTCTGCGACTTGACGAACTCGACAATCTCGTTGATTTCGTCATCCGAGACAAAGCAGCCCTGGATACGGCGAGGCTTGCCCCAGTCGACCTTTGAGAACAGCATGTCGCCCAAACCAGTGAGCTTTTCGGCGCCCATCTGATCAATGATGACGCGCGAGTCGATACCCGTGGCGACGTTAAAGGCGATGCGGTTGGTGATGTTAGCCTTGATAAGGCCCGTCACCACGTTAGAGCTCGGGCGCTGCGTGGCCACGATAAGGTGGATACCGGCGGCACGGCCCAGCTGAGCAATACGCACGATCGAGGCCTCGACATCCTTACCGGCGACCATCATCAGGTCCGAGAGCTCGTCGATGATGATGACCAGGTAGGGCATCTTTTGCGGCGGGTTATCGTAATGCTCAAACTCGCCGGCGGCCTGCTTTTCGTTGTAGGTCGAGATCTTACGCACGTTGAGACGCTCGAAGACCTTCAGGCGACGCTCCATCTCGGACACGGCCCATTGCAGAGCGCTCGCGGCCTGCTTGGGCTCGGTCACTACAGGCACGTAAAGATGCGGCAGACCGTTATAGCCCGCAAGCTCGACGCGCTTGGGGTCGACCATGATCAGGCGAACGTCCTCGGGAAGGGCGCGCATGAGCAAGGTCGTGATGATGGAGTTGATCATGACCGACTTACCGGAACCCGTGGTACCGGCGATCAGCAGGTGGGGCATCTTGGCAAGGTCGGCGACGACCGGCGTACCCTCGGCATCTCGACCGATGGCGAGCTCGAGCGGACCGCCCTTCACATAGGGAAGCACGTCGCCCAGGTTGACGTTCTGGCGCTTGCGATTGGGGATCTCGATACCCACAAGCGAGGTGCCGGGGATCGGGGCAAAGATACGCACGGACTGGGCAGCAAGCGATAGCGCGATATCGTCCTCGAGGCTCGAAATCTTGCTCACGCGCTCGCCCTCGCCAGGTTGCAGCTTAAAGGTCGTCACCGTGGGGCCGGCGATCCAGCCGACCACGCGGGCACTACGACCAAACTCCAGCAAGGTGGACTGAAGCGACTCGGCAGTCTGTTCCAGCTCCTTGTCAGAAGACGCGGAGGAAGCCGACTGCGGGTTGGCATGCAGAATCTCAAGTGGCGGAAGTTTGAGGCCGTCCTCTTCTTCGCCCTCGTTATCTGCGGCTCCGCCATCCGCTCCCCCATCGCTAGCCGCAGCCGATTCGACAGCACTCAAGGCAGGCGCATCGGCAACCTTGGGATGCTTCAAGAAGTCGGGGATCTGAGGTGCTGCCGAGACAGGATTCACGGCAAACGGCGGCTCGGACTCGTCGATCTTATCGGGGTCGTCTTCCATCGAAAGCTGACCGGTTACCTGGTCGCACTTTGCATGGCGACGCGGCAGCAAAGTTGTCTTTGCGGTCTCAATCGGAGCCTCGTCGTCCTCGTCATCGCCCTCGGTGAGCTCAATCTCGCTCTCGGACCAAGACGGGTCGGGCTCACTCGTATTGAGTTTGGGCGCAGCCTTGCCCTTCTTGGCATGGCGGCGCGGCAACAGCGTCGTCTTAGCGCGCTCAGTTTCCACGGCATCGGACACGTCGACAAACGGGTCCTCGTCCTCGTCGTCATCGTCCAAAACCGGGTCCACATCGTTGCCCATGACCGTGGTCACGGCAGCATCGGAGCCCTTTTGACGAAGAATGCTCAGGTGAGGACGGGCAACGCCGGGCACCGACAGGGCCTCATCGTCACCCCACGGACTCGCGTTAACATCGGCACGACGGCGCTCGGCAAAATCAGCCGCACGGTCGCGAGCAGAGCGCAAAACGCCGCCCACCGAAAAGCCGATGATGACCAGGCCCACGACGACAAGGCCCAACAGGACCACCATCGCGATAGGCTTACCCAGGGCATTCTGCAGCGCACTCGCAATAAACGCACCAATGTAGCCACCCGAGGCGGACAGATTTTGCGGCGTGAACATAAGGTCGCACGAGTCGCTCGTACCTGGCACCATCAACGAAAGAATGGAGACGACGGCGATAAAGACCACGGCGCCGCCCGCAACAGAGCGCGCGTTGAGCGGCGAGTCCTCGCCTAAAAAGAGCGTGGCGGCAAACAGCAAAATGACGATCGGCAGCACGTAGGCGCCCAGACCAAAGCCCAAGTGGTAGAAACCGGCAACCGCAGCCGTAACGGGCGCAGTCGCCGGCGAAATCACGGCAATAAAGGACGCAATCGCCAAAACGGCGATGACCACGCCGGCGATATCGCGGTTGGCCGAGGGCTCGACCAAGGGCTCGAAATCATCGAACTCGGACTCGTGGCCCTTATTGGCACGCAGATGGGAACCGGCACCCTTAGCAGATGCCGGTTGGTTGTTGGCCTTATTGCCTTTGGCGTTTTGTGCAGATCCGCGCGCCAAACTAAACCTCCATGACGACCGGGATGATCATCGGACGAGTGCGCGTACGGCTCCAGATAAAGTTGGAGAGCGAGTCGCGCACGGCCTTGCGAATGGCATCGGAACCGCTGCTCGTAAAGCTGAACTTGCCCTTCTCGATCGTCTTCATAATGGACGCGGAGGCATCCTCGGAGAACTGGTCGTCGATGGCAAACGAGACGCCGCGGCCCGAGAACTCGATGGCCTCGATCTTCTTGTGCTTGAGCGAGACGATGGCAACAGCGGTAACCATACCGTCGTTGGCGAGCTTCTGACGATCACGCAAGACGATGGGGTCGGTATCGCCGATGCGCAGGCCGTCGACGTAGACGACGCCGGACTCAACGGGCGTACCGCGCTTAACGATACCGCCGCGCATCTCGAGCGTGTCGCCGTTGTCGAGGATAAAGATATGATCGTCCTTGATGCCCATCTTGCGGGCGAGCTGGGCATGAGCGCGCAGATGCACGGCCTCACCGTGAACCGGCATAAAGTACGTGGGTTTGGCCATGGCCATCAGGAGCTTGAGCTCCTCCTGGCTACCGTGACCGGAGACGTGGACGAGAGCGCGGTTCTTATCCCACACGTCGCAGCCGAGCTTGGCCAGGCTGTTGACGACCTGCTGGACGGCCTTCTCGTTGCCGGGAACGGGAGTTGCTGAGAGGATGACGGTATCGCCCTCGTGGATGGAGAGCGTCTTGTGCTCGCCATTGGCCATGCGGGACAGGGCCGACAGCGGCTCGCCCTGCGAACCGGTGCACATGACGACGATCTTGTCGTCGGGCAGGTTATCGATATCGAAGGCATCGATGATATCGGCATCGTCGATGTTGAGGTAGCCCAGCTCGCGCGCGACGCGGGTGTTGGTGAGCATGGAGCGACCGGTCACAACGACCTTACGGCCGCACTTGCGGGCGGCATCGCAGATCTGCTGCAAACGATGGATGTGGCTCGAGAACGAAGCGACGAACACGCGACCCGGGGCGTTCTTGATGGCGTGCAGCAAGTTGGGACCGACCTCGGCCTCGGACTTGGTAAAGCCGGGAACCGTGGCATTGGTGGAGTCGGACAGCAACAGGTCGATGCCCTGCTTGGCAAAGCGGCTGATAGCGGCATAGTCGGGCGTGACGCCGTCGATGGGGGTCTGGTCGAGCTTAAAGTCGCCGGTGTGCATAACGGTGCCCTGATTGGTGCGAATGAACACGCCCAGAGCGCCGGGGATGGAGTGCGTCATCGAGAAGAAGTCGAGCGAGATGCCACCGAGATTGACATGGCTTCCGCCCTTGACCTCGCGGAACTTGGGCGCGCGGATTCGGAACTCAGAGAGCTTGCCCTCGATAAAGCCAAGCGTCAGCTTGCTCGAGAAGATGGGCACCTTGTTGTTGAGGTCCTGCAGCAGGTACGGAAGCGAACCGGTGTGGTCCTCGTGGCCGTGGGTGACGACGATACCGCGGAGCTTCTCCTCGTTCTCCAGAACATAGGTGTAGTCGGGAAGCACCAGGTCAATACCGGGCTGGGAATCGTCGGGGAACATGAGGCCAGCGTCAACGAGCACCATGTCGTCGCCGCATTCGAAGACCGTCATGTTCTTGCCGATGCCGTCAAGGCCGCCGAGCGGAATGATCTTCAAAGGAGATGATTTTTTAGCTGCCATAGGTTCGTGTGGTTTCCTTTCTTCGAAACGGGTCTGGAACAACCGACGGGGCGCTTCTGGCAAACCGACCGCCGGGAACGTACAAACATGCATCACAGATTCGACGCAGTAACCACAGTATGATACCCATTTGCACAACAACAGACCACCCATGCATCAAAGCCCCATCTGAACCGGTCTATCCCGCCGGTCTAGGGCCATCGGGGGCCGGGGCGGGTTAAGTTTGCTGCTCTACAGTCCTGCGCAAGACGGAAAGCACATTAAGTGCTTTCCTTTGCGTGCGGAACTCGCGATAAACTTAATTACGCGCCGCTCCCCGCCCGCGCCGGGCAAACATCGTTGGACTTATCACTGACAGGAAATGGCC
>DBFRXD010000079.1:0-6268 GCA_048502435.1 Collinsella aerofaciens
CCTGCCGCCATGGCGGCCTCCAGCTTGTCCATGCTCTCGTCATCCAAAAACTTGAGGGCAAAGCGGGCAAGCATTTCCTCGCCCATCAGCCGAGCGCACGCGTCATCATAATTAGCGCCGATCTTCTCATACGCCTCACGCATGGAAATCATGGATTAAAACTCCTTAGGTCAAACTAAATCGTGGGAAACGCGACAACGTCGGCGGGGCGTGCCAACGTCTCGGCAATACGGTCTTGCACCTCGAGCAGACAGTCGAGCAACAGCGGGTTAAAGGTGCCGCACTTACCGTCCAGGATCATCTGGATCGCCTCCTTGTGCGGAATAGCGTCCTTGTACACACGCACGCTCGTCAGAGCATCGTACACGTCGGCCACCGAGACCACCTGCGCGGCAATGGGAATATCGTCGCCCTTAAGGCCATCGGGATAGCCCTTGCCGTCCCAACGCTCGTGGTGCCAACGCGCAATCTGGTACGCATATTCCATAAGCGCATTGCCGACGTGATGGCGGCCCAGCTCAAGCAACATGTCGGCGCCCATCGTGGTATGCGTCTTCATAATCTCGAACTCCTCGGGCGTAAGGCGCCCGGGTTTGTTGAGAATTGCATCGTCAATCGACATCTTGCCGATATCGTGCAGCGCCGAAGCCAGGGCAATCGTAGAGCGTTCCTCATTGTCGAGGGAGATCGTGCCGCTACGCTGGACCAGACAGCCAAGCAGCAGCTCGGTCAGCTTCTCGATGTTCGTAACGTGCCTGCCGCTCTCGCCATTGCGAAGCTCCATAACGCCGGCCATGATGTCGATGAGCATGCGACTGTTCTTGACGCGCTCGTTGTACTGCTGGGACAGCAAACTCGTCAGGCGGCGCTGTTTGGCGTATAGGCGGATGGTGTTGCTTACACGCCGGCGCACGACACGGGAGTCAAACGGGCGGTTGATATAGTCCGAGGCGCCCAGCTCGTACGCGCGCAGAACCATATCATCGGAATCTTCGCTCGAAATCATGATGAAAGGCAGATTGTCGATACCCGATCGGCGCGACAGATCGGCCAGCACCTCAAAGCCGCTTATGCCCGGCATGACAATATCCAGCAGCACGAGCGACAACTCATCGCCATAGCGGTCGACCATGTCGAGCGCCGTACGACCGTTGTCGGCCTCGAGGATGCAATACTCGTCCTTGAGCATCTCGTTGAGAATGGCTCGGTTCATCTCGGAGTCATCGACAATAAGCACCAAAGGCTTTTCGCTTTGGAAGGCTTCGATGGAATCGGCATCGGTCACGACCGTACCGGCTTTTGCCTTAGCGCGGCTCAATAACTGGACAGCGCGGCCAACTCCTTCATCGACCGTCTCGCCATGAATGCGAACACCGCCAACACATGCCGTCAAGCTCACGTACTCATGGCCCGGAACAATCGTGGCATGAACGGCATCGGACACCTGATGCAGGCGACGGGTGAAGTCATCGGAGGGAATATTGGGCATGACGACCACAAACTTGTCGCAGCCATAGCGTACAAGCTCGTCAGTCGAACGAATTCCGCTGCGTATGGCTGTCGCCACAGCACCGAGCGCAAGGTCGCCGGCATGACGGCCACACGTATCGTTGAAGACCCTAAAATCATCAAGGTCGATCACCGCAACGCCGGCATTCATGCGGGCGCTACGGAGCTTTTCCTCGTAATATCGGCGATTGCGCACACTCGTCAGCACGTCGGTGTAGACGAGGTCCTCTTCTGCAGCCTCTTGCTCATCGATCGGACGCACCATCAGCAGGACGTGAGGCTCGCCCTCGACCTTCAGAGGGCGCAGGCGAGCGCGGTACTCGGTACCATCATTGAGCAGCTGCTCCGATACATCATCGGAACCTGCCAAGGCCTCAAGACTCGACTGACGCAGACAAGGGCAGCGATCGCCGGCGAGCAAGCAGTTAGGCTCGCTCTTAATCTGATCGGCCGACAACAAACGCACCACGGGGTAGGTCTTCGCGACGCGGGCGACCTCGGCGGCAGCCTCCTCGTCGGTTAGATTGACCTCGTGATTATTGAGCATATGGGGCCCTTCCTATCGTTACGCACGGCAACGGTGCATATCAATTGGTACAAGGGTAGCATCTAACAGCTGAAGGCAAACGCGCGATTATCGTTACATTTTTATGACCTGGCAAACGGCGGTAATGGAGCCGCGGGCGCGCGGTTATGGGCGCATTCGTTAACAATGACGAAACGCTAACAGCCCCTCTCCCCGCAGGTCATCGAGCGTGCTAACGCTCCAAGACATCGCGAACGGCGTTTGCCGCCGTAACGGGGCGATCGCGCAGACCGTTATGCGCGCCCGGGATCGTCACAAGGGGGCAATCGAGATATTCGGCAGCCGCTCGCGTGCCAGCCTCGCGGGGTGTATCGACCGAAAGCTCGCCCAAAAACACGGCCGACACCGCCTTTGACGCGCGGACGCGCTCCCAGTCGGGAGCATATGTCATATTTGTTCCGTATTCATTAGCCATAAAGCAACGACCATTGCGCAGGGCATGTTTGGCTTCCGCTTCGGTCGTCCCGGGAGCTTCGGGGTCCAAGTCGCCGAGGGCTCCCAAGAAAAGCCGGAGCGCCCTTGAAACCTTTCCAGCCGCAATCATATCGAGCAAAACCGGAGCTGCGCCCATGCCGACGCCTTCGGCCGACACAGCCGGCTCATGCAGAATCGCACGGGCGACGAGATGGGGTTCGGCGCGAAGAAGCTCCAGCGCCACCAACGTACCGGCGCTATGCGCAAGCACATTTGTCGGAGCGCCAACGTGTTCGATCACGGCTTGCAGGTCGGCGGCCTGAGCGGCAAGATCATAGCTGCCGTCTGCCGCATCGCTGCTGCCACCGCAGCCGCGGCGGTCGTAGGCAATTACGCGGTAGCTGCGGCTGAGCTCACAAGCGATACCGTCGAAAAATGTGCCGTCGACACAAGCGCCGTGCACGCACACCAAGGCAGGAGCATCAGGCGACACATCTGGGCCGGCATATTCGCGACAGGCAATCGTGGTGCCCGCATTCTCGACCGTAAAATTCATGTTGTGCCCCCATCATCAATGCTCATCCAGTTGCACGTCAGCGCGGTTGGATGGACCCACATTGCCTTACACCTTGTTAACAGATTAACTTTACCCGACCCGAGGCTTTTCATGGCGCGGCATAATGGGCGACGTGAAAAAACGAAACTTGTAAAGCAAGAGCCCGCACCTTGCTTTGGAGCCGATGCTATGCTTAGGCACAATTGTCTTGAGGAGCATATGCCTATGTCTACGTTTTTGAATGCCAGCCCCATCTTTGGGCCCGTTCGCAGCCGTCGCCTTGGTCTCTCGCTCGGCGTCAACATGATGCCGGCCAGCGGCAAAATCTGCACGTTCGACTGCATTTACTGCGAAAACGGCCTCAACGCCGAGCGCCCCTGCCATGAGCCGTACAACACAGCTGCCGTGGTACTCGACGCGCTCGAGGCAAAGCTGCGCGAGATGGCAGCCGAGGGCGAGCTCCCCGATGTGATCACCTTCGCAGGAAACGGCGAGCCCACCGCCGCACCGGAGTTTCCCCAGGCGATTGCCGGCGCCGTCGCGCTGCGCGATCAGCTGGCCCCAAACTCCAAAATCGCCGTGCTCTCCAACGGTACGCGCGCCGACCGCCCCGAGGTGCACGATGCGCTCATGATGGTCGATGACAACATTCTTAAGCTCGATACGGTCGATCCGGCATTTATCCAGCTGCTCGACCAGCCTGTTGGCCCCTACGACGTCGAGCACCAGATCGAAACGTTCGCGAGCTTTAACGGTCATGTCATTATCCAGACGATGTTTTTGAGCGGTGAGTACCGGGGCAAGTCTCTCGATAACACCGGCGAGGAGCACGTTGGTCCTTGGCTCGCGGCGCTCGAGCGCATTCGCCCGCAGGAGGCGACCATCTACACGGTGGCGCGCGAGACACCAGTCGCCGGCCTTGCCAAAGCAGCGCCCGAGGTGCTCGACGCCATTGCCGCGCGCGTGCGCGCCCTCGGCATCCCCTGCCAGGTGAGCTACTAGCGCGCAGCTGCCCTGTGAGTGGGCTATACTAGCTGCGAATGAAAGGAAGTTAGCCATGTTTGACAATGGACCCGTGCCTGGCCGCAACGACGCTTGCTGGTGCGGCAGCGGCAAAAAATATAAGAAATGCCATAGCGCCTTTGATGAGCGCCTCGAGCGCTTGTGGGAAGAGGGCTGGGAGGTTCTGCCCCGCACGCTCTACAAGACGCCCGCCGATATCGAGGGCATCAAGCGCTCGGCCGCCATCAACGTGGGTGTGCTCGATTACGTAGGCGAACACATCGCCGCGGGCATGACCACCAACCAGATCGACCAGATGATCTACGACTACACCGTCGAGCACGGTGGCACGCCGGCCGACCTCAACTATGAGGGCTACCCCAAGAGCGTTTGCACCTCGATCAACGACGTGGTCTGTCACGGTATCCCCTGCGATACGGACGTGCTGCATGAGGGCGATATTATCAACGTGGACTGCTCCACGATCCTAGACGGCTACTTTAGTGATTCGAGCCGCATGTTCTGCATCGGCGAGGTCTCTGCCGAGCGCCAGCGCCTGGTCGACGTCACCCGCGCCAGCGTGGAGGCGGGTCTGGCTGCCGTCAAGCCGTGGCTGCCGCTCTCCGTGATGGCTGAGGCCGTGCAAAAGACGGTCGAGGACGCCGGTTTTAGCGTAGTGCGCGAGTACGGCGGACACGGCATTGGCAAAGAGTTCCACGAGGACCCGTTTGTGGGCTTTACCACCGAGGCGCCCGATGTGGACACCATCATGGCCCCGGGCATGGTCTTTACCATTGAGCCCATGGTCAACGCCGGAGCGCCCGACATCAAGATCAGCAAGGGCGACGGTTGGTGCGTGCGCACCAAGGACGGCAGCGATTCGGCCCAGTGCGAGGTACAGCTCGTGGTGACCGAGGACGGCTACGAGCTGCTGAGCTGGTAGCCGTGGATGCGCCGGGCTTCGCGATGGATATGTTAACCATCGCGAAGCCCGGCGTTTTTATAGCGTTTTGCCTGATAAAACCTGCCAAAATAAACCTGTCCACTTTTGGCAGGTTGGGCGGAGAGGACCGTTTGTGAACATCCTGGTTTTGTTGCCCGTCAACGACCGTCATCGCGCAATTCTTGAGTCGAGCGCTCCGGGCGAGGACTTTATCTACACGAGTGCCGACGCCATCACGCGCGAGCAGGTCGCCGATGCCGACGTGATCTTGGGCAACATCGACCCTTCCCTGCTGACCGCATGCGAGCACCTCCAGCTGCTGCAACTGCAGACCGCCGGCTATGACGACTATCTCGCCGCCGGCACCGTGCCGGCTGAAGCCAAGCTGTCTTGCTCAATCGGCGCCTACGGCCAGGCCGTGAGCGAGCACATGTTTGCCATGGTCCTTTCCATGATGAAGCACCTGCCCGGCTATCACGACTTGCAGCGCGAGCATCGCTGGGAGGACTTAGGCCCGGTCACCTCGCTCAAAAATGCCAATGTGCTGGTGTTGGGCGCGGGCGACATTGGCGGCCACTTTGCCACGCTCTGCCGCAGCATGGGCGCGCACGTCCGCGGCATCAAGCGCCATCCGCTCGTCTACCCCATTGTGTTTGAGGACATGGACGGCATGGATGCCCTGTCTGAGCGCCTGGCGGAGGCCGACATCGTCGCATCCTTTATGCCCAGCACACCCGAGACCCGCGGTCTGGCGAACGCCGAGTTCTTCGCCGCGATGAAACCGGGCGCCTTCTTTGCCAACGGCGGCCGCGGCGATCTTGTGGTTGCCGACGATCTGGTTGCCGCTCTTGAGTCCGGACACCTTGCCGGTGCCGCGGTCGATGTCACCGACCCTGAGCCACTGCCCGCAACAAGCCCGCTGTGGGATGCGCCCAACATGCTCATCACGCCGCACGTCTCCGGCTGGTTCCACCTGGCAGCCACGCTCAACAATGTGGTCGACATTGCCGCAGAGAATCTGCGTCACCTGCAAGCCGGCGAGACCCTGCGCTGTTGGATCGAACATTAGGGTTCCGCCGTTCTAACGAACGGCGGACCGGTCGACGCTACGCGCCGCCCAGAGCGACAATTTGTCATTCAAAAGGCAAGGCATGACCAGAAGGTCTATGCCTTGCCTTTTTCATGCCAACTTGTTCGCTCTGGACATCGCTCGCTGACGCTTGCTCAACCTGCGGTGTCATAACAATTCTGTCCAGCT
>DBFRXD010000008.1:0-18022 GCA_048502435.1 Collinsella aerofaciens
CCTTATGCCCATCCTCGTCGACGTGTTTATTTAGGAGGCGGCATCCATGGATCATAAAATGTCGCGCTCGCCGTGGGTTATTCATTACGACGGCTCGAGCTGCAACGGATGCGATATCGAGGTGCTGGCCTCGCTCACGCCGCTGTTCGATGCGGAGCGCTTTGGCGTGGTCAACACCGGCAACCCCAAGCATGCGGATATCTTTTTAGTGACGGGCTCGGTCAACGCCCAGAACCTGCCTGTCGTGCGCCAGATCTACAGCCAGATGCTCGAGCCCAAGTGCGTGGTGGCCTGCGGTATTTGCGCGTGCTCGGGCGGCGTGTTCCGCGATGCCTACAACGTGATTGGCGGTGTGGACCGCGCGATTCCCGTGGACGTGTACGCGCCCGGGTGCGCCATTCGCCCCGAGACCGTGATCGATGCCATCGTTGAGGCATGCGGCATCCTGGACCAGAAGGAGGCCGTGATGCGCGCCGGCGGCAATCCGCTCACCGTGGGCGGTGCCGCTACCTGGGACGGCGGCGTTGAGCTGGGCGAGGACGGGTTTGTGGCTGCGGGGGCCGGGGCTGACGATGCGCCTGCTGGGACGTCCGCGGCCGGCGACGCGCCCGCCGCTGCAAAGGAGGGCGAGTAATGCAAAAGGCTATCTATACTACCGTCGGGATCGATGAGCTCCTGTCACATGTCCAGGCGCTCAAGGGCGTCGGCGCGCGCTTTGTGCAGATGCATGCCGAGCGCTGTGTGGACGACGGATCGTATCGCTTGGTCTATACGTTTATCGACGTTCGTGCTGCTCAGGAGCATATTGCGCAGGACGGCAGCTATGCGATCGAGAACCTGGTGGTTGAGGGCATCGACCAGTACCAGGAGATTCCGTCCATCAGCTCGTACTATCCGGCGGTATTCCCGTTTGAAAACGAAACGCACGACCTGTTTGGTCTTGCCATCACCGATATGCAGATTGACTTTAAGGGCTTTTTCTACCAGGTCTCGACTGCCGAACCCATGAGCGTTATCACGCCCGAGGTGAAGGCCGCGCGCGAGAAAGCCATGAAGGTGCGTGCCGCCGCCGAGGCCAAGGCGCGCAAGGCCGCTGCCGAGAAGGCCGCCGCGGCTGCGGCTGCTGCAGGGGAGAGCGCTGCGAGTGCCGGCGATGCTTCGGCTGCGGCGGGCGCTGGCGATGCTGCGGGCGCCGCTGCTCAGCCCGCTGCGGCTGCCGGCTCCGATGCTCAGCACGATGAGGCCGCTGCCAAGGCCGCGCTCAAGGCTGCCGAGATGGAGGCAAAGCTCGCCGCCATGGATCCCGAGAAAGCGGCCAAGGTCCGCGCGGCGCTTGCCGCCAAGGCCGCCCGCGACAAGCAGAAAAAGGAGGCGTAAGGTCCATGGCACATCGCTCCGTTATTCCGTTTGGCCCGCAGCACCCGGTGCTGCCCGAGCCGCTTCATCTGGATCTGGTGATCGAGGACGACCGCGTCATCGAGGCAATTCCGCAGATCGGCTTTGTGCACCGCGGACTCGAGAAGCTCACCGAAAAGCGTGATATGCACCAGTTTGGCTACATCGCCGAGCGCATCTGCGGCATTTGCGCCGTGGGCCACAGCTGCGGCTATGCCAGTGCCTGCGAGCGCATGCTCGACATCGAGGTGCCCGGCCGCGTGCAGTATATCCGCACCGTTTTGCACGAGCTTTCGCGCATCCACTCGCATCTGCTGTGGCTGGGCCTGCTCGCCGACGCCTTTGGCTTTGAGGCGCTGTTCTATCGGTCATGGACCCTGCGCGAGCAGATTCTCAAGATCTTTGAGAGCACTTGCGGCGGGCGCGTGATTCTGTCGATTAACGAGATCGGCGGCCTTAAACACGACATTGAGGACTCCGAGCTGGAGGGCATTGTCCAGACGCTCGACGCCATGCGCCCCGACTACGAGGCCCTGGTGCATACGTTTTTGGACGACAACAGCTGCGGCGAGCGCCTGCATGGCGTGGGCGTGATCAGCAAGAAAGACGCGCTGGAGCTTTCGATGGTCGGCCCGTTCGGTCGCGCCTCGGGCGTGGACTACGACGTGCGCATGTTTGGCGACGGCGCCTATGCGGACTTGGCCGCGTTTGAGCCGATTGTCGCCACCGACGGCGACTGCTATGCCCGCTGCCAGGTGCGTTGCGCCGAGGTCACACAGGCCATGGACATCATTAGGGAGCTTGTGGGCAAGATTCCGCACGACGGTATCGGCGGGCGCACCAAGCTTACGCCGGCCGACGGCGCACGCGGCGAGGTTGTGATTGAGCAACCGCGCGGCGAGGCGTATTACTATGTGCGCGGCAACGGCACCAAGAATCTGGACCGTTTCCGCGTGCGCACGCCGACGTCGCAAAATCTGGCGGGTCTGACGCATGCGCTGCAGGGCGTGCTCCTTGCCAACGTGCCCATGATTATCCTGACCATCGACCCCTGCATTAGCTGCACGGAAAGGTAGGCGCGGCATGAGTTTACTGACATTTGCCAAGACGGCCTTGGGTTCTATGGTCAAGCAGCCGGTCACGGTTTGCTATCCGCAGGAGAAGCTGACGGCGCCCGAGCGCTTGCGCGGGCACATCGTTAACGACATGGGCGTGTGCATTTGCTGCGGGATGTGTGCGCGTCGCTGCCCGGCGGGCGCGCTCGCGGTCGATCGCAAGGGCGGAACGTGGTCGATCGACCCGTATGCCTGCGTGGTGTGCGGCGAGTGCATCGAAAGCTGCCCCAAGCACTGCCTGAGCATGGACACCGCCCGTACTCCAGTTGCGGCGGATAAGACTCCCACGGTAGAAACCAAGCTGGAATAGCGCTGGAACAGGGGCCGGTGGGGCAAAAATGCCCCACCGGCCCCGCGCGTGAACGCGCGGTTGGGCCGCCACGAACAAAACTATGCCGGTTTACGGAGCTGGATAGCGAACCTCCGACCATACGGAAAATCCCAAAAACAAAACCGCAGGTAGACAGCCTGCCGTTTTTCAAAAAATGAGGGTATGGATGAGGGTCCCGACTTTAGCCCCGTAATCCGGCATAGTTTTGAAATGGTACCATATCCGTAACAGCTTTTGATCTTCCGTGGACGGAGGAAAACGGATCATTTTGGCCTGTTGGCTCCGAGTTGCACCCGTTTTCCTTCAAAAACTCTCGTGTCTCAACTTTGGTGAGACATTTGTCTCACGCCCAAAATCAAATCTGGAACGTGTGTCACCTGCCCTAATTGTGTCTCATTTCGTAACTTTAGGCTGATGCAAGGTCTGAGACCGCGAGAAGGGAGACACGATGGGTAAGTACACGAGGGGCCTCTTGGCGGTGATACTTGCCGTAGTGCTGGTATTGCCAGCTGCAGCATTTGCCATGCTGCCCGAGGCCAACGCCAGGTCCAGCACCGGAATGGACGGACCGGTCATGACCGGAAAAACGGTCGTCGACTACGACACCAGCAACCACTGGAAGTTCTGGGCGGGCGGCTATCACGGCAGCAAGGTCACGACGCAAAACGTCGGCCGAATTTGGACGGATAAGACGGTCCAAGCAATCGATGACGGGAAATCGGACTTTTTGACTACGCTTTCGGCGATGTCTTCGACATCCGATACGACGTCGCTGGTTTCCAAGCCGCTCGACATCGTGATGGTGCTCGATGCCTCTGGCTCAATGGATGATCCTATGGGTGGTAAAGGGTCCCCTAAGCGTATCGTTGCGCTCAAGAATGCTGCCAACCACTTTATCGACACCATTGCCGAGCAAAACAAGAACGTTAAGGACGCGAGCAAGCAGCACCAGGTTGCCATCGTAAAGTTTGCGGGCAAGAAGAGCGATAAGGTTGGTAATGATACCTATCGCGACGACGGCAACACCTACAACTACTCCCAGACCATGTTGGGCCTCACGGTCTGCAAGGATGGGGGCGCAAAGAGCCTCAAGAACACGGTTAATTTAATCGAGCCTGCTGGCTCTACTCGTGCCGACTATGGCATGGACCTGGCCAAGGGCATTGCTGGTCGTGAAGACGCCCAGAAGATCGTTGTGTTCTTCACCGATGGCTCTCCTACGAGTTCTAATGGTTTTGAGGCCGAGGTTGCTAAGGATGCCATCAATATCGCCAAGACCATAAAGAGTGGCGGGGCGACCATTTATACCATCGGTATCTTCAACGGTGCGAAGCCGGGCGACGATCCAACAAGCAGCCGCACGAGCAACGAGAATAAATTCATGCATGCCGTGTCGAGTAACTATCCGGATGCCACATCGTCCGTAAGCCATGGCTTTTTTGGAACTGAGAAGTGGAATGTCAATTTCGGCAACCCCGTTGCCGGTGCTAGCTACTACAAGTCGGCGACCAACGCCGCCGAGCTTGATCAGGTCTTTAAGGACATCTCGAGTGCCATTACGTCGGGCAAGGGTTTCCCGACCAAGGTCGAGGGCAACAATCCCAACGGTTCCGGCTACATCACATTCGAGGACGAGCTGGGCGCCTTTATGCAGGTCGATAGCTTTACCGGTGCCGAGTACAACGGCAAGACCTATGGGGCCGCCACCAAGTCGACCGATGGCAATATCGATACCTATACGTTTGATGGCGAGCTCGCCCATCTCGTAATTACGGTTGATTGTGCGGACGAGAACAATCCGCAGCGCGGCGACATCGTGACGGTCAAGGTCCCCGCATCGCTCATTCCGCTGCGCCGTTTTACCGTTGACGAGTCTGCGGGCACGTTTGTGGTTGACTCCACGGATGCCATCTCGCCTATCCGCGTTGCGTATGCATCGAGCGTAAAGGCTATTGCACGCAAAAACCTGTTTACTCCCAATAACGTACCGGGACTGCAGGATTACATCAATGAGCACAAGGACGCCGATTCCAATACCGTTAGCTTCTGCGCCAACAAGTGGACCGGCGACGATGCGGGCGATACGGTCGCAAGCTTTGAGCCTGCTGCTACGAACAGCTACTACTACTTCCAAAAGCTAACGCCCGTCTACACAGACGCGGCTTGCACCAAGCTCGCAACGGAAAAGCCTTCGGGCTCTAAGACCTATTGGTATAAAGATGAGTTTATGGCGCAGAACTCGTCGGGCGCGCCGTACGATGATTCCGTTTCGATCCCGGTTAAGGGAAGCGAGCTCGAAAACTTTGAAGGTGCTTTGGTAAAGGATGGCGATCACTGGTCGATTAAGGCTGGCACCGCGCGCCTCGCCTTTATCAACCAGCTTCACACCACCAAGGAGCGTGTGGGCGGAAACCCGACGGACACCGCACGCGACGTGATCAATCCCCAGTGGAACAACACGAAGGTTGTTTCTGGTGCGACGAAGGTCAATGTCTACCTGGGCAATAACGGCAAGATTAGCTTTACGCTCAATACCACGCCGACAACGTTGACAACTGCCGACTTTGGCCTGACCAAGGTGCTCGAGGGCCGCGACTGGACGGATGAGGACAAGTTTGAGTTTGGCCTGACGTCCGAGGACAACGCCCCGATGCCCAGGTCCACGACTACGTTTGCAACCAAGGGCCATGCGGACATTAGCTTTGGCGAGATTGCCTATGACAAGCCGGGCACGTATGTCTACAAGGTTAGCGAGAAGCATGCCGGGACCACGGTCGACGGCATCGCCTACAGCAAGAACGTTGCAGAGTTCACCGTAACGGTGACACCCAACGTAAAGGGAAAGCTCGAGGCTTCTGTGAAGAAGACCTCGGGCGAGGTCGAGTTCAAGAACACCTATACCGCCAATCCCGCTGAGTCGAGCGTCACCGATCAGATTACAGTTACCAAGGTCCTGACCGGCCATAAGCTCCAGGACAATGAGTTCTCCTTTGAGCTCGTTGAGGGTGAGGGCGAGGACGCGTCGGTTGTCGAAACCGTTAAGAATGATGCCAACGGCAACGTTGCGTTCAGCGCCATCAAGTACACCGAGATCGGTCAGCACATCTATACGCTGCGCGAGGTCAAGGGCAATGCCGGCGGCATCGCCTATGACAAAACCGTCTATACCGTCGTGACGACCATCGCCGACAATGGCAAGGGCCAGCTTGTGGCCACGCATAAGCTGAAGGGCGCCGAGGACGTCAAGAAGATTGAGTTCAAGAACTCCTACACCGTGACGCCCAAGAGCTCCAGCGTCACCGACCAGATCACCGCGACCAAGTCCCTGACCGGGCGCAAGCTTGACGCCGGCGAGTTCTCCTTCGAGCTTGTCGAGGGCGACAAGGTCGTCGCCACCGGCACCAACGACGCCAGCGGTAACATCACGATGGGCACCGTCAAGTATGACAAGGCCGGAACGCATACCTACACACTGCGCGAAGTCAACGGCGGAACCACCAGCAAGGGCATCGCCTACGACGGCAAGACTTACACCGTCGTGACCACCATCACCGATAAGGGCGACGGCACGCTCAAGGCCGAGCATGTCCTGAAGGATGCCAAGGCTGCCGAGTTCAAGAATTCCTACAATCTGACCCCCACTGAGTCCAGCGTCACCGACCAGGTCAAGGCGACCAAGTTCCTGACCGGGCGCGCGCTTGCCGCCGGCGAGTTCTCCTTCGAGCTCGTCGAGGGCGACAAGGTCGTCGCCACCGGCAAGAACGCCGCTGACGGCACGGTTGTCATGGACAAAATCACTTACGACAAGCCCGGCAAGCACACCTACACGCTGCGCGAGGTCAGGGGCAACGTCGGTGGTATCACCTACGATGCCGCGACCTACACCATCGAGACTGTCGTCAAGGACAACGGCGACGGCACGCTCGGCGTAGAGCATAAGCTGAAGGGCTCCGACGAGGCGAAGTTTACCAACTCCTACGAGCCTGGCTCCAAGAGCTCCAGCGTCACCGACCAGATTACCGCGATCAAGTCCTTGGACGGCCGTGACCTCAAGGCCGGCGAGTTCCGTTTTGAGCTCGTCGAGGGCAATAACGTAGTCGCCACCGGCACCAACAATGCCGACGGCAAGATCGTGATGGATTCCGTCACCTACACCGCGGCTGGCGAGCACACCTACATGCTGCGCGAGACCAAGGCCGGCGCCACCGAAAACGGCATTACCTACAGCACCTCTGAGTACACTATCGTGACCATCGTCAAGGACAACGGCGACGGCGCCCTTAGCGTGGAGCACAAGCTGCAGAACGCCGACGAGGCGATCTTCGAGAATACCTACACGGTGGCCCCCAAGAGCTCCAGTGTCACCGACCAGATCACCGCGACCAAGTTCCTGACCGGGCGCGACCTCAAGGAAGGCGAGTTCTCCTTCGAGCTCGTCGAGGGTAACGATGTCGTCGCCACCGGCAAGAACGACGCCCGCGGCAAGATCACGATGAGCCCCATCGAGTACACCGCTGCCGGCAAGCACACCTACACGCTGCGCGAGGTCCCGGGCGACGCCGGCAACGGCATCACCTACGACGGCAAGACCTACACCATCGAGACGACCGTCACCGACAACGGCAAGGGTGAGCTCGTGGTAAAGCATGAGCTGAATGGAGCCGACGAGGCGAAGTTCAACAACAGCTACAAGCCGAATCCTGGCGAGTTCAGTGTCACCGACCAGGTCACCGCGACCAAGTTCCTGACCGGGCGCGACCTCAAGGACGGCGAGTTCTCCTTCGAGCTCGTCGAGGGCGAGGGCGAGGACGCCAAGGTCGTCGCCACCGGCACCAACAATGCCGAAGGCAACATCACGATGAACGCCGTGAAGTACACCGAGGCCGGCAAGCATACCTACACGCTGCGCGAGGTCAACGGCGGAACCACCAGCAAGGGCATCACGTACGGCGACGCCAAGTACACCATCGAGACCACCATTACCGACAAGGGCGATGGCACGCTCAAGGCTGAGCATGTCCTGAAGGACGCCACGGCTGCGACCTTCAAGAACACCTACAGCGTGACCCCGCTCGACGCAGAGCTCGACTTTGATCTGAGCAAGGCTATCGACGGTCGCGACTGGACGGACTCCGACAAGTTCAGCTTTACCATCACCGCCGCCGAGGGCACCCCGCTGCCCGATCCTGCAACCGTGACCGTGAACAAGCACGATGTGAAGGATGGCATCGCTGCCGTCAAGTTCGGCAAGATCCGCTACACGGCTGCCGGAACCTACACGTACGAGATCCGCGAGAACGCGGGTAACGCGGCCGGCATGGCGTATGACGGGCATGTCGCGACCGCCGAAGTGACCGTGACTGAGGACGGCGAGGGCAAGCTGACCGCCAATGTCACCAAGAAGGAAAACGGACACTTCACCAACACGTACCGCACTGAGCTTAACTACACTGCGGCCGGCGGCCTCAAGCTCAGCAAGAGCCTCTCCGGACGTCCTATGACCGAGGGTCAGTTCACGTTTACCGTGAAGCCTGCCGACGAGGCCTCGGCCAACGCGCTTGGCCTGCTGCCCGGAGCCAACAACTTCAAGTCCCCTGCGACGGCAGAGGCAACGGTCGGCCTGATCGACATCCTAGCTGGCCATGAGGTCAAGTTTACGCAGGCTGACGCTGGCAAGACCTTCACGTACACCGTAGCCGAGAAGAATGACAGCAAGCCCGGTTACACCTACGACGACGCCGTGCGTACCGTGACGATCGCCGTCGCCGATGACGGTGCCGGTACGCTTACCGCCACGACGACCGTTTCCGGCGGTCCCGAGGGCACGCATGAGACGGTCCACAAGAGTGGCGAGAACAAGGTCGAGAAGGCCCTGGTGCCGTTCCACAACAGTTACAGCGCTACGACCAACACGCCTGGCGGCACCGCCGCTCAGGTCGTTGCCACCAAGACTCTGACCGGCCGCCCGATGGCCGACGGCGAGTTCTGGTTCGGCATCGCCTATCAGGGTGAGCTTGTGGCATACGAAAACCTCAAGCCCAATATCGGCGGGCACGTGAGCTTTGATACGCTGCACTACGACACTAAGATGCTTGCCAATCTTGAGGCGGCTGGGCTTGCTTATCGTACCGATAAGGACGGTAAGCTCGCCTGGACCATTAACTACACGGCCTACGAAGATTTATTCGGGCTGCCTAATGGCGTTTCCGCTACAACGTGGAGCTTTGGCTTTAAGGTTATCGTCGTCGACAACGGTGACGGTACCCTGACGGCAACGGTCGACTACGGCGGCGTCGAGCCCTTGTTCGAAAACGTCTACGGCGCCGAAGCCGTCGATGCCGCGCTCACCGGCACTAAGAAGCTCCAAGCTGCCGAGGGCCTGACCCCGGCTGACATCACGGGCAAGTTCACCTTTACCGTGACCGCCGACGAGGCTGGTGCCCCGATGCCCGAGCGCACGACCGCAACCAACGACGCGGCTGGCAACGTGGACTTTGGCAAGATTCACTTTACGCTCGAGGACCTCAACCGCGCTCTGGGCGTGACGGACGATGCGACCGATAAGGCCGACGCCGACGAGGCCGAGGTTGACGCCGACGCCACTGACACCGACGCCACTGACACCGACGAGTCCGATCCCGCAACCCCCACCGCTCCGCGCTCGCACACCTTTACCTATACGGTGACCGAGTCCGGTAGCGCCCCTGGCGTGACTAACGATGCCAACGCCACGCGCAAGGTTTCCTACACCGTGACCGACGACGGCACTGGACATCTGAGCGTCGTGCACGAAGGCGACGACGGTGCGGCCTTCACGTTTACCAACACCTACGGCGTGGCGCCCACCGATTCTTCCGCGACCGATCAGGTCAAGACGGTTAAGCGTCTGACCGGACGCGACCTTTCAGCCGGCGAGTTCACGTTTGAGCTGCTCGAGGACGGCGTGGTTGTTGCAGGCGGCACCAACGACGTCAACGGCAACGTTACGCTGAGCCCGATCCACTACGAGGCACCCGGCACGCACACGTACACGCTGCGCGAGGCTTGCCCCAACGCGCTCGGCCTGTACAAGGGCGTCACCTATGACGGTACGACCTACACCGTCGTGACCACCGTCTCCGACAACGGCGATGGCACGCTGACCGTGACGCACAAGCTCGTGGGAACTACCGAGGCGGCTGGCTTTACCAACAAGTATCACGCCATGCCTACGCAGGTCTCCATCGGCGCCATCAAGGTGCTCGAGGGGCGCGAGCTCAAGAAGGACGAGTTTAGCTTTAAGCTCGTTGGCGAGGGCATCGAGTCCACCGTCACCAACGATGCCGACGGTAAGATCAGCTTCGATAAGTTCGAGTACAGCGAGCCCGGCACGCACGTCTACACCATCAGCGAGGTCAAGGGCGACGAGGCCGGTATGACCTATGACAAGTCCGTCTTTACCGCGACCGTCAACGTGGTCGACGACGGTGAGGGTAACCTCAAGGCGAGCGTTACCTATACTAAGGGCGACAAGAGCGTTGAGGGTATCGTGTTCAACAACGCGTACAAGAAGCCCGAGACGCCCGTGCCGATGCCCGATCCCGGCACGCCCAAGACCGTGACGAACATCGTCAAGACGGTTAAGGGTTTCCTGCCCACCACGGGTGACCAGCAGGCCGCCGCACTGCTCATGGCATTTGTTATCGCCATGGCCGGCGTCGGAGCCCTGGTCTGGGGTATCCGTAAGCGCTAGGCACGCTGGCAGCGCCCGGGGCCAAAAGGCCCCGGGCGGCCGGCAGGGCTAAATCCCGACCTACTCCTATCCCCAGCCGCCACGGAGGCATCTCCCTCCTCCGTGGCGGCACTTTTGTGTGCCGGGGGCGCCACGAAACCGGCCCATCTACTACGTTTAGTCCCTTACCCCCAACCATGCCAAAAACGCGAAAACAAAACCGCAGGTAGAACGCCTGCGGTTTTCTGCAAAACGGGGGTATGGTCGGGGGTATTGAGTCAAACGTAGTAGATGGGCCGGTTTCGTGGCGAGCGGTTCCGGCTGATTCCTTGGGGGCGAAGGAAAACGGATTATTTTGGTCCCGCGAGGCTGGCGGAGGCACTCGTGCGGGGTCGCCTGAACAAAACTATGCCGGTTTACGGGGCTGAATCACGAGTCCCCAACCATGCCGATATTCGTGAAAATAAAACCGCAGGTAGACGAGCCGTCATCTTGCAGAAAACGCAGGTATGGATGGGGCTCTGAGTTTAGCCCCGTAATCCGGCATGGTTTTGAAATGGCATTAAATCGATAACAGCCATTTTGCTATGCCGGGGCGGTCGGTCGTTGGGTAATTACCCTCGCAGATAGGCGATGGCGATCTGTGTGCGGTTGCGTAGGCCCATCTTTGCCAGGATCGAGCTGATGTGGTTGCGCACGGTGCCTTCGCCCATATAGGCGGTGGCGGCAATCTCCTTGTTGTCGAGGCCGCGGGCGATGAGCTCTGCGACTTCGAACTCGCGGTCGGTCAGGCTGACAAAGGCCGCGGGCCGGCGGGTCGTGCCGGCCTCGACGCCCGCCCCATCAAAGTTGATATCCTCGATCGCCTTACCCTCGAGCACGCGTTTGCCATCCATGACCTGTGTCAACGCGGGAGGGATGGCAGCGACGTCGGTTTTAATCAAGTAGCCGCGCGCCCAGTTTGAGCGCCGACACAATGTATTCGTCATCCGAGAATGTCGTCAGAAACACCACGCGCGCCGCAGGGTCGCGCTCAAGGATCTCGCGTGCCGCCGAAAGTCCGTCGCGCCCCGGCATCTGGATGTCGAGCAGTGCGATATCGGGCGCGTGTTCGGCATAGAGCGAAACTGCTTCATTGCCGTTAGCGCCGGTGCCCACTATCTCGATCTGCGGCTGGGCGCCCAGGATAATCTTGAGCGAATCGACCACTAAGCGGTCGTCGTCGACAACGATGAGCCTCATCGGCCCTCATCTCCTTGCTGTTTGGGAGTGGTGGCAAACACGCGCCAGCCGGGGGAGCCGGCGCGCGGGCCGGCGGTAAAGGTGCCGCCAAGCGCCTCGACGCGCTCGCGCATGGAGCCGAGCCCCATGCCTTCCGCGACGCCACGGCTGCTCGCCTGGGTCCCGCCCGTCCCATCGTCGGTAACGATGAGCTGGTAAAACGACGGATGCTCCATGCATCGTACGGTGACGGTCTGGGCGCAAGCGTGGCGCATGGTGTTGGAGAGCGCCTCGCGCAGGACCGCCGCAAAGCAGTTGGCGACGTTTGCGGGCGCATGTTCGGTCATAACTTCAAGCTCAATCTGCGGGTCGCCGTCCGAGCGTGCGCCTTCAACGATGCTCTCGAGCTGTACGGAGAGGTCGACGGCGTTGTCGTTGAGGGCGTGGACGCTGGCGCGTACGAGCTGGAGCGCCTCGTCAACCGTGCGTTTGACGTCGGCGAAATCGGCGGCGACGCCGGGCTCGTCGGCGTGGACCACGCGCAGGGCTTCGGCCTGCAGTGAGGCGCGCGTGAGCTGGTGCCCGACGTTATCGTGGATCTCGCGCGCGATGCGGGCGCGTTCGGCGAGCGTCGCGAGCTCGACTTCGTAGTCCTGGCGGTCGGCAAGATCGCGGTTGCGCGCCTCGAGCGCGAGGGCTCGTTCCTGCAGCTCGTCGCGGGTACGGCGCATGCGCAGCTGCTCGCGCTCCAACTGGGCGGTACGTAGCGATAGCAAGGTGGCGGCAACCGAAAGGATGGCGGCCAGCAGGAGCGTTCGGGCGGTAAGCGCGTCGGTGCGAAGGTCCGCGACGAGCGCAAAGGCAAAGACGGAGCCAATGCCCAGCGCGACCCAGGCGTGCTCACGGCGCACGCGCCGCGCGATGTCATAGAGGACGAGAGGCGCAAACGGCACAAACGGCGGCACGAAGACAGCTGCGATGATGTAGACGTAGCTCGCGGCCTCGCTTGCACGGCGGGCGCGGTTTCCCTGTGCGACCTCGGCCAGCGAGGTGGCAATAACGCCAAGGCAAAACGCCGCGACCAGGCGAGCGTCCACAGCAAGATCCATGGCGGCCGCAATACAGCACGCCAGCACGATCGATTTGTCGAAAAGCCTGTTCATACGGGTATTGTACGCGAAGCTGCGTGTGGTGGAGGGACCGCCTGCGCAACCGTGACATTCCTCCCGCGCGACAAAGCGGGGGCGTCAGCGTGCCGCACGACCAAGACCCTCGCACTCGTGACAAAGCTCACTGGTGCGCGCCGGCGGCTCCTGCGATGATGCAATCGTACCGGGCCGCAATCAACAGAAGGGCCGCCTCATGACAGACATCGTCCACGTCGAAAATCTCGTCAAGCGCTACGACGATCTTATCGCGCTCGACCACTTTAATCTGAGCATCGCCCCCGGCGAGATCTTTGGCCTGCTGGGCCCCAACGGCTCGGGCAAGACCACGTCCATCAACTGCATTCTGCAGCTGCTCGCCTACGACAAAGGCACCATCGAGCTGTTCGGTGAACCCATGACGCCCGCCCGCTATGACCTCAAGCGCCGCATCGGCGTGGTCCCGCAGCAAGTTGCGGTGTTCGACGAGCTCACCGTGCGCGAGAACATCGACTATTTCTGCAGTCTCTACGTCAACGACCGCAAGCGCCGCCGTGCGCTGGTCGACGAGGCCATCGACTTTGTCGGCTTGGGCGACTTTGCCAAGTTCCGCCCCGGCAAGCTCTCGGGCGGCCTGGCGCGTCGTCTCAACATTGCCTGCGGCATCGCGCACAAGCCCGAGCTCATCTTTTTTGACGAGCCCACGGTGGCGGTCGACCCGCAGAGCCGCAACGCCATCCTGGAGGGTATCTGCCGCCTGCGCGACGAGGGCGCCACGGTGGTGTATACCAGCCATTACATGGAGGAAGTCGAGCAGATTTGCAGCCGCATCATGATCATGGACGGCGGCCGCGTGCTGGCGCAGGGCACCAACGACGAGCTCAAGCGCATGATTCAGATGGGCGAGCGCGTGACGGTCGAGGTCGGCGCCGTCGAGACCGCCACGGTCGAGCGGCTGCGCGCCCTCGAGCACGTGCTTTCGGTTGAGCTGTCCGGCGGCGAGCTCGTCTGTACCTGCGAAGCGAGCCCGCACAATTTGGTCGACATCCTCGACACGCTGCGTGCCGCCGACGTGGCACTCGGCCGCGTGTGGAGCGAGCCGCCGACCCTCAACGACGTGTTCCTCGAGATCACCGGCCGCGAGCTGCGCGACTAGGGGGCAGCCATGTTCAATACCATTATCATTACGGTCAAGACGCTGCTGCGCCGGCCGAGCACGTGGGTTTGGGGCGCTCTCTTTCCCATCGCGCTTTCCACGATGTTCATGTTTATGTTTGCGAATCTCAGCTCCGACGGCAAGATCGATCCGGTGCCGGTTGCCATCGTGACGGACGAGGCTTGGGACGCTTCGACCTTTAAGGATGTGGCGACGTCGCTTGCCAAGGAAGGCGACGACCAACTGCTCGAGATCCACGAGTGCGACGACGCAGCCGATGCGAACCGTGCGCTCAAGGCCGGCGAGGTCGCGGGCATCTATACGGTCGACGATGCGGGCACGCCCAAACTCACGTTGCTTTCGAGCTATGACAGCTCTCGTGCGTCGTCGGTGCTCACCGACCGCAGCATCCTTGAGACGGTGGCGAGCTCGTATACGCAAAATGCCGAGCTCATGTCCCAGATTGCCCAGGACAACCCGGCGGCGCTCGTCGACTCCGAGGCGGTTGCGCGCGCCCTGTCGCTCGAGGGCGGCACCCGCCGCGTAAGCCTGACACGCACCACGCCCGATGGCACGGTCATCTACTATTACGCGCTTTTTGGCCTGGTCGCGATGATGTCTGCCGAGTTTGCCGCCTTGAGCGTCGTCGATTTGCAACCCAATCTGTCCGGCCTTGGCGCACGCCGCTGCGTGGGCGGCCTTTCCAAGACGGCGTCGCTGGCCGGCATTTTTGTCGGCTCGTGGCTGGTCTCCTTCGCCTCGATGACGATCACGATCGGCTACGTGCGTCTGGTCGTGGGCGTCGACTTTGGCGGGCGCGAGGGGCTGTGTCTGGTGGGCGGTGCCGCTTCCGCGCTTGCCGCCACGGGCCTGGGGCTCTTTGTGGGCACGCTTCCCGTTAAGGGCGGCAAGGCGTCCAAGTCGGGCATCCTCACGGGCTTCGCCACCACGTGCGCCCTGTTCGCCGGGCTTTACGGCGAGCCGGCGATGGCGCTCGCCGACGACGTCGCCCGCGCCTGCCCGGCCGAGTGCTGGTTCAACCCTGTCAAGCTCATCTGCGACATGTTCAACCGCCTGTATTTCTTTGAGGACCTGGGCCCCTTTGCCGTTCGCGCCGGCGCGCTGGTCCTTATGGCGCTGCTGTTCGTTGCCGCCGCCACGCTGATCTTTGGAAGGAGCCGCTATGAGCACCTTTAAGACTGCGCTTCGCATGGCGCTCGCGCACCCGCTCTATTTGCTCATCTACACGGTGTTCATTTCGCTGCTGGGTGTGTTTATCGCGGCATCGGTGAGTTGGAACTCGTCGCAGCTCACCGAGTACAAGCCCTATGACACCAACGTGGTCGTGGTCGACCGCGACGACAGCGATCTTTCGCGTGCGCTTACCAAGCATCTGGGGTCGCGTTTTGAGCTGGTCACGGGCGTCGGCGACGATACGTACGATCTTGCGGACGCGCTCTCCAAGAGCAATAGCGCCAAGGGCAGCGCCGACTGCGTGTTTTTTATCCCGGAGGGGTTTGAGGACGACCTCGTTGCAGCCGCCCGCGTGGGGGAGTCCCTGCCCAAGCTCGATGTGACCTACGGTGCCGGCACCATGGCTGCTGCGCTTGCGTCTGCCGAGGCCTCGCGCTGGATCTCGCTCGCGGGCGCTGCGGCGGCCCTAGAGCCCGCCGCTTCTAATGGCAGCGTCGCCAAGGCCGCCGAGCATGCCGCCGCCAAGCGCGCGGAGGTCGAGATTGAGCAGGTCAAGGTCGACTCGACTGCCGCCGCCACGCTCGAGTCGTATTTCAACTTTGGTGCGTACGCGATTATCTCGTCGGTCATCGTGTCGGTGGGGCTGGTATTCTCGGGCATGAACGAGCCCGAGCGCGTGCGTCGTATGGATGCCGGCCCAATCCCCGAGCGTCAGCGTTCGCTCGCCGTGTTTGCGGCCGCCGCTGTAATCACCGTCTGCATCTGGTTTGTGTCGAGCATGATGGGCGTCGTGGGCTTTGCCGGCGCGGTCGCCGAGGTCGGCGTTGGTCGCGTGTGCCTGGCGCTGGCGGCGACGTTTGCCCTGGCGTGCACGCTGCTGGCCGTTGGCTTTGCGCTTTCGAGCCTGGGTGCGCGCGAGGAGTTGCTCAACGGCGTGGGCAACCTGCTTGGCATGCTCATGACGTTTTTGGGCGGCGCCTGGATGCCGCTGTCGCTGATGGGCCCGGCCGTGCAGACGGTGGCGCACTTTGTGCCGACGTATTGGGTGAACGACGCGATCAGCAAGGCGCTTGCCTCGGATTTGACGTCCACCGTGTTGGGCGAGATCGCCTGCGATCTGGGCGTCACGGTGCTCTTTGCCGCGGCCATCGCCGCCGTAGGCCTGGCCCTCGCACACGCCAAATCCCGCGCCTAGCCACCTAGTCATTGGGGACGTTCTTAAACGACTAGTCATCGGGGACGTTCTTAAACGACTAGTCATCGGGGACAGTCTTTGCCGATTCGCCGGCTTGCCGACCGGGTCGGCAAGGACTGTCCCCAGTTGCCGACAGAAAAGGAACGTCCCTGAGCGCCGGGTGGCGAAAGAGCGTCCCTGGCGGCACTCATTTAAGTCTGTCCCCAATGAGTGGTTTCGGTCATTTAAGTACGTCCATTACAGTCGAAATTGTCAGCCCGGGACCGTCTCGGGCTACGATTGAGGCGCGCCCAGAACGGGCCGCCGACCGGGCGCCCGCGCACGGCCGAACGTCCCTGCCCCCGAGAGGGCCCGTTGGGTGCTGCCGGCGCGGGACGCGCCGCCCCCGACGGCTGATAGGAAAGTGCCGGGCAGGTGCCGCGGCTGGTAATGTGAGTGCCGAGGGGGAGGCCATCCGGTCGAACGACTACCGGAAGGATACCACCGTGAAAGCGCCATCCACCAGACCCGCGGCCGTGCTCGGCCTGGACGTCGGCAAGTCATCGCACTGGGCCTGCCTGATCGACCGCGACGGGGAGGTGCTGGACAGCGCCCCCGTCCGCAACAGGGAGGCCGAGCTCGACGCGCTGTTCGCCTCCGCGCCCGCCGGCACGCTCGTCGTCGTCGACCAGTTCCGCAACATAGGGTCCCTCGCCGTGAGGCGGGCCCGCGCCGCGGGGCTCGGGGTCGCCTACCTGCCCGGCCTCGCCGCCAGCCGCGCCGCGGGCCTGTTCGCCGGCGAGGCCAAGACCGACGAGCGCGACGCCGCGGTGATCGCGCGGACCGCCCTGGGCGTGCCGGACTCCCTGTCGGGGGTCCCGGGCCGCGGCGAGGCCCTCGAGGCCGCTCGCGCCCTCTCGTCGCAGCGCGACCACGTCGTCGCCTGCGCGACCAGGGACAAGAACCGCCTGCGCGCGGTGCTGCTCGAGTCCTGCCCGGCCCTCGAGGCCGCGGTCGACCTGTCGGACCGGCGGTGGCTGGAGCTGCTCGCCGGGTTCGGCGGGGCGTGGGGGATCGCCCGCTCCGGGGCCGAGGGCCCGCGGGCCGAGGCCGCCGGGGAGGCCGCGGCCGCCTCCACCGCGCCCCCGCCGGCGCTCGTCGAGGCCGAGAACAGGCAGGTCAGGTTCCTGGCCGCCCGGATATCGGAGGCCCTCGACGAGGCCGGGGCCCTCGAGGCCGAGACGGCGGCGCTGCTCGAGGGCGACGAGACCTACGCGTGCCTGCTCACCGTGCCCGGCATCGGCCCGAGGACCGCGGCGCAGCTCGCGGTGTCGGTCGACATCGGGAGGTTCCCGGACCACGACCACCTGGCCTCGTACTGCGGCATAGCCCCGAGGGTGAGGAGCTCCGGCACGTCGGTGAGGTCGGTCAGGGCGTCCAGGCGCGGCGACGCGAGGCTCAAGTCCCTGCTGATCTTCTCGTGCAACAGCCTGGTGAGGTCCTCGGGGCGCTACGGCGAGTACTACCGGGCCTGCAGGGCGCGGGGCATGGGGCACGGGCGGGCGCTCAAGGCCGTCGCG